>JAFLST010000009.1:13464-71534 GCA_022510815.1 Christensenellaceae bacterium | reverse complement strand
TTCCTTTTGCGCATACAGCGCCGTTCTGGATTGGCTATGTTTTAGGTGTGCTTGCTATTCTGGTACAGCTTCCGATCATTCTTGTTTCCTTCGGTTGCGGACAAAATCTGCGCAGTCGGCTTTATGGTTTCCCGATTGCACACATCGGCTGCGCATATCTGGTGGTACAGCTTGTGTTATCGCTGGTGGCAATGGCCGTCGGAGCGTTGTTCCCGATCTGGCTGCTCATCGTCCTTGAGACGTTGCTGATTGCCGCGACTGCGCTGGGTCTTCTCTCGACAACAGCTATGCGGGATGAGATTCAAAGGCAGGATACTGTTCTGCAAGCGAATGTTTCCTGCATGAGAGCATTGCAGTCAAAGGCAGTTGCGCTTCTTGGACAGACTCAGGATCAGCAGATATTGCCGCTGCTGAAACAACTGTCAGAAGAACTGCGTTACAGTGATCCTGTGAGCAGCGCGGCAACAAGCGAAACAGAAGCCAATCTGACCATCTGCATTGATGACATTGAGAAGGCGCTGGTCGATGATGATATGGACAGTGTTGCTGTATTGTGCAAGAAAGCTGGATCACTGATTACAGAGCGGAGCAGGCTGTGTCGATTAAATAAATAAAAGATGCCTTATTATATATTGTTATAGGAATACATATATTGCAGATATGCGATATATAATTGAGCTAGATAATCATACTAGATGGAAGGAGCATCGCATGTTTAGAAGTTTTGTTTATTTGGATGAGGATAAGCTTTATACATATCACAGGCAAATTGATGGCAAGAACCATGCGCAACCCAAGGCGATTACTCAAAGAAAAGCGATGGGTGTTAATGCTTGCCTTAGTGGCTTTGGAGTCAACAGAACTGTGGAAACTGATATTAGCAGTAATTTTGAAAAAGATATAAGCTTCGATTATGATCGTTTTGAACTGGATCTGAATAAGCTTGATGGAGAAGACTATTTTGACTGCGTTCTCAATGCAGAATATGATCCTACAACGGTTCCTGCTATGAAACTAATTCGACTCTGCACAAGATTTGAAATCCCTGAACAATTTGATGTGGTCAATTTAATAGAGCAATTTAAACCAATGCTAATTGGAAAGATTGAAACAAAATCTTCTGGCGAACAAGAGGCATTGCAGAATATTTGGGGTAATGCATCTGCGGATATTCCTCTAATTGCTGAGTATGATGATTTTATTCTTGCAGGGAAGTTAAACACGAAGTATCTTCATGAAGACTATTTAAACCTTGAAGACTATGCTGATCAGGAGGTATATATTCTTTGCAAAGTGGTTGGTATGGTACGAAAAGAAAAGGTTGTGATTTTTGATCCGCTCAAAGACTTTATTCGTTTTCCAAGAACTGCTCGTCGACATATGATAAGTAGCGAAAAACCTGTAGGGATTGACAAGATTGAGGTAGAGGGGCCTGTGTTAAAAGTTGAAGTTATAGCTATTTATAAATGATAAGCAGGATAGATGTGAAAATATAAAGTGTTCTATATGCTCTGATGTTACATTTAATATGATGGTCCTCTTCAATAGAACCCTATTAGCATAAATAGCAGCAGCAAATACCACGCGTTGTAATAAAGCGTTGACGTTTTACCACAAATGTGGTATTATTTTTGTAAAGTGGG
Organism: Christensenellaceae bacterium; assembly: GCA_022510815.1. Classification (GTDB taxonomy): domain Bacteria; phylum Bacillota; class Clostridia; order Christensenellales; family Aristaeellaceae; genus UBA11524. The sequence continues at coordinate 69,891 of JAFLST010000009.1, read as the reverse complement.
TAAAACATGTATCAGAAGAGGTGAGTTGACGTGGAAAGAATGATCCCAGATCGAGAAAGCCTTGACGTTGAGTTTAAAAGCGATATTCGTAAGTTTTCTGACGACGAACTGATTGATGTGATTGTCGCGTTTGCCAACACAAACGGTGGTGATTTATTTCTTGGTGTTGAGGACGATGGAAAGGTTACGGGCCTACACAAAGATCATAAGGATATAATCAGGCTCGCCGCGTTTATCGCAAATAAAACCATTCCACCGATTTCTGTAAGGCTGGAGATGATTGAATCAGATCCACAGATATTGGTAATTCATGTGCCGAAGAGTAGGAGCATCGTAGCGTCCAGTTCGGGAAAGATTCAGCGTCGCCGTTTGAAAATGGATGGTATGCCTGAGAATGTGCCGATGTATCCTTACGAGATTAATACACGACTTAGTGAACTGTCTGTGCTCGATTTCTCGGCACAGCCGGTTCCGGGTGCGCAATATGCTGATTTAGACCCCGTCGAAAGAGAGCGTCTTCGTGGGATTATCAAAACATATCACGGAGAGAATATGCTGCTTGAGCTTTCAGATGAAGAGCTGGATCAGGCATTACAGTTTGTGGTTTCCACAGGAGATAAACTGATTCCGACCTATACGGGTATGCTGCTCATTGGGCGTAAAGACCGTTTGAAGGAATATGTGCCAACGGCAGAGTCTGCATTTCAAATGCTTAACGGAACAGAACTTCAAACAAACGAGTCATTCTATTTACCGCTACTTTCCGCGATTGAACGCATTGTCGATTTTGTCGATGCCAGAAATCCTGAACGAGAAATGGAAGCCGGATTGATCCGAATCTCAATTCCTGAGTTTGACAAAAGGGCGATTCGCGAGGCGATTGTCAATGCCTATGCACATAGGGATTATACGCGGCTTGGCCGTGTGCTTGTTCAGATTGACGCGGACGGGTTGATGGTTGTTAATCCAGGCGGATTCATTGAGGGGGTGACTTTTGAAAACATCCTCCGAGTTGAACCACACGGTCGTAATCCGGCACTTGCAGATGCACTCAAACGGATCGGACTAGCGGAGCGGTCGGGACGTGGTGTTGATCGAATTTTTGAGGGCTCTCTTAAATATGGGCGCGACTTGCCAGACTACTCTGAAACGACATCAACAAGTGTGAAACTTTTTATCCCGCGCGGCATGCCTGATGAACAGATGATCACGATGATCACAGAATACCAAAAGAGAACGGGAGAACTCTTGCCGCTCAATACGCTGCTCGTTCTCAACGCACTTCGCCAGAATCGCAGATTGACGCTGCAGGAGGTTGTCACGAGTACGGGAATCCTCGAAAGTAAAGCGCGAGCCACTGTCGAACGCCTAACAGAGGCTGGTTTGATTGAGGCAATAGGAACCGGTCGTAGCCGAGCATATGTTTTAAGCGCAAAGCTATATAAGAATCCGACGGCATATGTCCGTCAGACGGATGTTGATCAGATACGATATCGAGAACTAATTCTCAAGCTTGCAAAACAAAAGGGCTTTGTGACACGAAAAGATGTTATCGAGCTTCTTCATGTGAACGCACCCCAAGCGTATCGATTGTTGAAGAAGCTTACTGATGAGCATGAGTTGATTGCACAAGGGGTCAAAAGAAGCAAAAAGTATTTTTTGAAAGCAGAGTGAAAGGAGCATTTATGATGCTACTTGATTGAATGGAGGAAGAGAAATGAGTGGAAATACTAAAACGGGTAAGGAGCAGAAAAGATCAGAGAGAGCAAAAAGCGCAATATTTGGTGCCTTAGTGTGTAGCGGCATAGGAATTCTTATAACATATATTGTCTATCTCGTGATTTTTAAGTATATTATAGGCAAAGTCGTCACGTTTGTTTTTGGTGCTATCTCCTTCCTTCTATTGCTGATTGCAATAAGCAGCTATTTTGATTTAAAAGAGGCAAAGCGTATTGAAAAAATAGAAGAGGACGCAGCGATTGAGGAAAAAGAATTCTCTCAGATTGATCCCAGCAAACGCGCATTAAGAGCTGAAAAGCTTTTTAAAATTAATCAAAAAGAGTTGATGCGATATTATGATATGAATATTGCACAGACCAAATTCCTTTCAACACTCGGCATTATAATGATTTTGTTCGGCATAGGAATAGTTGCGCTTAGTTGTGTGGCATATGTATATCTGGATACTGATAAACTGTTGCTTATTATAGGTAATGTTAGTGGCGTGATTGTTGATTCTATTGGTGCCATCTTTATTAAAATGTACACGCAAAATCTTGAAGCAGCAGTTCAGTTTCATGCGAAATTCGCGGAAAGCAATAACCTTTTATTAGCAAACTCAATTGCGAATAAGATCGAGAATGAAGATCTAAGAGAAACAACATTATCAGATATTTCAAAGGCAATCGTTTCTATTGGACATGGTACCTGAGTTGGCTTTGCGCAATTTTGTCGGTTTATTATTTCACACTTGATGCAAACGATATTATGGGTTATAATTTATATGTGGATATTCCAATCCCCGCAGCGAGCCAGCCTCTCCGTTATCACCCTGATAACAAAATGATAAAAAGAGGTTGTACAGGCAGGAGAATAGGAGTACCACAGAGATTCAGAATCATCATATAGACGACAATGCTTAAAATTACGCAAAATGCGTTAAGCCCAGCAGGGTGGGAATAAGCAACATAAACCCGGAACCGCTTGATGGACAAGCGGTTCCGGGCTTTTTGACGCTTGTTGAGTACAGATTAAGTACTTTTACTCCTTTTGGTAGGAAGCCTTGCGGGTGGCTGATGTGTGCATAGGCCGATTTAAAGTAATATATGTTAATCAAAATCCATATAGTAATCTCCCCTTTCATAATTATCAGTATGTCTAGACCAATCTTTGGGACGATAAAGAACATATTCATTTTTGAACAGATGATGAATAAAATCATCCTTATCAATTCTTTGCCATAACAGATCTAAATCAGCAAAGCCAATATGGCGCAAAGCCCTATTAAATAGTGATTCAGAAGTATTTTGCAATGGTTTTTTTATTCGTAAAATTTGATCGTCGCATGCTATTATAAGCAACATAGAGACTAGTTGATAATCTGTATTTAAATGTAAATAATCAAAATTCTTTATTATTTCTTTCAGATATTGCAAAAATGGATTTTTAGATGACAAGTAGATTCCATCAATCGTATACACACCAAACTCATCAGAAAGCCCTTTAATGTCAAAATCTATAATGGGTATATGGATTTTGGTGCCTCTATTTCCTGAAAATGTATCCCAATTGTGTATATCGCTAGAAAACTCTAGATCAACCCGTCTTTGTTCTTTTATAACTTCCATTGAAGAGACTTGTTTGCCAGATATTGCGCGGCTGCATAAAAAGTCATTTCTATCGTAGTGGCACAAAATTGGTGTAGAAAACGAAATATCTACTTCTGGTCTTACTGCATGAAGTAAATTAAATAATGTTGTATCATTTTTGACTTCTCGAAGCAGAGAAGTTGCAGCTGTTACCATATCACTGTCAACAACTTTGATCGTCAGAAGATTATTAATCTCTTTCACCGATACAGCTTTTCGACCATCACATGTTTCTATTACAATACAATGCAATTCATCAAAGGCATCAAAAAATGCGGATTTGTTTTGAAGAGCATCTTTCTCACGGCTTGATTGCAATAAAGGTAGCATTACATATTTACATTCATCAATTGCCCAATCTAGTGAACGTTCTTGCTGAAATGTGTTTATTTGCAATTGTATATGTTTAGCATAAAATCCATACAAAGTACGCAGAAATTGATCTTTATTTCCGTTTTCTTCGATAGCTGAACGAGCTACATTTGTTAATGCTAAAGGACAATTATGTGCATTAGCAACTGCTACAATGGTAGTAGTATTGAAACCAGGGGTTGCAAATTCGACACGGATTCCTTCGATACATAATCCTATTGGTGAATAATTATCGGATTTTATTTCTTTATCACTAATAAAAGACCATTCATTTAGGTATTTGTTATACCGAAGAGCATATGCCAAGGTAATACCATTTTCGCTTATCTCCTCAATTTTATATTTATGTTCATCAACCTTATATTGATTAGAATTTAAATAATCGATTAAGGCGTCTTTTGGCGTGCGATAACCAATTGAAATCTCAGAATCTTTTGCAGTGCTTAGGGTTACTTTACATTGCGGGAAAACTATCCATTTTTGACATGCAGAAAGTATATTATCAATATTTACATTAGAGCGCACATGTAAAACTATCTCAGTGCCATGATTGGCAATAAACGAGCCTATTGCGTTTTTGGGAAGTTTTTTAAGTAAATATTTGCCGTTTACATTTCTTAATGAGATAAGATTGGCAGTGTCTTCATCTACTGAATTAGTAGCTATATCAATATCGTCTGCAATTAAAAAACATGTTAATATACCAATACCAAATCTACTGATTGCTGGAAATTCAGGATACTTTTTTTGAAAGGTTTCTGTGCGATATTTAGAAGTTCCAACTTTTAATAAATAATTTTCAATTTCGTATATGGTCATACCTGTCCCATTATCTGAAATTCTTAATATTCTTTCGCTTTCTTCCCAAACAACATGTACCGCTCCCGTCTCAATATAGTCTGGGATTTTTTCTGGCGTATTATCTGAATGGTTTTCAATACAATACTGCAGTTTAATAGCATCTATCCCATTTTGGATAAGCTCTCTAATTACAACGGAGGAATCATTATACAGTGTATGGCCAACTAGCATTTGAAGTATATTAGATTGATCGACAGTAAACTGCAATTGATGTGGCTCAAATCCCAAGGTTTCTATTGCTTCATCATCAATTTTACGCCAAGGGTACAAATAGTCTAAAGTACCTTCTTTTTTAATTGATGATTGAACCCAATCATAATTCTTTTGAATTTCTTGGCGCATATACATAATATAGGAGCTTAATCCAAAGAAAGCCTCGGCTTGATCTGGTTTATCAAAATAAGCAGAAATCTCGATAGTATCTTTTGGAAGCGATTCATCAATATTACCATCGGCATTGCGAGGTTTTTTTGCTGTTACTGCTTTTACGGCCATTTGCTTTTGCCATTCGATGATACTTTTTGCATTGCTTGGATTTATAATGAAAAACTGCACTGACGGTGTACGATCATTAGTAATATGTAAAATATCTGCTGTCCTTAAAATAATAGAAACATACTGTAGATTCGCTTGTTCATCAGAACTGTTCCCATATTTTGCACAAGTATTATACTTTGAGAAGTTATCTAAATCATCTAAATGATGGCTAGCACATACTTGTCCTAAATCACGTAAGAATCTTGAATCAAGATGGTGTAGCATGTTTCTTATTGATTCAACAATACCTTTACTCTGTTCTGGTATCTGCTCGTAGTATATGTCCGAAATCCATTTTTGTATCCTAATAGCATGTTGAGTCCTTACATATTCTTGATATAAAAAGCGGTCACTTTCATCGCCTAAACCCATTACATGTTTTTTATACTCGCTACCCTTTTCATCTGCAAACACCCGATTTTTAAATTCATTAAAACCAGCATCGCTCGATCGTGCTTCAAACTCGGCCTTTGTAACGAGCATACCTAAATCATGAAAATAGATAGACAGGACTAACATAAGCCAATCGGCTTTGCTCATACTTTCTTTTGTTTTTTCTGGAATAACCCAGTCAGTAATATTCAGCATTCCATCTATATGACTTATATCATGCCGAGTATATTGATCGAAAATGCCATTCTGCCCAATAAGCGATAGCATTTTCTCCACTTCATTTCGTATAAAAAGTAGTTTAATTCCTTGAAAAGCCGCAAGATTTTCCGCTTCTAAAGCCCTTTTCTCTGCATTTGTTCTAAGTTCTTTGGCCATTTCATTTGCCTCCTGAAAAAAACTTGTTGGAATTACTAAATGCAAGTTGCGATTAAAAGTGACTATTGGCTACTAGCATTAGTAATCATCTGTAATATAGAGGCAGTTTCGACATTATTTGATGCGTTTCGACAATATGGATGCAAATGAGTCACGCATCTTGGCCGGGTGCTTGTTCAGATTGATGCCGACGGATTGATGGTTGTTAATCCAGACGGATTCATTGAGGGCATGACTTTTGAAAACATTCTCTAGGTTGAACCGCATGGTCGAAATCCTGCGCTTGCTGATGCACTCAAACGGATCGGATTGGCGGAGCGGTCAGGACGCGGTGTTGATCGAATCTTTGAGGGGTCTCTCAAATATGGGCGCGACTTGCCAGATTACTCTGCAACAACACCGACAAGTGTGAGCCTTTTTATCCCGCGTGGTATGCCGGATGAGCAAATGATCTCGATGATTACAGATCATCAAAGACGAACGGGAGAACTCTTACCAATTAACACGCTGCTTGTTCTCAACGCGCTTCGTCAGAATCGCAGATTGACGCTGCGTGAGGTTATCACAAATACGGGAATCCTCGAAAGCAGGGTGCGTGCTACTGTCGAACGTCTGATAGAAGCCGGGTTGATCGAAGCAATAGGAACTGGTCGTAGCCGTGCATATGTTTTAAGTGCAAAACTATATCAGAGTCCAACGGCGTATGTTCGCCAGACAGATGTTGAGCAGATTCGATATCGAGAGTTAATTCTCAAACTTGCAAAACAAAAGGGATTTGTGACACGAAAAGATGTGATCGATCTTCTCCATGTGAATGCGCCTCAAGCGTATCGATTGTTGAAAAAGCTTACTGATGAGCATGAGTTGATTGCACAAGGAGTCAAAAGAAGCAAAAAGTATTTTTTGAAAGTAGAATAAGGTATAAGCACAATTGGGAATGCATATAATATACCGGATATAAAGGAGACGAATTAGTAAGATTCTAAATGGCAATTCTTTTCAAAAGATGTTGGATGCAACAATTCAAAGGGATATCACCTCTTCAATGAACCCCAGTATACGGGCAAAGCATAACGCAATTCTAACCATTGAGAGATATATTGAGGGCATTCCTTTCATGCAGAACTTGCATCATCCATATTATGGTCCTAAGGCTTTTGCTGATTATCAAACAGTAAAAGAGCACTTTTGCACGTTCTGGAAAAGAGAACTAGGGCTAAGTTTTGAAGAAAGAGCGAAATAAGAAGAGATATTTGAACAAAACATATTGATAGTATCAACATTTGCAAGCAATACAGCATATCTTGTTTTTTCTAACGAAAACACCATGATGTCTGTTCAATCCATGGAAGAAGCTATTTTGGATGCTCTTGATCTTTTGCAATTTCATACTTGATACAAATGGGATTGTAAACTATAATATAGATGTGGATTTTCCAATCCGCCGCAGCGAATAGCCTCCATGTTATCCCCCTGATAACAAAATGATAAAAAGAGGCTGTACAGGCAGGAGAATAGGAGTACCACAGAGATTCAGAATCACCATATAGACGACAACGCATAAAAATTATGCAAAATGCGTTAAGTCCGGTAGAGTGGGAATGACGCGAGAAAAGCCGGAAATGAAGCTATAGCTTGATTTCCGGGCTCTCCAATCAGCTCGTGATACTGATTTGATACTATTTCCATTATTCTAAGGCATAGAGAAGCCCTCCGATTACGTTTCGGAGGGCTTTTCCTTATCTGCATTGCGCCATTTTCCGAAGGGAATGGTTTTCCCTAAATCGTCCATGGTATCGGGCCATTTCAATATAAGCCCAAGGAGCATCAAAAAAACAAGGCCTCATCCCCTTTGCGGAGGGCGAAGCCTTGCCTGTTGCGATAATACTGCGAGTTCGTCAGCCCATCAGATTCGGCAGAAGCATCGAAATCTGCGGGATGAAGGTGATCAGCAGCAGCGTGATGAGCATGCAGAGGTAGAAGGGCAGCGTTGCCTTAACCACCTTTTCCATGGGGGTTTTGCCCACCGCGGAGCCAATGAACAGCACCGCGCCGACAGGCGGGGTGAGCAGGCCGATGCCGCAATTCAGGATGACCATGATACCGAACTGAATCGGATGAATGCCGATCGACTGCGCGACGGGCAGCAGGATGGGCGTGGCGATCAGAATAATCGGGGCCATATCCATGATGCAGCCGAGAACGAGCAGGATCAGGTTCAGCAGCAGCGCGACGACGATCGGGTTGCTGGACACGCTGGTGATCAGCGCGGCAGCCTTATCCGGCACATGCAGCAGCGTCAGGCAGTAGCCGAAGGCCGAAGAGGTGGCAATCAGGATCAGCACGATGGCCAGCGTATCAATGCACTGCTCCAGCGCGTTCCACACGCCCTTGAGGTTCAGGCCCTTATAGATGACCACGCTGACAAACAGCGAGTAGATGACCGCGATGGCCGCGGACTCGGTCGCCGTGAACGCGCCGCCAACCACGCCGACCACCACGATGATGATCGCGGCCAGCGCCCAAATAGACGTCTTGAGCTGCTTGAGGAACGTCTTGATGCTGAACGCGTCGCCCTTGGGGTAGTGCCGCTTGACAGAGATGATGTAGCTGCCGACCATCAGGCTCAGCGCGAGGAGCGCGCCGGGAATGTACCCGGCAAGGAACAGGCTGCCGACAGAGATACCGCCCGCGGTGGTCGCGTAAATGACCATGTTGTGGCTGGGCGGCACGAGCAGACCCTCGCAAGAGGAGGTAATCGTGACAGCCGTGGAGAAGTCGGCATCATAGCCTTCCTCGACCATCATGGGGATCAGGATGGAGCCGAGGGACGCGGTGTCCGCAGACGCGGAGCCAGAGATGCCGCCAAAGAAGTAAGACGCCACGATGTTGACCATCGCCAGACCGCCGCGCATCCAGCCGACCAGCGAGTTAGCCAGAGCGATCAGCTTGTCGGAGATGCCGCCGGAGCCCATCAGCACGCCCATCGTAATGAAGAAGGGCACAGCCATCAGGCTGAAGGACCACACGCCGCGAACCATCTGCTGCGGCAGCGTCACAAGCATCTGTCCCTGAGAGATCAGGCAGAACACCGTCGCGAGGCCCACCGCATAGGCAATGTGGAAGCGCAGCATGATCATGATGAAGAAGCTGCCCAGCAAGACGATGATACCAAGAGTTTCAGCACTCACTGCGCATTCGCCTCCTTTTCTTCGGTGACAAAGAATGCCCTGATGTGGGTGTAGAGCGACTCGATCTCAAAGATGATCATGCTGCCACCGGCCAGCGGGATCGGGAAGTACATCCAGAAGCGGCTCAGCCACGGCATGGACTCATACTTGCCAAACTTCGCCAGCGGGGACTGGCAGACCTTCCAGCCATAGTAGAGCATGATGATGCCCAGCGCCAGCACCGCGATATCTGCCAGCACGTCCAGCACCTTGATGAGCTTCTTGGGCATGTAGTTGTCCAGCGCCGTCATGCGGATGTGAGAGCCCTTGCGAATGGCCAGCGTCGCGGAGAGCACGGCCATGTAGACCATGCAGGTCAGCACGACCTGCTCCGTCCACGAGGGATTGGGGATGAAGGGGACATAGCGTCCGATGACCGCGAAGGTCGTGACAAGGATGTCAATGATCAGCAGAATCTTGCAGATGAACATGACAACCTTATAGGTGATGTCATAGACGGGGCGGATTTTGTCCAGAACCTGGAAAATCTTTGGCATTGACCCCGCTCCTTTCAGTGAAATGAATGGGACTGAAAAGGGAGTACAGGGAGAACCCTGTACTCCCATGATGTATGCAGGAAGGGATTACTGCATGTCGATGATCTGCTGATAGACGTCCTCGAGGCCCTTGGTATAGGTGTCCAGCACGGCGGAGCAGGCGTCGGCCCACACGCTCTTGTCCTCGACTTCGACGATCTTGATGCCCTCTTCCTTGAGCTGCTCGAGCACCGCGTCCTCAGCGGACTGGGAGTTCTGCGCATTCTGGTTGGAGGCATACTCGCCGGCTTCCATGATCCAAGCCTGCTGCTGCTCGGAGAGCTTGTTCCACGCGGTATCCGTGATGACGAGCTGCACAGCGCCCAGGGTGTGGCCGTCGAGCATCAGGGTGGGAGCAACCTCCGGGAACGCGTTGGACTTGTAGTTGGCGATGGGCTGCTCAGCCGCGTCGACCACGCCGGTCTGCAGGGCGGAGTAGAGCTCGGTGAAGGACACGACGGTGGGGTTGGCGCCAAGGCCATTCACCATGCCGTTCATGACGGGGTCGTCGGACACGCGGATCTGCAGGTTCTTCAGATCCTCGATGCCGTTCACATCAAGTCCCTTCTTAAAGAAGAAGTGACGGAAGCCTTCCTCGCCGTAGCAGATGCCGCGCAGGGGCAGGCCGATGGTCTGGGGCTCAGCAAGGAACTCGGCCGCCAGCTCGCTGTTGGCGAAGTTCCAGAAATGCTCGCGGGACACGAACACATAGGGCAGGGACAGCAGGGTCGCCTTGCTGCAGCCATAGCTGCTCAGCGCGAAAGCGGAGATACGGGAGATATCCACGGACGTGCCGCCCATCAGGATGCCGTCCAGCACCTGCGCCTCGGAGCCGAGAACGCCGTTGGCCTGAATGTCAATGATGATGCTGCCGCCGGAGAGCTCCTCGACCTTGGCCTTGAAGTCCTGAGCCAGCTGGCCGACGATGGTATCGAGAGGATTCACCTCAGCATACACGAGCGTGACGGGATCTTCCGCCAGCGCGGCGGCGCTGGAAAGCACCAGCACGAGGGCCAGAAGAGCGCACAGAAGCTTTTTCATGGGATTGTTCCTCCTTTTTGTCTTGACACGCAAACGCACGCATGTCTTCTAACATATTTATAGCATGCAGGAGGGGTATTTGTCAATTCTATATTTCAGAGAAAATCGTCTTCCGTGCAATTTGCCCAAACCGCAAAAAAGATTGAAATCCTCTCCGGGTTGTGCGATAATAGACAGGAGTCCCGGCGCACAGCCGGGCGAAGCAAAGGACAGGCTGAACGTATGAAGGACACCATTATTGCCGTTTCGAGAATCGACGCGAAGACATTTCGCCGTTTCGCGTATTTTGACACCTACCGGCTCAAGAAACGCTACCGGGCGCCGCTGGGTTTTCTGGCCCTCATGCTGGTTTTCTCACTGTGCTGCATCTTTTTGGCAGCAGACAAGCCGCAGGCCCGGATGATCGGCGTCGTGCTGCTGGCGGTGGGCCTGCTGCTGCCGCTGGCCTACTTCCTGACGTTTGAGCTTTCCGTGCGCACCCAGACACGGGAGATGAAGCAGCCGCGCAAGGTCTATACCCTGACGCTCGGCGACGAGCTGCAGATCTCTGCCGCAAACGGCAAGGAGCAGGTCAAGCTGCCGTGGAACAAGGTTTACGGCGCGTACCGGCTGCCGGGCTGCATCTACCTGTATGCCCATCCGACCAAGGCGTTCCTCCTGCCCGACGGTCAGGCGAGCGTCGCCCCGGACGAGGTGTTTGCTTTCCTCCAGACCCATATCGGCGAGAAACGCACGCAGGACTGCCGCCTGTCCAAGGCCGCGCCCATCGTCCCGGATGATCATTCCATGCGGTGATACAGCTTCGCTGTGCAAAAGCCAACAACTCTTTCCAACAAAAAAAGACGCCGGGCCGCTTGACCCAGCGTCTTTTCTGTTACGGTTACGCCCCGCGCCTCTGCCGGACGCTCCACACGCTCACCAGGATGCCGCCGAGCAGCAGTCCGGTCAGCGCGACAACCACACCCATGCCAGCCTGAATCCCGGCCTTCTCCGCCACAAAGCCCACCAGTGCCGGCGTGATGACGCCCCCGGCGCTTCCGGTCAGGCTCATGATGCTGCACCCGAAGTCGTTGCCCTTGATGTGGTCGCTGCCAAAGGCGAAGGCCGTCGGATAGATGGTCGCCATGAACAGTCCGGTGCCCATCAGCGCGGGTACAATCAGGCCGGGGGTACGGCTGAAAAACAGCAGCATGAAGAACACGAACAGTCCGAAGCCGTCAATCAGCAGCAGCTTGTTGCGGGAAATTTTCCCGGTGATGGCCGCGCCGATCATCCGCCCGCAGAAGATCACCAGCCAGAGCAGGCTGTTCATCATCTGGGACAGATCAGCGCTGAGATAACCGGCGTCCTGAAAATAGGTCACCAGCCAGCCGACGATAGCATACTCCGTCGAAATGTAGCAGAACAGCATGAAGCTCCCCAGCCAGAACTGTCTGATCCGCAGGAAGCTGCGATCCACGGTTTTGATGCCCCGCGCCTGCTTTTCCTCAGGCAGAGGCATGCGGGCATACACGACCAACTGGCTCACGCACAAAAGGCACAAAAGCCCCGCCACCACTCGCCAGCCCGCGTCAGGCCATACCCGGACGACCGCCACCAGCACAAGCGGCGACAGCAGCGCACCCATGGCGAAGGCCCCGTGCAGCAGGTTGTAGCCGCGGGTCGCCTTGTCGCCGGGCAGCGTCGAAACCATGGTGTTGGCAAAGTTGGAGTTGCCGCCCCGGGCAATGCCCGTCATCAGGCAGGCCGCGATCAGCAGCGGCGCGGCACCCAGCCCGCTCACGAAAATCAGGTATCCCACCGCCATCCACACCGCCGTGGCAAGGATGCTCCGCCGACGTCCCAGCAGGCTGGGCAGAATGCCCGCAATGAACACAGCCGCCAGATTGCCGATGGACTGGCAGGAGAGCAGGATGCCGGACAGATCATAGCTGAAACCATAGGTCTGGCGCAGGAACGGAATGAACGATCCCAGCGGCTGGGACGCCGCGCCGCTGGCGAAGAATGTGAACAGAACGCAGCCCAGCAGCCTGTTTTGCTGCTCTTCAGCGGAATTCATCGTTTGCATCTTCCTTCTTTTTGACAGTCAGAGGATGTCCGGCAGGTCTTTTCGTCGGACTCCGCACCCCTATATTACACTCTTGTGCCGTCTGGAAGCAATAGGCAATCCGAAAAAAAGCCCATCTCGGGTAAGGCCGTCGATTTCGACGCTTGACAAATCGCACTGTGTTCGATATTGTAAACGTATCAACCGACATGAAAAAGGAGAATAAGCGATGAACTATCCTGAAAAAAAGCAGCGCTGGGTAGAGCACGAAAAGACACAGCCCGAATCCGCGGGCGAAGGCGTAACGCGGCGCATTCTGGCCTATACGGACGGCCTGATGTGCGTGGAGAACGTCTTTGAGCAGGGCGCCGTGGGCGCGCTGCACAGCCACCCGCACACCCAGATCACCTATGTGGTGAAGGGCGCGTTTTCCTTTACCATCGACGGCGAAACGCGGACTGTCCGCGCGGGTGACACCCTGCTCAAGGAGGACGGTGTGGTTCACGGCTGCACCTGTCTGGAAAGCGGCATCCTGCTGGACATCTTCACACCCATGCGCGAGGACTTCATCAAATAAACCACATGAAAAGCCCGCCCTTCATCACCGAAGGGCGGGTGTTTTGACGCTCAATTACCGGTTCACTTTCAGGTCTTCTTCCACATTGCGATAGGTTTCGACGCCCTTCTGTGTGCCGTAGGCAAGAGCGCTTCCCGCCTTGATCTCGATATCGAGGTGCGCCTGATCCATGATGACATTGCCCGAGCCGACCATGTCGCCGATGCCCGTGACCGTGCCTCCCTCGCTGTAGATCGTTACATCGGACTGATAGATGCGGCATTCGGTGTTGCCGTCCCGGGTGCCGATGGCGTTGACCGTGCGGCCCATGAACTTGCTTTCCACCGTGGATTTCCACAGCTCCACCCGGCCGGTTCCGTTCAAGTTGGAGCCGATGCCCGCGATATCAATGCCGCTGAGGAACTGACGCACCTTGCAGTTTTTCAGCGAGATATCGGTATTGCCATGGAAGGAGCCGATGCCGACGCCGTCGGGCGAATTCACGTTGATATCAACGCTGCAGTTTTCCAAGTCGATGATGCTGCCGCCGTCCGCCGTACCGATGCACAGGCAGGAGCTGCCGGTCAGGGCGAAATTGATCTCGCCGCCGAGGAGCCGGATGGGCGCCTTGAGGGCGTTCTTGCCGCCACCGATGCCCGTGACGTCGTTGCCGTTCGCGCGGATATTCAGCTTGCCCTTCATGTCGACAGTAATCTTGCCGGGCGAGTCCTTGATGCCCGCGCCGATGGCAAAGCTGTCTTCACGGCCCACATTGATGCCGAGCACGCCGTCCTCTTCGCCGACGATCAGGAGCGCGGCGCTGTACGGGACGTAGATTCCCCTGCCGTCAAGCTCGTTTTCTCCCCTGATGACGATCTCCACGTCCGAGGCGTTGCCAAGCGTGATGAACGGCGTATCCTTGTCCGAACGCAGCTTGACGGTATCAAGCGTCAACGTGCACTCCAGACCCTCCTTGATCATGATCGTCGTGTCAAGGTAGATGTCCGACCGGCCCTTCAGGATGACGTTATCCTGCTCGATGTATACGGAGTTGTACCGGTCGCCCCGGATGAGGCACAGGTCAACCGTCTCGCCCGCCGAGGGATGATAAGGTCTCAGAAGGTCGCCCGAGTTGATAAGGTTGATCGTCTCGATATCGTGCCGGATGCCGTCCGCCACCTCATAGAGCATGATCGGCTTGGGCTTCGAGACATAGTATCCCTGAATGAGGTCGGAGCCAAGCTGGATCATCACCTGCAGCTCCTCATAGGTCTCGACGCCTTCCGCCAGCGCCTGATAGCCGTTTTCATGAATGAACTCGATGATGCCTGACACGAGCTTCCTGAGCGTCGGCTTCGTGTCAATGCCCGAGATGAGCGAGCGGTCGATTTTGACGCAGTCGGGGCTGTACCGCAAAAGGTTCATGGTGTTCGAATAGCCCGTGCCGAAGTCGTCGATCGCGATTTTCGTGTGCGAATTCAGGAGACGGTTTCGCACGTTGTCAATGCGCTCGGCGTCCAGCTCGCTCTGCTCGGTGAACTCGATGACCATCTTTTCCATCAGCTCGCCGTAGCGGCTCGTCAGCGCGTTCCAATCCTCGTCAGTGAGCATGTGCGCGGTGATCGAGTTGACGAACAGCTTCCGCTTCTGGAAGATATCCTGATGCTTCTCGATGATGGCGAGGGCGTTTTCGATGGTCGCCTTCTCGATATCATAGAGCCGCTTCGCCTTGTCGGCGCAGTCGAGGATCTCCAGCGGGAACATGTCGATGCTCGGGTCGGTGCGCATGAGCATCTCATAGGCGACAAGCTCGCCGTCCTTCGCGCTGACGATCGGCTGGAAGTGATACTGGAAAAGGTTTTCGTTGACGAGCCGCAGGAACCGGCTCATCTTCTCATATTCCACCTTGTTGATCTCATACTGCTCCGAGGAATAGCGCTGGATGCTCCCCTCGCCGCTCAGGTTCGCCTCATAGAGCGCAAACAGCGCGGTGCTCATCCGCTGCTCGGTGGTGCCGTCATCCGCGCCGATGCCCGCGGCAAAGGTGATGTATCTGTCGACGGTCTTCTCATTGACGCCGACCGCCTGACCACTGCCCACGACAATGCTCTGCACTTCTGACAAGAGCCCTTCCGCGTCGCCCGTAAAGTCGGGGATGAAGAGCCAGAAGCAGTTCCTGTGGTTCGCGCAGAGGATCGTTCCGTCAGGCACATTGTTGATGACCGCAGCCAGAACACCGAAGAGCTGCGCATCCTTCAAATTGCTGTGATCCGAAACGCTGAACTCGAGCAGCGCGAGCACCGATGGCCCCTTGCACCGCGACACGATGGAATTGAACTGCGCTCTGTCATAAACGGGAAGGACGTCCTTGGCCTGCGTGCCCGAGAAATCATAGTGCCACCTTAAAATACCCGCGGTCGCCTCTTCGTCCTCATAGATCTTCGTCGCGGTCAGCATGGCAAACACCTTGCGCTGATTCGCCAGCGCGTCCAGCAGGCCCAGCATACTGTCATAATCCGGCATGGTATCCATTTCCAGAAGCATCTGAGAATTGCGGTCCAGAACAACCCTGCGCTCGCGATGATCAAGCAAATAAGCACCGATCTCAGGGCAGAGCTTCGCCACCCCTGACCATGCCTCTCCGAAGATTGCGTCCCACTTTTTATTCAAATAGCCGGACATACGGATCATCCCTCTTCGACCAAAATATCCCAGATGCCTACAGGTGTACATGTTAAAGATAAATCATTTGGCGCCAATTGTCAATTCCCTTTTGACGATTCCTGCAATCTCCCTCTATCCGGCGCGAGGAATCCGCCATTCTCTTGCATAGGAATAGGAAATCGTTGACATTTGGTATGCCCTTTGATACAATAAGTGTTATCTTGTGCCGGGTTGAGCCCGAGTTTCAGCGCTCGGAATAACATAGCAAAGAGGTTTTGGCGATGAACGGCATGGCAAGCGAGCAAACCGAACTGCATGAATACGTTGAAAAAGCTCTGGTCGAGAGTTTTTCCAAGATCTTCCGGGTGAACGTCAACACGGGAGAATTTGAAGTCTATAAAAACGACGGAGTTCTTCTCGGCGACGGCCTTGATGACGTCCCTAATATTTATGCTTATATTCAGAAGCTCATCACCGATGAGATCATTTATCCCGAGTACGCGACGGCCTGCCGGAGATTCACCAATCCCGAATATGTGCGCAAGAGTGTCTTCTCGGGCGAAAAGAGAATCGTGCAGAGCTATAAGCGCCGCACAGATTTCGGAGACAAATGGATCACCTTCGCCATCATCGCCCCGGACGGCTGCGGCCCCGAGAATCCAACGGCGCTTTTCACATGGCGCGAGGCCGACTCCGACGCCATCACGCTGCTTGACACGCTGCCCACCATCTCCTCGCTCTATGACAAGCTGATCCGCATCAACCTCTCCAACAACACCTTTGAACCCGTGGTTGTCGACGCTGACGAACAGGAGCGGCTTGTCGGCGGCGTCATCAACATGTATGAGTGGTGGGCCGGCTACTCCATGAACGGCAACATCGCCGCGGAGGACATGGGCGCCTTCAGCACGCTCACCAAGACCGGAAGCCTGCAGAAGCGCTTCGCCGAAGACCCCACCCCGGTCAACTTCCGCTATCGCAGAAAGGTCGGCGATGAGTTCCGCTGGATGCAGCTGCAGATCGCCCCGAGCGTGGAGTACAGCGAGGAAAATCAGATCATGCTGCTTTCCCTCAAGGACGTCCACGAGGAATATACCGCGCAGCTTCGCAGCCGTCAGGAGCTCATTGACAACATGAGCCGCGACGCGCTGACCAATCTTTTCAACCGCCTCAAGTTTAACGCCGATATCGACAAGCTGGCCAAGAGCGGCGAACCGCTCTTCACCTGCCTGTATGTCGACGTGAACGGCCTCCATGAGCTGAACAACCTGCTTGGTCATCAGAAGGGCGACGACATGCTCTGCTGCGTCGCGGACACCCTGAGCAAGCATTTCTCTGACGAGCGGGTCTACCGCATCGGCGGCGATGAATTCGTCGTCACCAGCATCAAGCGGTCAAAGAACGAGATCGAGCTCGCCGTGGAGAATGTGCGCCGCGATCTTTCCCGGCAGAACTACGAGATTTCGGTCGGCATCAGCACCGGGTCCTGCGGAGAGGACCTCGAAAAGATTGTCGCGGCGGCGGAGCTCGAGATGCGCAACGACAAGGCGGCCTACTACATGCGCAACGGCGACCGCCGCAGAAAGCGCCAGATGAACGAGGAGCTTGAGCAGATGCTCGTGCAGAAGCAGGACAGCGAGCGCTTCCTCAATATCATCTCGAGGCAGTTCTCGGGCGTGTATTTCGTCGATCTTTCCCGCGACACCCTCCGCCACATCTACATGCCCGAGCATTTCACGAACCTGCTGGAGGAGAGCGGCGGCTGCTTCAGCGTGGCCATGCGGCTCTATGTTGGCAGGTTCGTCAAGCCCGAGTATCACGGCCTCTTCGAGAACGTGCTCAACTATGACAATCTTGACAAGATGCTCAGCAAATCCGAAACCGTGCAGTTTGCCTATCAGAAAATTGACGGCGTCTGCATGAACGTCCGCATCCTTGAGGTCGACAGGCGGCCGAACGCCAAGCCCGAAACGATCTGGATCTTTGCGGAAGAAACGCGCTGATTGATCAAAAACCCGCCCGTGGAAAAGCGTTTCCGCGGGCGGGTTTTTCATGGGTATCCCATATAGCAAAAGGAGCAGGCGTGTCCTGCTCCTTTTGTTGTCATGCGCCTGTCTGCATGAAGTATTCCTGTTCAAAGTTCTCCACATTGATCGGCTTGGAGAAGTAGAAGCCTTGGAACATGTCGCATCCCGCGCTGCGCAGGAAATCCACATGCTCCTTCGTCTCGACGCCTTCCGTGATGACCGGCATACCCAGCTCCTTGGACATGGAAATCACGTTCTTCAGGATCGTCGAGCTCCGCTCCACATTCTCCGTATCCTGCAGGAAGATCATGTCGATCTTCAGAATGTCCGCGTGGATATCCTTGAGCATGCCCAGCGAAGAATAACCGCTGCCAAAATCGTCGATCTCGATGTCGTATCCCAGCGCGTGCAGATCGTCCATGTTCTTCATGATCTTCCGGACGTCCTTCATCAGCGCCGATTCCGTGATCTCAAGCTTCAGGTTCTTGGTATCAAAGTCATACTTCTTGGCCAGCTCGCAGAACACTTCATGAATGTCGATCAGGTAGAAATCCTTGGTGGAGATGTTGACGGAGATGCAGAGGTTTTCCCTGCCCTCTCTCCGCCATTTCTGAAGCTGCTGCGCGGCCTTTTCCCACATGTACAGGTCGAGCTTGTGGATCAGACCGGACTTTTCCAGCACGGGAATGAACGCCGCGGGGCTGATCATGCCCTTGCCCGGATGAATCCAGCGCACCAGCGCCTCCGCGCCGACAAGCTTGCCGTCGTTGGCGATCTGCGGCTGCAGGAACATATGGAATTCGCCGTTCTCAATCGCCTTGTCAAACTCGCCGATGATCTCTTTTTCCCTGATGACGCGCTGGAACAGGTCTTCCTTGTAGAAATTGACAAACTGTTCATAGCTGCCGCGAATGATGTCGATGGCCATCATGGCCTTATCGCACATCGTCCAGACCGGCTCCGTCCTGTCAACGATCTCATAAACGCCGAAGTAGAAATGCGTCTTCAGCGGGATCGACAGCACCCGATCCATAATGTCGTTCATATTCTGCTTGAAGGTCTCTTCATCAAATTCGCTCTTGGGCAGCAGCGTGCAGAACTTATCAGCATACAGGCGGGTACTGATGGAGTTTCCGGTTTCATCGGTGCGGATCACTTCCGCCTGCGCGAGCAGGAGCGCGTCGCCCACTTCCGATCCGCAGAGCTCGTTGATCAGCTTGAAGTCCTTGATGTTGCTGCACATCATGTAATATGTGTCATCCGACTCCTCGAGGATCTCGATGACCCGAGCCTCAAAGGCGTCCCGGTTCAGCAGGCCGGTCAGCGCATCGTGGGTAGCCTTGTATTTGTTGTCCTGATACTGCTTGATGACGTCCGTCCTGTCTTCAAACTGGAAGCCGGAGCCGAGAACCCGATCCTTGTCATCCAGCAGCTTCTGATAATTCACATAGATGTACATGGTCTCGCCGTTCCTGACGACCTGCCGCTCGGCGCCCATGACATCCTTCAGGTCCCCCTGATATTCCTTTTCCCAGTCCTCCAGATACTGCTCCGCAACCTGATAGATCTCGTCGTCCCCTACATCGAACATCTCCTTGGCCGCCCGGTTCACGCCGACGCAGCGCTTATCGTCGTCGTAGACGAACAGGCCGATCACGGAGTCCTCCACCAGCGTGGAGTGCATGCTTTCCAGCAGGTTTCTGGGCGAGGCGTACAGCACAAAATAGCACATCGCCATCGCAAAGGGACTATAGATCATCACGGAGTAATCGAACTCCGTATGCAGGGTCACATTGATCAGGTTCAGAACGATGAGAACGCAGAGGAAAAACCAGATTGATCCGAATTTGCCCTTATAGATTCTCGGCGCCTTGATCAGGCGGTACAGCAGAAGCCCGAAGCAATGACCAACCATCAGATAAACCAGCGCCAGATGGACATACTGCATCGGCTGATACTGAACCTGCCAGTACTCCGCCCAGCTCAGCGTCACGCGCGTCATGGTAAACACATGCTGAGTGAACGTGTTGACAAGCAGGGAGATCGTATCGGCAATGTTCAGGACGACGAGGAGCTTCCTTGGCATCCTTGTGGGCAGGAAGCTTTGCGTATAGTCCGCCACGAAAAACATCAGGATCATCGCCAGCCAGTCCGTACCAATGAAGTACAGACCGTTCATGAGAATAGCAAGGCGCTGGTAGCCGGCCGGGATCAGAAGCGACATCGTATAGCTCGCCGCTGTAAAAATGGCCATACTGACAAGCCGAACCATGCTCTGCCGGTTCTTGGCCTTACTATTGAGGATAATCCCTATACAGCCGACCATCGCTGCGATCAGTATGCCATAAATCGCTACCAGTATCTGAAACATGATCGCACACCTTCGTATTCCGAATACTTCGCATGCCCATAAGCGCCCTGCGGCGCTTATAGATAATCATATTCTACTACAAAGGAAGCGATGATAGCAAGAGCAAAAAGCAAAAATTTAACAAACTTTATCGCGCTTACAAGAAATGAACGGGATTTGCCTCTTTTTTCGGCAGTGTCTTGACAAAGAATACTATGCGCTGTATAGTATAGTGCGAAGGGAGGTATGTGATGGATATCCAGTTGAAGCGAGGGCTGTTGGATGTCTGCGTCCTTGCCGCCATCAAAAACGAAGATTCCTACGGGTATCAGATCATCAAGGACATGAAGCCCTATGTGACGATCTCGGAATCGACCCTGTACCCGATTCTCCGGCGGCTGGAAGCATCGGAGCTCTTAACGGTGCGCACCGCCGAGCACAACGGCAGACTGCGCAAGTACTACCATCTTACTCCCTTGGGGCGCAAACGAATTGAAGCGTTTAAGGAGGAGTGGAAGGAAATAATGTCCATCTATCAGTTTGTCACCAAGGAGGAAAAGCATCATGACTAAACTGGAATTCCTTGCCACGCTCCGGGACCGTCTGGCCGGGCTGCCGGGAGAGGATATCGGCCGGTCCATGGATTATTACAGCGAGATGATCGACGACCGCATGGAGGAAGGCGTTTCCGAAGAGGAAGCCGTGCAGGCCATCGGGTCGATGGACGACGTGGTGGCGCAGATTCTCATGGAGACCTCGCTGCCGAAGCTGGTCAAAGCCAAAGTCAGCCGCAACCGGGGCCTCAGGGCATGGGAGATCGTCCTGCTGATTCTGGGTTCCCCGATCTGGCTGCCCCTGGCCCTCGCCGCGCTGGTGATCCTGTTAGCGGTCTACATCGTGATCTGGTCGATGATGCTCGTGCTCTACGCTGTCGACCTGTCCATGGCCGCAACCGGAATCGCCGGATTGCTCGGTGCCGCGGCGCAGATGTTCGGCGGCCGGCTGGCTCAGGGGGCGTTCCTCGCGGGCAGCGGTCTCACCTGCGCGGGCACAGCGGTGCTGCTCTTCTTTGGATTCAATCTCGTCGCCAAGGGCGTGCTGGTTTTGAGCAAAAAAATGCTCCTTGGCATCAAAGCCTGCTTTGTCAGAAAGGGGGATGCGCTGTGAGGGCCGGAAAGAAAAAAATACTGCTCGCGGCTGCTGCCTGCGTGGCGGCAGGGCTTCTCATCAGCTTCGTCGCGCTGGCGGCGATGGATTTCAACTTCTTTGAAATGAGCACCATGGAACCCGTCACCAACACTTACACGCCCGCGCAGGCCTTCACGGGCATCTCGGTGAGCGGCGCTGAATGCGACGTTCAGCTACTCCCCTCTGAGAATGGCGCCTGCAAGGTGGTGTGCAACGAGACCGACAAGATCACCCACACCGTTGCGGTGGAAAACGGCACGCTGACGATCAGAAGCGTCGACAACCGCAAATGGTATGAGCATATCGGCTTTTACTGGAACATTACCCGCCCCATCCAGGTGCTGATCTACCTGCCGGATCGCGCGTATGACACCCTTGCCGTCCGGACAGCCTCCGGCACTGTGGACGTGCCGAGCGACTTCTCCTTCACTCGGGCAGATGTGGACAGCGCCAGCGGAGATATCCGCTTTGCGGCGGCGGTGTCGGGCGACCTGTCCGTCAAGAGCGTCAGCGGCAACGTCGAGGTGAGCGGAACAGACCCCCAAAACCTGACGGCGCAGTCCACCAGCGGCGATGTGAAGGTGGCTTCGGTCAGCGTAGGCGCGGCTTTCTACGCCAAGACCATCAGCGGAGTGCAGCGTATCAGCCAAGTGAGCTGCCAAAGCGCCGAGATCTATGCCACCAGCGGCGACGTGACCGTGGATTCGCTCAAGGCGAGCGGAACATTCTCCTGCAGAACCATCAGCGGCTGGCAGAAGCTCAGCAGCGTCACTTGCCAGAGCGCGGAAATCCACTCCACCAGCGGCGACGCAGCGCTTTCCGACCTGATCGCCTCGGAAAGCATCCGCATGGAGACCGTCAGCGGCAATCTGACGCTCATCCGCTGCGACGCCGCCTCCCTGTGGCTCAAGACCGTCAGCGGCAACGTGAACGGCACCCTGCTCACAGAAAAGGTGTTCGCCGCCAGCACCGCCAGCGGCAGAATCCGCGTGCCGGATACGTCCTCCGGCGGCAAGTGCGAGGTGAAGACCACCAGCGGCAACATCACGCTCGAAGTGCAGGACAGATAAGCAAACCCGACCATTTGACAGGGATCAGGGCGCAATGGTATACTATGGGCGAAGGTTGAATATCCGCTTTTCGTCTTATGCATACAGGGAGGTTTCCGCTTTGAAACGAATCTCTGCGCTCCTTTTCGTCCTGTGTCTGGTCTTCACGCTGACGGCCTGCTCGGGCCAGTCAAAGAGCGCCGCGCTCATTGGCGGCCCGGACAGCAAAATTCTGGTGGCTTACTTCTCCTGCACAGGCAACACGGGAAAGGTCGCCGAGCACATTGCGGATATCCTGAATGGCAACCTCTATGAGATCGTGCCGGAGGTGCCTTACACCAGCGCCGAGCTGGAGGCCGACAATTCCTCCGGCAGAATCGCCGAGGAGCAGTATGACGAGGCTGCCCGCCCGGCCATCTCGGTTCCGGTGGAGAACATGGAGGACTACGACATCGTTTTCCTCGGCTATCCGATCTGGTGGGGAGACGCGCCCAAGATCATCTGCACCTTCCTGGAAAGCTACGACTTTGCAAACAAGACCATCATCCCCTTCTGCACTTCCAGCCGAACCGGCATGGGCTCCAGCGCGACCGATCTTCACCGCTATGTTCCCAGCTCCACCCATTGGCTGGACGGCATGCGGTTCCCTTCCAGCGCTGCCCGGCGCGCCGTGGTCGAATGGATCAACGAGCTTCCCCTCGGAGTCAACAAGGATTAACAAAAAGACCGTCGGCAAAAGCCGGCGGTCTTTTATCATGCGATGATCTCAGTAAGCGCGGTTATCCACGAGCTCCTGCGTGACCTTGTCAGCGGTGTAAACGCCGTCGTCGGACATGATCCACTTCTCGACGGTCTCACCGGCCTTCAGGGCTGCGGCGGTGTCAAAGATCTGCTGGGCCAGAATCGGGGTGCACTCCACGGTGCAGTTCAGCTCGCCCGCCAGAATGGCCTCGAAGGCGCCTTTGACGCCGTCGACGCTGACGATCTTGATATCCTCGCCGGGCTTGAGTCCGGCTTCCTTGATGGCTTCGATCGCGCCCATGGCCATCTCGTCATTGTGGCAGAAAACGCCCGCGATGCTGTCATAGGCCGCAAGAAGGGACGCCATGACCTCCTTGCCCATGTCGAGGGTGAAGTCGCCGGACTCCGACGCGACGATCTCGATGCCCGGGCAGTTGGCGGCCATGTAGCTGTCAAAGCCCTGCTTGCGCTGAACCGCCGCCGACGCGCCCACGGTACCCTCCAGCTCGACGACAACGCCGCTGCCGCCCAGCAGGTTTTCCATCACGATAGCGGCCTGCTCGCCCGCCCAGACATGGTCGGAGGCGATCATGGTGGTGTACAGGCTGTCATCAATGCTGTCGTCAACGCCGCGGTCGACCAGAATGACCGGGATTCCGGCATTCTTGCACTCGGTCAGGACTTCCTCCCAGCCGGTCTCGACCAGCGGCGGGAACGCGATCACGTCAACGCCCATGTCGATGAAGCCGCGGATGGCCTTGATCTGATTCTCCTGCTGCCCCTGCGCGTCGGCGAAGTGCAGCTCGATCGTGTCGGTGCGCCGGGCGGCGTACCACTGGATGTCCGCGGTCTCCGCGTCGCGCCATCCGGCTTCATGTCCGATCTGGGCAAAGCCGATGACCAGCCGGTCGTTCTTGGTCTTCTTTGCGTTGCTGTTGTTGTCGCTGCAGGCCGTCAGCGTCAGGCACAGCGCTGCCACCAGCAACAGGGAAATGAGCTTCTTCATTGTGACTCCTCCTATATTTTATGCTTTTGCGGAATCCTGTGTCATGCTGCAGGAAGCTGCCAGATCACGGATCATTTCCGTGATGTCCGGCGCGATCGGCTGAGGCTCAAACAGCGGATAGGCCAGATAGTAGCCCTGCAGGAGATCAACGCCGCAGGAGATGACGGTCTTCATCTCCGACTCCGTCTCCACGCCCTCAGCCAGCACGAGAATCTCCTTCGACCGGGCGAGCCGGACCAGATTGCTGATGAGCATGCGCCGGCTGGCGTCCTTATCGCAGCCGTTTATGATGGAGCGGTCGATCTTGACGATGTTCGGCTGGACGGACAGCAGCGCGTATTCGCTGTTGTAGCCCGCGCCGAAGTCATCAAGGGCGATCTGGGCGTTCCACTTCTTCACATAAAACCGCTTATGGGCAGCGAAGGCTTCGCTTGTCTTCTCGCTCTCCAGCACCTCCAGCACCACCTGCCCCAGCAGATTCGCGTGGGTCGTCTCGATGAGCTCGATATCGCCGTCCTCCAGCCTGCAGTTGGCGATGGAGTTGATGAAGATGTGCGCGCCATCCTCGATATGCCCGGCGTCGATCAAATTCTGGAAGTCCTCCAGCGACCTCGACCATGTCAGGCGCTCGATCTCATAGAGCTTGGCGCTTGTTTTCGCGGTTCTCAGCAGCTCCAGCGGGGACTGGAAAATCTTCGACTGCACGCGCATCAGCGCTTCGTAGCCGTACACCTTGCCTGTCTTCGCGGAGATGATGCTCTGGAACGCGTACCGGACGCTGCGATCCTCAATGACGCGGTTCAGCTCCTCCACGCCGGTGAGGAGAACGGAATCCATGGTATAAGAGCCCATGTCAAATTCCGCGATCTCGCCCTTGGTGGAGTGCTTGATGGTGTACATCGCGAAGTCGGCGTATTTCATCAGCAGCTCATAGCTCGCGGCGTCATCCGGGTACCACGAGACGCCCATGCTGGCGCGAACCCGGAAATGCGTGCCGTCCGCCAGAAGGCAGCTGCCCTGCAGCAGCTCGGCGCGCACCTGAGCGATCACTTCCCGCGCCTCCTCCTTGGAAGCGAAACCCGGCAGGCAGACATTGAATTCGTCGCCGGAAATGCGGGCAACAATGCCGCCGTAATTCTGGAACTTCTCGAGGATGGTCGCCGCCGTTTTGATATAATCGTCGCCGAAGTCGTGACCGTAGGTATCGTTCACATATTTAAGGTGATCCAAGTCGGTCATGACAAAGGCGGTAATGCCAAGCTTGCTCTTGTCGCGGAACAGATCCTCAATGCGCCGATAGTAGGCGTGACGGTTCATCAGGCCCGTCAGGCTGTCATAGTCCCGCTCGTACTCGATGCGCTCCTTTTCCAGCACGGTCTCGGTAATGTCCTGCACGATACCGATGGCCGAACCCGGCGAATAGGTATAGCCCACGCGCAGCCAAGTCGCGTCGCCGTCCGGCTGGTTGATCTTGTACACTTCGCTGTAGTCTTCCGGCGCTTTGCTCTGGGCAATCTTGAGGCCCACCGAGATCACCGAGCGAATCTCCTGATGACTGATATGGTTCAGGAACTCCTCCCGGCCCATCACGGCGTCCTCATCCTGCGGCAGCTCGAGATTGAGAATCTTGATCAGGCTCTGCCCGATAAAGACGCTGTCGTCCGTGCGGTCGTACATGAACGTGCCCAGACCCACATCGGCGATGCTGATCATCTTGGAGACCTGCGAGGAGAAGTTCTGCACGTTGATCTGGAGCTGCGTGATGGCGTCCATCATCTCGTCGATCTCGTAGATGTTGGACGGCCGGAAACGGATAACCTCATGATACTTCCGCTTAGCCTTCATCAGCTTGCTCGCCTCGGAGATCGGCCTGATGAGCCCGGTGCAGCTCAGCACCGCCACAATCGCGGCCACAGCCAGCGACAGCACCGCGGAAAGCGCCAGCATCTCCCGCAGGAAATTCACCGGCCGCAGCACGCTCGACCTGTCCGCGACAGAGATCAGCGCCCACCCCTCATCCGCGTAGGGACTGCTCGCGCCGTACATGTCCATATACTGCACGCTGCCCACCAGATCAACATCCGTGACCATGTCAAAGTCATAGATGCCTTCCTCCGCTTTGTCGCGGATGTGCAGCTTATCGGCCCTGCCAAGAAGAACGCCATAGGAAGAGCCGGAGTAGCACATGATGTCGAAGGTGTTGCTGACGACGCTGTGGCCCAGCACATAGCAGGCCGTCTCGTTCAAAAAGTCATAGGAAGGAATGTTGGACAAGACATTGCTTTCCGTCATTCCGACGCCGAGAACGCCGTAAACCGTCCCGTCCTGCGCGATGAGCGGCAGGGTGTATTTCATGCTCGGCGTGATCATGGACGAGGGCTTGGAAAAACCGCTCCAATAGCCGAGAGCGTTCTGCGAGAGGCCGCTGTTTTCCCGCGCCGTCTGAAGGGTTGTATAATAAAAACCGAAGTTCTCCATGTCTTCCGGGTCCGGCGTGAAATACATTGACCAGCCGGAATGCCGGGTGATGCCATAGTTCTGAACGATGGTCGTGTATCCGACCTCCATCAGCAGCTCTCCGTTATCCGAGCCTGAATTCGGATCCACATTCCGCAGGTACAGGGCGGCCTTGGCGTTGCTCTTGCCTTCATCCGCATACAAATCGCCGGTCTCCAGAATGAGGTAAGCGTCGTTCGCCATGGAGCGCCGCAGCAGCCCCGAGATCAGGCTCACCGAGGATTCCACGATGCTGCGGTTCAGATCCTTGTCCGTCTGCAGATCGGCGATGGACGCGCCGCGCTCCTCCAGGATTCCGGCCACCATGCTGTCGATCTGCCCGACGTATTCCTGCACGAGAATCTGCCTCTCCTGCAGCTCATCCCGGATATAGATGCAGCGGTTCTCCGTCTTTTCCACCAGCGTGTTATAAGCATACTCCCTGATGTTGCGGAACTCACCGCCGAAAACCAAAACCGCGACGAACGTAATAAGCTGGAAGATTACCACCAGCAGGATGGGGATCGACATGCGCGTCCCCATCTTGACTTTCAGTCTCGCCTTTTTAGGCGGCGTATTTACGGCACTCGCCACGGGCCATCCCCCTAAGCGTTCAGATTTCAACTCCCGCCGATAAAACGGAAACATCCTTCACCTATCCGATGTTCAACGATGCCGTGCCGGCGTTCCGTCGCTGCATAACGAATCAATTCGCGTTTACACTATTTCTGACATATATATTATATGGAATTTTGCCAATCCTTGCAAGCACTTGTTGGCCTCTGCGCAGAAAAAAGAGCGCCAGCCGCCCGAGACAGGCAGCTGCGCCGGAGATCAAAAGCCCGGAGGCGCCTGATTTGGCCTGTCCTCCGGGCTCTTTCGTATGATTTTCTGTCGGTCAGTTTCCGCGGCTCTTCGCGTTTTCCTCACGCAGCGCGTCCCAGACAGCGCTCTCTTCCGCGTTGGCCTCGCGAAGCCCGACAAGCTGGCCGTCTGCGTACACAGCGATCAGCTCCTTGGCTCCTTCCGGATAGTAGCTGTTGCCCGTATGCTCGGTGATCCACATGCCGCGCTCTGGGTCGAACACGCCGCGAATCTCCCGTCCGTTCCAATACAGGCGGGCCCGCTCCGTCGCGGAGTCCACCTCACAGGACAGGCCAAAAGGCGCATAGGGCGCAATGGTCTCGCGCCATGTCTCCGCGAGCGTGGTCAGATGGGATGATGCGACAAAGGCCGTTTCCCGCCCCTGCTCAGACGTCGTCGGGACGCTCCACTGAACGAGTCCCGCATCGACCAGCTCCTGAATCATGGCCCATTCTTCCGGCGTGTACCGCCATTCGTCGCCCGGGCCTACCGCAACGAGGACAACCTGCCCCTCCACAGCGCTTCCAAGATCCAGCTCCTGCCCGTATGTCGACGCGCCGGCAACGTGGCTGGCATAGACAATGCTGGTTTCCGTATCCTTCGCCACACTGTCATCGCTCGACAGCTCCGCGGATGGAATCCCGCTTCCTTCAACCGTATCCTGCACGGCGAAGGAATAGGCGATGTTGCCCAGGCCCTGCACGAGCACCATGTTGGCTTCCTCACCGTTAATCGTCTTGGAGACGAAGTTCCCCTGCTCGATTTCGCGCAGAGTCTCCTCATACCGCGCCATGGCCTCGTCCGCCAGCTCCTGCGTCCATGTGAACCAGCCTCTCGAGGGCGTCCATGTGCGGGCCTGTTCGTCGACGAGCTCCTGCAGGGCGGTGCGTTCCTCTTCCATCCACTCGCGATATTCTTCCGCCGTCCACCATTCGATGGCAAGCTTGTCTGCCGCGACAGCCTGCGTATTGCTGCCGGGGACTGCCGTATCCACGACCTGATATGCATATTCGATCGCCGTTGCCGTGTCGATCGTCATATACGCTTTCTGCCGGGCCGTGCGCTCGTCAAATTCCTCCTTGGTGGCCTCCCGCAGCCCGATCAGGATGCCGCTGGGGTCAAAGGAGCCATCCGGATTGCGCTGAATGAACTCCGGGAATTCCCGCACGCCGTACACGTCGACCGTGCCGCCCTCGTAGATGAAGCACGCCCCGGCCTTTCCCTGCTCGTCGACGGGCCACATGTCCTCAAAGTAGCGCACAACCTGACCGTTGTAGGTGATGGTGCCGTTCTCTTCGTCGTAGCCCAGACCGTAGATTTCATACTTGGCATAGCTGGCTTCCCACGTTTCCCGCGAGAAGCCCAGCCGCGGCGAGCCCTTCTCCGCGCCCGCCAGAGGCATGCCGATCATCGCGCCCGCCGCCGCGCCGAGGAAAATCGCGAAAGCCAGCGCGATGGAAAGAATACCCTGATGTTTCCTGTTCTTCATGACCTTAATCCTTTCTTCGATGCCAGTCACGCTGAAGCAGGTTCCCATGGTCAGTCTGGAACGTTCCGCTTCCATGTCCAGAAGCGTCATGCAGTAGGCCTTGCGCCCGCCGAGACGGCGCACCACGCGCTCGTCGCACATCAGCTCCATATCCCGGTTGCACAGGCGAATCATCACCCAGACAAGAGGATTGAACCAGTGCAGGCAGAGCACAAGGAGCAGCGCCCGCTTGCGCAGTATATCCCACGCGCGGATGTGCATGAATTCGTGGGTCAGCACATGGGTCAGCGCCCGGTCGTCCGTGCCAGCCATCGCGGCAGGCAGAAGGATGACTGGCCGCAGCAGCCCATAGGACAGCGGCGAGCTGACACGGGCCGACACGCGCACCCTGATCCAGCGGCGCAGGGGATGCTCCCGCAGGAAAGCGGCCACACGCTGATCTCCGCAGGGCAGGGCCTCCGAAAAGACCCGGAGACACGATGCCCAGCGGCACGCAATCACAGCGACCAGCAGAATCGCGCCAAGGGCCCAGACCGTGCCGAGGGCATGCCACAGCCAGTCAGGCGCGGAACCGACAGCCTCCATCAGGGGCTGCGTCACCTGCGTCAGGCTCTCCCGGACGCCCGTGCCGGAAAGCAGAGGCGCTTCAAGCGGGATCGCCGCCGTCACGGCCTCGGATACGGTGCGTCCCGTGTCCTGCAGCCGGGGGATCGTCTGCAAGGGCAGACTCAACACAGCGCCGCCGGATCGCGTGACCGCGGCCTTCATGCTCTGAACGAGCCGGGAAAGAGCCTCCCACGGCACGCGGAAGGGAATGAGACCCGCCAGCAGCGCGATATCCCACAGGGCGACATACATGCGCCGGGGCAGCCGATCCGCCGCCCACCGGCGCAGCAGGGCCGTCAGAAGGATCACAGCGCCCACGCTCAGGCTCATTTGCCATAATGAAAGCACAGGAACACCCCTTTCAGGCGTCGTCTTCCATGTCGGAAAGCATGTCGCGCAGCCTGCGCAGCGTTTCAGCGCTTACCTGCCTGCCACCTACCAGCGCGGCGAACAGCTTATCCGCAGACCCGGCAAAGACCCGGTCGATCAGCTCCTGCGTTTCTTCCTGCTGAACCGTTTCCTGACTCACCAGCGCGCAGCACACAAAGCCCGGCTCCTGCCGCTTAATGGCTTCCTTGGCAATGCAGCGCTTGATGAGGGTATAGGTCGTGTTGACGTTCCAGCCAACGGTTTGCTTCAGCTCGGACGCGATCTCCCGCGCCGGGGTGTCTCCCCTGCGCCAGAGCACGTCCATGATCTTGAGTTCGGAATCGTACAGCTTCAAGGATATCCACTCCTATTTGGGCGGCCGCCCTGTCATGACGCCTTTATACTACCACAGTAGTAAACCTTTGTCAATACTACTTCAGTAGTATCTTTGTAAATAAGTCATGAACAAAAAGCCCCTGCTGTCCTCCATGAGACAGCAGGGGCTCCATTGTCAGTTTATCCCTCAGTTGGCCGTGGGGCTGGTGATATCGCTGCCGAAATACTTCTCGGACAGGCGGCTGAGCTCGCCCTCCTCCGCCAGCTCCTTGATGGCCTGATTGACAGCCGCGAGGAAGCTCGCGTTCTCCTCGCCCTTGCGCACAGGGATGGACACCTGAGAGGCGTCGTCCGTCAGCGCAACGATCTTGATGTCCGCGTCGGGATGCACGCTCAGGTAGTCGTAGATGGAGACCTCGGCGTTCAGGGTCGCGTCGGCGCGCTTGTCAAGCACGTTCTCGATGGTCATGTCGAGGGTGGACACGCCGGTGGCCGTCGCACCATAGCTCTCCGCGAGGGTCATGTAGGTGCTGGCGATGGAGTTCACCGTGCTCTTGCCCGCCAGATCCTCGAAGGTCTTGATATCCTCGTTGTCCTTGTGCACGACCAGCGCCGTCCGGATGTAGCCGTAGGGCGTGGAGAAATCGTACTTCTCAGCGCGCTCGTCGGTGATCTCCACGCCGTTGGCGGCAATGTCATAGCGCTTCGCGTCGATGCCGGCGAAGATGGACTCCCACGGGCACTCGACGAAGGTCGCCTTCACGCCCAGCTTCCCGGCGATCAGCGTGGCAACCTCCACGTCAAAGCCGACCAGCTCGTTGGTCTCTTCGTCATGATAAGTCCACGGAGCCCAGTTGCCCTCCGTCGCGATCGTCAGCTCGCCCTTTTCCTGAATGCTGGTCAGCAGGTCAGACCCGGTCGTCTTGTTCGCGCGGAAAGCCATAAAGCCAACCACGACGGCCACCACAACGACCAGCGCAATCACAGCACCAATCCACTTCTTCATGATGAGTTCCCCTTTCAATCATAGGATGTATATCACTCAAGCTTCCTGTGCGTCCACCCTTCGGTCGATGGTGCGCAGGAAAGCACGGGTGCGCTCCTCCTTCGGATGCTCGAAGAAGGCCTTGGAGTCGGCGGCCTCCACCACCGCGCCGTCCTCCATAAAGATCACCTTGTTGGACACGCCCCGGGCGAAGCTCAGCTCGTGGGTCACGACCAGCATGGTCATGCCGTCCCGGGCCAGCTGCCGCATCACGGCGAGCACCTCACCGATCAGCTCCGGGTCGAGGGCGGAGGTCGGCTCGTCAAACAGGATGATCTCCGGATCGGTAGCCAGCGCCCGGGCAATCGCCACGCGCTGCTGCTGTCCGCCGGAAAGCTGGCTCGGATAGTGACCCGCCCGATCCGACAGGCCGACCTTCTCCAGCATCTTCCGACCGATGTCGATGGCCTGCTCCTTGGGCATCTTCCGGGCCACGGTCAGCCCCTCGGTGACATTTTGAAGGGCGGTCTTGTTGAGAAACAGATTGTAGTTCTGGAACACGAAGGCCGTCTTGCGGCGCAGACGGGCAATATCCATCCGCGACGCGGCATGCAGGTCGAAGCGCTCGCCGTCGAAGACCATCGTGCCGCTGTCCGCCGTCTCCAGAAAGTTGACGCAGCGCAAAAGCGTCGTCTTGCCCGAGCCGCTGGGGCCCAGCACCGCCACCACGTCGCCCTTGTCCACGCTCAGATTGACGTCCTTCAGCACCTGCAGATCGCCGAAGCGCTTGCAGACGTTTTGCACCTCCAGCATCCGCTCACCCCTTCCGCGCGCCGTAAGCGCCCAGCCGCTTCTCGCCCACGCGCTGCAGCCTCGTTAGCACCGTGGAGAAGATCAGGTAGATCACCGCAACCTCGCAGTAGAGCGCCAGCGGCTCATAGTAGATCGCATTGATCCGCTGCGTAGCCATGAACATCTCCGTCACGGTGATGTTCGCGGCAAGGGAGGTATCCTTGACCATGGAGATCAGCGAATTCGACAGCGGCGGGAAGGCCGTGCGCAGCGCCTGCGGCATCACGATGCGCCGCATGATCTGCAGATAGCTCATTCCGACGCAGTAGCCCGCTTCCATCTGCCCTGCAGGGACGGATTCCAGCGCCGCCCGCATCGTCTCCGCGCAGTACGCGCCCTCGTTGATCGAGAACACCAGCACCGCCGCCGGGAACGGATCGAGGATGATCCCCACGCCCGGCAGGCCGTAGAACACCACGAAAAGCTGCACCAGCAGCGGCGTCCCGCGGATCACCCAGATATAGAACCGGCAGATCTGCTTGAGCACGCGGATGTTGGCGAACTGCACCATCGCCACCACCACCGCGATGATCATCGCCAGACAGAAGGAAATCACTGTCAGCGGAATGGTCGTCATCAGGCCCGGCAGCAGAATCTTCCCGAAGGAATCCACCAGAATGCGTAATACCCTTTCAGACATAGCTCATTGGTCCTCAGCGGTTTGTTGTTTCCATGGATAAATGACCCGCAACATTATAGGACAAAAAAGTCTCCATGTCCAGCCTCTTTTCCTTATTGCGACATGATCTTTTCCCGTTACTCCCCTTCGTGCAGGGAGAAGATCACCGTCGGATCGCCGCTGCCGAGGAATTCGCGCATGTTCTCGCCCGTCGCGTCATCGATGTGCCCCAGCAGCGTGAAATCCCAGCTATTCACGTCGTAGTAAATCGTGATCTGATTTCCCAGATACAGGATGATATCGCCGGGCGTGGTCGTGATGGGCTCGTCGCTCCGGGGCAGGGACGTGCCCAGCGGCCCGACCTTCTCAAAGTTGGCGTAGTCGTGCATGCTGACCGTCACCGGCCCCTGTTCAAGCAGCTCCAGAAACGCCTCCGCCGAGCGGTTGTCGTTCATCGTCGCGGTGCGCACCTGCCCGTTTACCTCAATGTCAATCTTCCGGCTCATGGCCTGTTCCTCCTCATCCATCGTGGTCTCCAAGATTTCCTGCGGTTCACCCGCCTGCTCCGAAGCGTTGTTCGCGCGCCCCGGCACGAACCACAGGCTCACGCCGACGACCAGTACAACCGCAGCCCACAGCGCAATCGCTGGCAGCTTTCTCATGATCGCTTCCTCCTTGCCGGCCCGGGGGCCTCACCGCCTATTGTATAACCTTTCCATGGAAATAGCAAATGAAAATCTTCCTGTTTGTGATTGAAATGCGGCGTTTCTTTCCTTATAATGGGTGTAGAGAAACAGGAGGTGCCGCCCATGCGCGTTGAACAGCTCACCTGCGACTATATGGAAAACCCTATCGGATTTGATTTCGACCGTCCGACCCTCTGCTGGAAGATCAAGGGCACAGGGAGGAACCGCCGGCAGACGGCGTATCGGATTCAGGTCTCCGGCAGCGGCGATTTCTCCGCGCCCCTGTTCGATACACAGAAGACCCAGTCCGACGAAAGCATCGGCTATCGGCTGGAGCTGGCCCTTTCGCCCCGGACGCGCTATTTCTGGCGCGTGTGCGTCTGGGACGAAGAGGACAGGCCCTCCGACTGGTCGGAGGCAGCGTGGTTCGAGACGGGAAAGTATCAGGAACCATGGAGCGCCCGATGGATCGGCTGGACGAAGGAGTTCCCTCAGCTTCGCGGCGACTTCACGCTGGACAGGCCCGTCCGCTCGGCCCGCGCCTATGCCTGCGGCGTCGGCCTGTATACCCTGTGTTTGAACGGCCAGCGGGTCGGAGACGAATACCTCGCGCCCAACTTCAACGCCTATGACAGTTGGCTTCAGTATCAGACCTACGACATCACGCCCCTGCTGCGCGACGGAGCCAACGCGATGGGCTGCCGGCTCGGCAACGGCTACTACAAGGGCCGTCTCGGCTGGCCCGGGCTGGGGAATCGCCGGAACATCTTCGGCGACAGGATGGCGCTGATCTGCGAGATTCACGTCACCTATGAGGACGGCACCGAGGTCGTCTTCGGCACGGACGAAAGCTGGCGGGCGGCGTACAGCCCCTACCTGCGCGCGGAGATCTACGACGGCGAGGTCTACGACGCACGCATGCACGCGGACGGCTGGTGCCTGCCAGAGACGAGCACGGAGGGCTGGGAGCCCGCCGTTCCCGTGGGCATGGACATGTCGCTGCTGACCGCCCGGAAGAGCCTGCCCGTGAAGCTGCACGAGCGCTTCCCTGTCAAAAAAGTGATTCACACCCCCGCCGGTGAATGCGTGCTGGACTTCGGGCAGAACATGGCCGGGCTGCTGCGCTTCGAGACCGACGCGCCCGAGGGACGAGAGCTGCTGTTCCAGTTCGGCGAGGCCCTTGACCAGCACGGCAACTTCTACCGCGACAACATGCGCACCGCGCTGGCGGAAATCCGCTATATCGCCGACGGACAGCGGCGTGAATACCGGCCCGAGTTCACCTTCTTCGGCTTCCGATACGTTAAAGTGACCGGCTGGCCGGAGCCGCTGAATCCCGCCTGCTTCACCGCCGAGGCGATCTACTCCGACATGCGGCAGACGGGCAGCTTCGAGTGCTCCGACCCGCGAGTGAACCAGCTCTTTTCCAACAGCCTCTGGGGGCAAAAATCAAACTTCGTCGATGTGCCGACGGACTGCCCGCAGCGGGACGAGCGCATGGGCTGGACGGGCGACGCGCAGGTCTTCTGCCGCACCGCCAGCATGAACATGAACGCGGCGGCTTTCTACCGCAAATACCTCTACGATCTGGCTGTCGAGCAGGAGAAGGACGGCTATGTGGCGGTCACCATCCCCAACTACCTGCGCAAGACAAGCGTCTGGCAGCAGCCCATCACCGGCTGGTCCGACGCGGCGACGGTCATCCCGTGGACGATGTACGTCTACTACGGCGACAAGGCCCTGCTGGAGAAGCAGTATCCGTCCATGAAGGCATGGGTGGATACCATGCGCAAGGCCGACACGCTGGGCGTGGATCGCTACTACGGCTACCATCTGGGCGACTGGCTCGCACAGGACACCAAGGACCCGGACAATCTGTACGGCCTCACGCCCACGGACCTGATCGCGACGGCCTTCTACGCGCTCTCCGCTGACATTGTGGCCCGGGCGGCATGGGTGCTCGGCAAGGCGGACGACGCGGCCCGCTATGGCGAGCTGACCCGTCGCGTCCGGGAAGCCTTCCGGCGGGAATATGTCTCGCCCAACGGCCGGGTCGTGTCGGAAACCCAAACGGCGCAGGCCATCGCGCTGTTCTTCGACCTTCTGCTCCCCGACCAGCAGGCCGTGACCGCGGAGCATCTGGCGGAGCGCCTGCGCATCGACCACCTGCAGCTCACCACGGGCTTCCTCGGGACGCCTTACTTATGCCCGGCGCTGTCGGAGAACGGCCTGAACGAATACGCCTACGCCCTGCTCCTGCAGACTCGCTGCCCGAGCTGGCTCTACGAGATTGAGATGGGCGCGACAACGGTCTGGGAGCGCTGGAATTCCGTCCGGCCCGACGGCAGCTTCGGCCCGGTGAGCATGAATTCCCTGAATCACTACGCTTTCGGCGCGGTCTGCGAATGGCTCTACCGCTGGGTGGCGGGCATCAATCCGGTGGAAGCCGCGCCCGGCTTCAAGCACAGCGTGCTGCGTCCCATGCCCAACAGCCTGCTGACCTCCGCCAGCGCCAGCATCGACACGCCCCATGGCGTGCTGTCCAGCCGCTGGGAGCTCCGGGACGGCCAAATCGAGCTGACCTTTGAGATTCCCTTCAACGCTACCGCGCAGATCATTCTCCCGGATGCGGAGAACGCCGAAGTCCTCGAAAACGGCGAGCTGATCGACACATCGTCCATCGTGCGGGGCAGCGGCACATGGACCTACTGCTACAGGCCCAGCGGCAGAACCATTGACCGGCGGGCCGAAAAGTAAATGAAAGCGCCGTTCGGCTTTCGTCCGGACGGCGCTTTTTCCTATTCTATTGCAGGGCATTTTACTTCCCCGCTTCCTGCAGCATCCAGTCGATGTACAGGCCGTAGCCCTGCGTCGGGTCGCTGACGAAGACATGGGTTACCGCGCCGATGATCCGGCCATCCTGAATGATGGGGCTGCCGCTCATGCCCTGCACGATGCCGCCGGTGATCGCCAGCAGGTCGGGATCGGTGACCTGAATGACCATGCTCTTCGGCGCGGGCGAGGACTGCTGGTTGACCTTGGTGATCTCCACGTCGAAGGCGCGGATGCCCGTGCCGTCCACCGAGGAGAGAATCTGCGCCGCGCCCGTGTGCACGCCGGAGCGCAGGCCGATGGGCAAGCCGTCCGGGTAAAGGGAGTTCGACGCCGCCTCATCCATTTCGCCATAAATGCCCAGAATGCTGTTGCGGTCAATATCGCCGATGACCTCCGCCTCCCGCAGGAAGCTGCCCTTGAGCTCGCCGGGCGCGCCCTTCTGTCCCTTCTGTACGCCCACGATGCTGGCCTTCAAAATCTGCCCTTCACCCACGGTCAGCACCTGCCCGGTATCGCCGTCGGTGATCGCGTGGCCCAGCGCGGCGTACTTGCCGGTATCCGAATCATAGAAGGATAACGTGCCCACGCCGGCGGTGCTGTCCCGCACCCATGCGCCCATGCGGGCCGTGCCCGTTGAAGCATCCCGCTGGGGCACCATGGTGGTGGTCATGACCGCGCCCTCCCGCAGGAACTCGATATTCAGCGGTTTGCCCTCCGACGCCGCCACCAGCGCGGAAAGCTGCTCGGCGCTGGTGACGTCCTCGCCGCCCACCCGCCGGATCACGTCGCCCGGCTTAATGCCGCAGAGCTGCGCGGGAGACGCCGCGTCCTGCAGGTCCGCCACACCGACCACCAGCACGCCGTCGGTACGCATCGCCACGCCGATGGCCTGTCCGCCGGGAATCAGCCGCTTTTCCGCGCTGACCTCCACCTCGACCTTCTTGATCGGAATGCCCATCAGCGACAGCAGCAGCTCACTGGTGCCGACGGTCTCGCTGGCCAGATCGACCGCGCCCACATCGCGCAGGGTCTCGTCCCCCGAGGCGGACACCGATGCGCTCCCCTCCTTAGGCGTGATCGTCATGCCGCCCAGCGCGATGGTTCGGGTCTGCCCCTGCGTGAGGGTCAGACGGCTCGGCAGCGTCCGGAGCGTCTGCTGCATGGGCGAGAAATAGGACAGCATCACCAGCATCGACAGCACCACGCCGATGGATTTCCTTACGTTCGACGGCTTGCGCTTCATGACCGAATCTCTCCTCTCCGTCGTATTGTGGCGGACAGGCAGCGGGCGGATGCTGGGAAAAACCTCCGTTTGTGGCGCGATTCGCCAAAGGCTCCCCTTTTTCGCGGCAGGATTTGTCAGCGGTTTTGGGGAATTTCCCCGCGACGGAGGCGTTTGATTTTGAACTGTGTTGTCCTTTCGGCAAGCCCGGCCCAGCGGGAGCGCTTTGTGCTAAATGTGGAAAATTTAGGCGACGACTGGCGCTGCGTTCCCAGCGGCGATACCGTCACCGCCTATGAGCAGTCGCGCCGGGCGGATATCCTGATCCTGTGCCCCTGCCGCGCGTCGGAGGAGCTGCTCTCGCGGATGTCCCGCCGGCCCATGGCGTCGCCGCCCTACCTGTTAGGGAGCGGCCTGTCCCATCCCCTGCTGGACGGCTGTCTCTCGCCGGAGGAGTTGCCTTCCCTGCCCGATTGGCTCATATGCCGGGAGATGGCGGGCCTGCTGCCCCGGGCGGCGATGGCGCACCTGCCGGGGATGACCTGTCTGGCCCGGGGGCTGCTGCGGGCGCTGTCGGTGCCTTCAGGGCTGGGCGCATGGCGGTTCCTGCCGGATATGGCGGCGATGGCAGCGCTGCACCCGGCGCTGCTCACGGATTTAAGGTCGCGGCTGTACCCCCTCTCGGCCCGGCGGCACGGCATGACCCCCGCGGCGGTGGAACGGAGCCTGCGCCTGTGCGTGGAGTCCGCATGGAGCCGGGGCCGTCTGGAAGCGCTGGAGCGGTTCTTCGGGCAGTCCGTTGACCCGGAGCGGGGCAAGCCCACCAACCGCGAGTTCCTCCGGCGGGTCTGCGACCAGCTCACCGCCGCGGCCGGGCGGCTGGAATGACCGTCGAAATTTCCCGAAAACGCCATAAACGGCTTGACATTGTTGACATTGGGCGGTATACTTTCCATAATGGATAAAGTGGCCTGTGTGCTGCGCGTGAATGCCGCCGGGCCGTCATTGCTGAAAAGGCCCTTTTCGGGGAGGGAGTGCCCATGGAATCCTACCTGTTCGCATCCGTCGAAGCCGCCGCGGACACCCTTGTGGTCGAAGGCTGGCACAAGCCCGGCAGTCTGACCCGGGCCAGCGGCGCATGGATCCACGCGGCGGGCAGCGCCATGCTGGAATCCGGACATTACGCCCTTCGCTCCCATGACCAGTGGGTGTGGCTGGCCGTCGAGGACGGCGAGGTCTCGCTGCACTGGCAGGGCACGACGCTGTCCCTTCAGGAGCAGGAAACCTGCTTCCTGCCCGCAGGCGACAGGGAGTGCTCCATCGACGTGCCCAAGCAGGCCCGCTGCCTGTGGATCGCGCTGGAGGGCGAGCTGGCTCCGATGGTGGTGCGCAAGATGGGCGCGCTGCTTCACATGCCGCTCAAGCAGGGCGCGCTGCCCAGCCAGATGTACCTCGCCAAGCAGATCGTGCAGGTGATGGTGCGCCACACCGGCACCAGCGACGCGACCTATCAGCTCCAGCACCTGATGTACGGCATGCTGGCCAGCCACTGGGGACAGCCGGTCGCCATGGACGCGATGCTCTCCCACGAGATCGCCAAGGTGGTCGACACGCTGCGGGCCAACCAGTATCGCGACAACTTCTCCCTCGCGGAGATGGCCGCCATCTCCCGCATGCCCATGGAGACCTTCCGCAAGCGCTTCGTCAGCGAGGTGGGCATGCCGCCGCTGAGCTATGTGCTGCACTGCAAGATGGAGCGTGCCAAGGAGCTGCTCCGGGAGCAGGGCTACACCGTGCGGCAGGCGGGCATCGAGGTCGGCATGCAGGACCCGTACCACTTCTCCAAGCAGTTCAAGAACATCGTCGGCATCTCGCCCTCGGCGTTCATGAAGCAGGCCGCGAAGCCCGACGCGACGATCCGCGGAAATCTGAAAAAGTGATCATCGAGCGGCAGGGTCTGCCCTGCCGCTTTTCGATACCAGCGCAGGAGTGAACAGCATGGTGCACTTCAAGGCCATCACGGAGGACAATTTCGGTGC
The DNA here is from genome assembly GCA_022510815.1 of Christensenellaceae bacterium. Taxonomy (GTDB): domain Bacteria; phylum Bacillota; class Clostridia; order Christensenellales; family Aristaeellaceae; genus UBA11524. Next base: position 30,152 of record JAFLST010000009.1, on the reverse strand, counting down.
CATCATCGCCATGAAGCGCCCGGATGGCGAACATTATGTATCAAACAACGCCTATTCCCTCGCGCAGGCATGGCTCTACCGGGACAATGGCGACGTCTATCCCTTCGCCATCTACAATGACGACGAGCCGGTGGGCTTCATGATGCTGGACGAGGATCTGGATGAGCGGTGCCTGTACCTGTGGCGGATCATGTTCCCGCCGGAGCATCAGGGCAAGGGCTACGGCACGGAGGCGATCCGGCAGATCATTGAGCTGGCGCGGGCCGCTGGCAAGTACGACTGCGTGGCGCTCGATTATCTGCCGGGAAATACCATCGCGGAGCATGTCTATACCAAGCTGGGCTTCCGTCCCACCGGGGAGATCTCGAACGGCGAGGTTGTCATGAGGCTCGACTTGACCTGAAGACGCGAAACGGCGGGAGACGCATCATCTCCCGCCGCTTTTTTCATACCATTATATCCATCTGGAAATGTCCGTCACAAAGGCGTAGGGTTCCGCCCTCATGCGCATCAGCGCCGCCGCCAGCAACGCCCGCGCGTCAATCAGCGTAGCCGGGCCTTCGCCCAGCGTGCCCCGGCGGATATCCGGCTCCTCCAGCAGGTCGCCGATGCGCTGGAACTCCGCGCCCCAGCCGTAGTCGTCGTTCGCGATGTACTCGCGCTCCTGCCCGTTGACCGTGAACCGGGTCTTCACCCGCCGGATGTAGGGCGGCTGCACGATATCCTCCACCCCATGCATCATGGTGCAGGCGTGCAGCACATCGCCGATGAACAGCAGCTTGCCGCCGTAGACCGGCAGGAGCATGAACGGCGAATGCGGCCCCACCGCCGTGTCATCCATCGCATGCCCAACGGTCAGCGTGTGGGCCAGCCTGCCCCGGGCGCAGACGGAGTGGGTCGGATGCACGCTGCGTTCCACGCCCGGCATCTTCCGGAAGGTGCTCGGAAGCAGCCCCACGCAGGGCTCCGCCGTCTCGCTGTTAAAGACCGGCTGATCGCTGTTTACACTTTCATAGGTCAGTGCGGGAAAGAGCAGCGTGCCCTCCCCGCCCAGCACCTGCTGGATATCCTCGATGATCTCCTCTGGGGTGCGCGCCGTGTTCAGCGCCTTCATGGACGCGTGAACCAGCACCGTGTCGCCGGGTTTCAGGCCAAGGTCAATGAGCTGCTGCTGAAAGCGTTGGCTCTCTGTCATCTCGGGTTCCTCCTTGTTTTCTGAATTTACCCGGCCGGGGTGGAACCATCTTCTCATATCTCCCGAGTAATTTCAATTGATAATTAAGCGAAAAATCACGGGTGATTTTGTTGAAAGTGACGATATGACGTGCTATACTGAGCGCATAGGGGAGGGATGACCATGGCCGGGAGCCTGCGCAATATCGGCATTTTCGCCCACGTCGACGCGGGCAAGACCACGCTGTCGGAACAGCTGCTGGCGCACGCGGGAGCCATCCGGCAGGTGGGCAGCGTCGACGCGGGCACAGCCCACACGGACAGCCTGCCCGTGGAGCAGCGCCGGGGCATCTCGGTCAAGGCCAAGTGCGTGCGGCTGAATTGGCACGGCACGGCGGTCAACCTCATCGACACCCCCGGTCATGTGGACTTCTCCGCCGAGGTGGAGCGCTCGCTGTGGGCGCTGGACGGCGCGGTGCTGGTGATCTGCGCGGCGGAGGGCGTACAGCCGCAGACGGAGACGCTCTTCGAGGCGCTGCGGGAGCAGGGGCTTCCGGTGGTGCTCTTCCTCAACAAGCTGGACCGGGAGGGCGCGGACGTCGCCCGCACGATGGCGCAGGTTCGCCGTCTGCTGTCTCCCGACGCGGCGCTGCTGACCGATGATGACGCGCTGGCCGAGCTGATCTGCGGCGCGGACGACGGGCTGCTGGAGCGATACCTGTCCGGCGCGACCTTTAATCACGAATTTCTGCTTTCCCGCATGACCGACATGGCCCGGCAAGGCCGCGCGTACCCTGTGCTGACGGGCTCCGCGCTCAAGGATCAGGGCATCGAGCCGCTGCTGGACGCGATGGTGACTTTCCTGCCCGCGCCGGAGGAAAACGAATCAGGCCTGTGCGGCGTGGTGTTCGCGTCGCAGCAGGATCGGCTCTTGGGCCGGGGCGTGTGGGTGCGGCTCTATGGCGGACATATCGGCAACCGGGAGGCCGTCGAGCTGCCCGGCGGCATTGACCCCATGACGGGCGAAGAGCGGCGTGTGCAGCGCAAGATCACGCAGATCCGCGCGGTGGACGGCGGCGACGCGGGGCAGCTCTCCGCCGGAGAGATCGGCATCGTGTACGGCCTTGGCGACGTGGGCATCGGGCATGTGCTGGGCGACGCGGCCCTGTTGCCGAGGCGTGTCGAGCCGGGGCACCTGCGCACGCCGCTTTTGACCGTGCAGGCCGTCCCTGACAAACCCGAGGACATGCAGGCCCTGCGCCTCGCCTGTGAAACGCTGGCCAGCGAGGACCCCCTGCTGCATGTGCGCTATTCCCGGGAGACCGGCGAGCTGAACCTGCAGGTTATGGGCGCGATCCAGCTTGAGATTCTTCTTGAGGAGCTGCGCACCCGCTTCGACCTGTCCGCTAACTTCTCGAGGCCCGCCGTCATCTACCGCGAGACCATCGCGCAGCCTGCCGAGGGCTTCTGCGCCTACACCATGCCCAAGCCCTGCTGGGCGGTGCTCAAGTTCCTCATCGAGCCCGCCGAGCGCGGCAGCGGCGTGACCTTCCGCTCCGTGGTGCCCGTGCGGGACATCATGGCCCGGTATCAGCATCAGGTGGAGCAGGCGCTGCCGCTGGCGCTGCATCAGGGGCGGCTCGGCTGGCAGGTGACGGACGTGAACATCACGCTCATCGACGGCGAGCATCACCTGATCCACACGCATCCGCTGGACTTTATCGTCGCCACGCCGTGGGCCATTCAGGACGGCCTGCGCCGGGGCGGAAGCACGCTTCTGGAGCCGATCCTGCACATGCGCCTGCTGCTGCCGCCGGAGTGCGTAGGCCGGGTGATGAGCGATGTGGCGACCATGCGGGGCGAAGTGCTCTCCACGCTGGCGGAGGGCGAGCGGACGCTGCTCACGGCGCTGGTGCCCGTAGCGACCAGCATGGACTACTCATCGGCGCTGGCTTCGCTCACGGGAGGCCGCGGAGCGATGTCCGTCCGGCTGCACGGCTACCGGGAATGCCCCCTCGAACTGGGCGCAACCGCCAAGCGCCGCAGCGTCGACCCGCTGGACACGAGCAAATACATCCTTGCTGCCCGAAGCGCGCTGGACGGCGGCATCTTCGACCTCGACTGACCTGAAAGGAGCATGACCATGCGCCGCATTCTTCTGCTGATCTTCTCCCTTGTTGGCGCGACATTCCTGATTACCTCCGCGGTGATGCTGGGCGTCTTCCACCAGCAGACCGCGAGCATGGTGCCTGTGGAGGGCGCCATCGCCGATTGGCAGGGTGACACGCCCGTGATCGCCTATGAGCTGAACGGCGAGACCTATGAGACCCAGATGAGCGTCTCCTCGTCGATTCACTGGGCCGTGGGCTCCCCTTACCGCCTCATGGCCGACCCGGAGAACCCCACCCATGCCATGGATTACTTTCTCGTGCTGATGGGCGGCATCTTCGGCGCGATGGCGCTCCTTCTGCTGACCGTGGGCTTCACCGTCTGGATCGTGATGGGCCGCGGGGCGCGCCGCCGCGAGGAGCTGCTGCAATACGGTCTGCGGACCACCGCCGTCATCACCGAGCTGAAGCTGAACCGCTCCGTGCAGGTGAATCACCGCAACCCGTGGAACATTATCGCTTCCTGCACCCATCCCTCCACCCGCGAGGAGATGACCGTCAGGAGCCATATGGTCTGGAAGCCTGCCGTGGCGGTGGGCGACACGGTCGATGTGGCCTTTGACCCAATGGACGAGCGCCGCTACGCCATGGACATTCCGGAGGAAACGCGATGAGCCACACCGTCATCGCCGTGGGCAGGCTGAAGGAAAAGCCCTACCGTCAGATGGCCGACGAGTATCTGAAGCGCCTGTCCCGCTACGGGAAGTTCACCGAGATCGAGCTGCCCGACCTGCCGGAGCCGGCGAACGCATCCCCGGCGATACAGGAGCAGATCAAGGAGCGCGAGGGCGAAGCGATACTGGCGAAGATCAAACCCTCCGATTACGTCATCGCGCTGACCATCCCCGGCAAGCAGTGGGATTCCCCCGGTCTGGCCCGGCATCTGTCGGAGCTGGCCACCCGCGGCAAGTCCGACGTGGTGTTCCTGATCGGCGGCTCGCTGGGCCTGTCGCAGTCCTGCATTGACCGCGCGGACGAGCAGCTTTCCATGAGCGCCATGACCTTCCCGCATCAGCTCGCGCGGGTAATGCTGCTCGAACAGCTCTACCGCGCCATGAAAATACAGTCAGGAGAGAGGTATCACAAATGAGCCAGACCAAGAAAGCCCCGAAGAAGTCCCTGCTGTCCTCCCTTGTGGTGGTCGCCGCCGCCGTTCTGCTGCTTCTGGGCCAGCAGCTGGGTCTGATTCCCGGCACGGAGCAGGAAGCGCCCACCGCCTCCGGCACCGGGCAGATGACCGTCATCACTGAACCGCAGGCCATCGTCCACTACCTTGCCACCCATGACGGCAAGCTGCCGGACAACTTCATCACCAAGGCGGAGGCGCAGGCGCTCGGCTGGGACAGCTCAAAAAACTACGTCAGCGACGTAGCCCCGGGCAAGTCCATCGGCGGCGACCGCTTCGGCAATTACGAGGGCCTGCTTCCCGCCGAGAGCGGCAGGCAGTACCACGAGGCCGACTGCTACTACACCGAGGGCCCCCGCAACGCCTGCCGGCTGGTCTACAGCACCGACGGCCTCTACTTCTACACGGAGGATCATTACGAGTCCTTCACGGAAATGAAGCCCGAATGAAAAAAGCGCTCTCCTATCGAGAGCGCTTTTCTTATGCCTCCGCGTCCTGCGAGACGAGATACAGGCTGCGGAAATAGCCGCCCTGCTCCATCAGCCCGTCGAAGGTGCCGGATTCACAGACCGTACCGCCGCGCAGCACCAGAATGCCGTCATACTGCCGCAGCAGCGAGGCCTCCAGCCGGTGGGTGACCATGATGCGCGTCACGCCCTGCAGGTCGAGGATGGCCTGCGTGATATCCCGGGCAGTCTCGTTGTCCAGCGCGGCGGTGGCCTCGTCGATGAGCATCACCGGCGACCGGCGCAGAAGGCTCCGGGCGATGGACACCCGCTGCCGCTCTCCGCCGGAGAGACCGCTGCCGTTCTCGCCGCACCGGAAGTCGAGTCCCTTCTCCCGCACCACCGCGTCAAGGCCGCTGTGCTTGATGGCCGAACGAACCGCCTCCTCCGGAAAGTCACGGAACATGGCGATGTTCGCGCGGATGGTGTCGTCAAAGACAAAGACGTTCTGCTGCACGATGGACATCATCTCATAGAGCGAATCGGAGGCGACGTCCCGCACCTCATCGCCGTCGATGGTCATGGAGCCCTCATAGCCGTCATAGCCGCCCATGAGCAGGCTCAGCAGCGTTGACTTGCCGCTGCCGGAACCGCCCACAACCGCATAGCTTTTGCCCGCCTCAAAAGCGCAGGTGACCTCCCGCAGCACGGGCTTATCCGGCTCATAGCCAAAGGAGACCTCCTCCAGCCGGATCGCGTCGCCGAGGACGCTGTCAATCCGCCTGCCCTCCCGGCGGGTATTCTCATCCACAGCCTCCGCCAGCTTATCCACCAGCGCCATCGAGGAGCGATAACCCGCCAGCAGCCCCGGCAGCTCGCCAACCGGCATGAGCAGAAAATTCATCATCTGCACAAAGGCCACGATGACGCCGGGCGTAACGCCGCGCCCCGTGACAGCCAACCATGCGCCGATGCCGAACACGCCAAACTGCGCGATCAGCCCTCCCGTCTGCGCCAAGGAATCAATGACGCCCTGAAGCGTCCTGCGGCGGCACTTGCTGTCCTCCAAGCGCGCATTGCGGCTGCTGAACAGCCCGATGGCCTGCTCCTCCGCCCGGAAGCTCTTGATCACCGAAAAGCCCGTCAGCATATCCTTCACCATCGCGACGAAGCTCTCGTTGGTCTCCGACACCTGCTTTTCCGCCTCCGCCGCCAGATTGCCCGTCAGGATGGAAATGACAAGCGGCAGCAGCATCAGCCCCACGACCCATGCTGTCAGAATGGGCGAATACCAGATCATGAGCGCCAGCGAGCCAACCGCCATCAGCGTCATCTGCACGGCGGTAAAGATCGCGCTCAGCCAATTCGTTTCGATCGACGCAATGTCATTGGTCAGGGCCGAAATGTAGCGGGCGCTGCTCTCCGCCGCGAAGGAGGAGATATTCTTCTGCGTGATGCGCCGAAAAGCATACGCCTTGTACTGCCGGGCTGCCCTGCGCAGGAATCGCGGATTCGCCAGCGTTCTGGTGACGAAAATGATCAGGAAGGCCGCCGCCATCGCTCCCAGAACAGGGATATACCTCTTGAGCGCGGCCAGATCCGTCCCCATGGCCACGTCGACCAGCTGCTGCATCAGCCACGACAGCCACAGGTTGCTGAACGCTACGCTGATGCTTATGAGCATAATCAGCGCCATCATCAGCTTGTTTTCCCGGTAGAACTCCCGGGTAAACGCGCGACGGGCGGACTTTCCTGCCGCACCGGAGGAAACAACGGCGGTCTGAGCCATCAAGCGGCACCTCCCTGTAGGAATGTGCCCTCATGATAGCATGCGCCCGCTCGGCAAACCAGACAGCGCCGGTTGAATTCCTCCGCGAACTTTTCAACTGGCAGTTAAGCCTACGCCAGCTCCCGGAGCATGCGCAGCAGCCGCTCATCGCCGCTCCCCCGCACCGCCTGCGCCAGCACGTCTATCGCCCGCTCCCCCATGTCGTCGGAAAAGCCGCGCTCCTCCCCGTAATAGTAGCGGAGGCCTCTGGTGGTGACCTCCGGGGCTTCGTCGAACTGCCGCGCATACCGCACAGCCTCTTCCAGCTCAGCGCGGGCCTCCTGCTCCTTCCCCTGCGCGCTGGACATCACCGCCGCGCAGGTCAGCATCGCAGCGCGCATCTTCCAGAGATAGCTGCCCGACGACGCCTCAAGCCCCGCCAACATCCCCGCGCACCACCGCGCCATTTCAGCGGCTTCCTCCTCGCAGCCCATGTTGGCCCGAGCCATCAGCAGGCCATACATCGCGTTATACAGCTGGGACAGGTGAGTCGCCATGCCCCGGGAGAGCGGGATCAGCGCCTCCTCATACTGCTGCATCGCCGCGTGGCAATTGCCGATCGCGACATCATTGACGCCGTTCGCGTTGCCCTCCTCATAGTAGGCAATGGCCCGGGCATGGTCGCCCAGCGCCGACCAATACATCCCCTTCGCGGTCAGGATGCTGTCCCGTCGAATGGACGGATCGGTGTTCTGGGGCAGCAGCGTCATGGCCCGGTCCATCAGGGACAGGGCCTCCCGCAGGGTGCTTTCATCATCCCTTTCCATGCCCCGGAAGCCGAGAGCCTTGGCGCACGTCCACACCACGTCAAAGTGATTCGGGTAGCGGCGCAGGGCTTCCCGCACCTCCGCAATGACCTCATCCGACCGCTGGACGCCCAGCAGCCGAACGCGCGCCACCATATCCTTCCGTCGGTGGGAATGAGCCTCATAGCCCACCAGCGCGTCCAGCGACACCTCGAAATAGTCCGCCAGCTCGATCAGCACGGTCATGTCCGGCACGCTCTGACCGCTCTCCCACTTCGACACCGCCGCCGCAGAAACGCCCATCGCCTCGGCAAGCTGCTCCTGTGTCATCCCACGCTCCCGGCGCAGGGCGCGCACGCGTTCATTCAGCTTCATAGGAAATCCTCCTTGCAGGAATTCTTTCTGCCCGGATGTCCAACTTTCCTGCAAGGAGGATTCAACTCAACTTTTATTCAATTTCTGTCAGCCATTGCCCTCGCCGGGCCGCCGCGCAGCAGGGTCTCCGCAAAGGCCGCCAGATACAGGAAGAGCAGCATCCAGCCAAAAGGCGCCGCTTCTGACAGATAATTGAACACCGTCAACCGTCCCAAAAAAAGCAAAAGGCAAGCGTTCCTTTCCGGGAACGTCTGCCCTTCATGCCTTGTTTCAGACGGACGGCTTACCGCCGCGCATGACCCGCAAGATAAAAGCTCACCAGCTCCTCGAGGATCTCGTCGCGTTCCAGACGGCAGATCATGCTGCGGGCCTGATTGTGGCTGGTGATATAGGTCGGATCGCCGGAAATGATATAGCCGACAATCTGCGTGATGGGATCATATCCTTTTGCCTGCAGTGCCTGATAAACATAAAGCAGGATATTCTGCGCCTCATTGCTCGAGTCCTGAATGGGCTGGAGCTTGGTGGTGTTGAAGTTATCCGCCACGTTAGTATCTCCCTTCTTCCGGTTCCGAATCTATTATACACGATTTACTTCGCAAATAAAAGCCCTATTTCCTGTAAAAAATCGGACAAAACAAGGTTCTTCATAAATCATTATTCGTATTTTCTCTGTTTTTGACATAAAAACGGATTTTGCCGCACCATTCCCCTGACGCTCCCAGAAGGCTGCGGCAAATCAATACGGCGGTTGCCCGAAGAAAAAAGCGATGACACAAAGCCATCGCTTTTGACTGTAAAACCCTTGGACGATGCCGGATGGGTTGCTCCCTCGCTTTTGTTGACAAGCTGGCGTGCACGAAACCACGCTCGAGAACAGTCGCCTCTGTCAAGGCTTACAGCGGGAAAACCTCGACGGAATCGCCATCCCGGACAAGCTGATAGTCGACGGACCGCATCACATCTTCATCATTGGCGACCAGCACCCTTAAGACCCATTCCCCGTTGCTGATATCCGATGCGAAAATGCGCGCCTGAAAACCGCTGTTTAAGTAAAGGTCGCCGTAGGCCTCGGCCACATCAGACCGTTCTTCTGCTCGGGTGATGTACTGGAACACTTGTCCATGACTGTCCGAAAACTCCAGATAAACCCGTTGACTGTCACTGCTCAGATTTTCCATGAAAGCCCAGCCGTTGAGAACAAGAGCGCCATCGACGATGCTGGCCCCGTCAATCCATTGAACGATGGGTTGAGTGCTGGTCATCTCGATCAATTGGGTCAATTCGGCTGAACGCCAATCGTCATCAGCCAGATTGATTTTGTCAACATTGCTTTCGGATTTATAAAAACGATATTTGTTTGTACCAAAGACCTCCTGACCATTTTGGATCAGCAGCCGCAGGGTACATTCGCCTTCTGACAGATCATCTGCCTGAAAACCGGCTTGAAATCCACTTCTGTCATAATCGCCGTGATAGACATCTGAAACAGACGGCTTGAGATAATACTCGCTTTTATATGTTACGCTCTCACCAGTCGAATCAGTGATCTGCAGATAAACTGTTTGTGTATCGCAGCTCAGGCCATCAACGAATGCCCATCCGGATACCTTGATGCGATCTCCGTCTCGCTTGAATGTATCAATGTGCCAAGTTGCAGGGATAGTCTCTGTAACAGTCAGTTGCTCTGCTTTATCTGAGAGCATAACGACCTCAGAAAAAGAATCACCCTTTTTTTCCACCCAGATTTCTGTTGCTGCCAGACCGTAGTTTTCTTCATTTTCCTGACAAAACACATAAACGCGATAAATGCCGTCTCGCATGGATATCGTTGAAAAATCGCCTATAAAGCCAACCTTTCTCTTTTCAAGGCCTCGCTGCGGAAATGCCTGAGCCACGTCATTTCTGATGACAAATAGGTTGAACTGCTGCGGATCCTTGGGGTCTTCAAAGCGCATCTCATAAGCATCGGTTTTGCCTTTGAAAACAAGCGATACGGTCCTGTACGCTTCATCTTGCTCACCGTCGCCAAAGGCAAATCCCGATATTGTAACAGTCTCCGCCAAATTATGATGTGCAGAGATTTGACCGATAGCACAGTGGATAACGTCTTTTGCTGGAATCTCATCAAAGGCCACTTTTTCTGCTGGCAAGGCGCCGCTGGCCCACATGACAATCTGGTTAGAGGCAAATAGCCACCCAATGAACACAATGAGACAAAAAGCATACAAGATGTACTTTCTTTTCATGGCGCTACCTCACTTATATACAGAAGTATCTTCGGGGACATCCAGCAACGCAAAATCTGTACCCCAGACAGCGTTCAGGAGGATGCGCAATGTATTGACGCCAGATTGTCCTTCTATTTCTGGAAGCAACTTTCCCTGATAGTAAACTACATCCAAAGGATTGGAGGCATATTCGTAAGCAAATTTCCCTTCAAGGAACAAATCGCGGTCTGTTGTGGCCCGCACACCGTGGTCGGAACACACCATAATGGCGGCATCCGGGTCTTTTTCGAGAATGTTCTCCAGCATTTGGATCATCAGCTTGGTTGCATATATATATTGACCTAAATAGTATTTATCCTCTTTCAGATTCAGGTTCTGCTCAGTCGGAACAGCGTTTCCGTTTTCATCCACCAAAAACGGCACATGAGGGAAGCAGAGATAAGTCAGCGTAAAGGTGCTCGCGCTGGGCGCATCCATATTGCTGACATATTGCACAACATTCATGATCTCGGTCATTGATTCCGCGTGATTATTGCGATGGAACGGATAAAGGGCAGTCATTGCCATGCAAATATCGAGGAAGCTCTCTCCTCCGGCTGTCACAGCGCTGCTGGAGGCCTTGCCGCGGACAGGCGATTCCTGTCCAAAAAAGTTTTCTACCTCCATCACTTGAACGCGATATCCGTTTTCCCGCATGAGGGAGAACAACGCGCCGGACTTCCGCAGGGTTTCCATATCACTGGCGGAAGTGCTGTTGTTCACAACATAATCTAAATTGGCAAGATTAGTTAAAACAGTTACGGTTGATATGCTGTCGTTATGCGAAGTATATGATATTGTAAAATTGTTTTCAGTTAGGAAATCTTTCAACATTGCATTATCATAGTTATACCCGTCTTCCATCTGCCTGAAATTCGCATATTCGTCAAAAACGAAGAGATAGATGTTGGGTTTGCCGGAGACGGCCTGCTGCGCCTGCTGCGGCACAGCCGCCAGCTCGCTTTGCTGCTGCTTCGCCTGAATGCGGTTGATTATCTGCGGGGCGCTTGTAGCCAGATTCATCAGGATCAGCGCGCCGAATACCAGCGACAGCACCGATGCGACGGTTTGGGCCAGATCGTCGGGCATACGCCGCCAGATAAACCATATCAGATGACCGGCTATAAACAACAGGATGGGCAGCGTATGCCAGTATTTCAGCTGGGGGACAAGAAGCTTCATGCCGTTTTCCAATAAAACGAAGTTCGTCAAAATGAGCATCAGAACGGCCGTGAAGATCGCCGACTTACCCGTGCGCTTGACCAGCAGGGCAAAGATCAGAAAAATCACTATGCCCACGCCCGCATAACGGAAAAGCACAGGCAGCATTTCGACGATATCCACCTCATCCGCGTTCTGACAGAACAGGAACCAAACCGGAAAGATGGATACCAGTATGCTGGTGAGGGCTGGCAGTCCCCATTGACGAACGACCTTTTTCATGATTCCACAGCCTCCTTATGTTGGGCGAACAGGCTCACGCTCAGCGTCCGCGCACCTTGTGATAAATCACGCGCAGCCAGTTCAGCCTGGGAGAGGAGCGCCAGCTTTTGCTTTTTCCCTGCGCGAGCGTGTTCAGCTCAGCCTGAAGCTGACTGCTCCTGCGCATCTCCCGGCATACCAGATAGAAATACGCGTTTGTCTGGATTGAGGCGTATTCCGGGGTCATGACAATGCCGGTATAATACCCGGCGTCCTGCGCGACAAACTGCAGAATGCGCTCGATGACATGACGCAGCGCGCCGTCAATCGGCGTCGGCTCTCCTTCAAAGTCATCGTATGTCCACTCATGCCGCAGCAGCGGTTCCAGCGCCTTGGTGCGGGCCCAGAACATGGAGTTCGTGCAGATGATGCCCTTGTCCGGGCGGATATCCACATGCAGGCCCAGCATCTTTGCGACTTCAACCGTGCGGTCAAAGCAGATGGTCCAGAGATTCGTGGGCAGATTGTACAGGAACAGTCCGCCAAAGAAGCGCGGCGGAACCAAAAGGCCGAGATGAGGCTCGCGCTCAAAGGTGTTCAGGATGTTCTCGATATACGCCCTGCTGCAAAGCATGTTCTCCCAGCCCAGCCGGCTGAACGAAGCGCCCGTGCCGTACATGACCTGCGAGGATTTCTTGTCCTGACAGAAGCAGACGTACTCATAGTCCATAATGTACGGCCTCGCGGCCACCAGCAGCGAAGCGGCTTCCCTGCCGCGGTTCGTCATGATGATGACCCGCAGCCGCGAACCGAAGGTCTTGCCATAGGCCGCCTCGATGGCTTGCTTCTGCTCCTCGGACATGGTCGTGACAAGCACGTCCGCCTCCTCCGGTATGGCCTCCATATAGCGCCGCTCGCTCTCCAGCAGATCCATATAATACAGGTGCAGCAGTACCAGCACCTTACGCTTGGGCGAGGCGACCTTCTCAGCCGAGCGGTCGGAGACGACATAGTCCAAGTGAAGGGTATCGTGGATGTCGGCAATGTTGTATTTGCGCAGGATATGCTGGAAGATCAGCCGCTCGTCATACTGCGTATGCTGCCGGAGATACTGCATGCCCTCGGCGAGATCATCGACCATATGGACGTTCAGCAGATCGTTCAGGCTTTGCGCAAAGGCCTTGACCTTGAGCATGGGCATGCCCCGGAGCAGGAGCTGACCGGGAGAAAAGAATGCGTGAGCCGTGGGCGAAGAGCCGTCCATGTCCGCGGTATTCACCAGAACGTCCCAGCGGAAGCCCTGCTCCTCAAAGTGCTTTGTGAACACGCACTCGATCTTCGCGACCGCCTCCTGATAATTCTGCACGAAGGGCAGTTCTTTCCAGTAGGTCTCAAAGGCCACGCTGTGCAGCATCCGGCTGCGGACAACGATAAAGGACGACTGAATGTGCTCGGGCAGGTAGCCGTAGGGGCACATGCCGAACGGATTCATGGTCCTGACCTCTCCATGCGCCACCAAGCCCCAGAAGTCCGCGTCGCCCTTCTCCTCCATCTGGGCAAAGATGGTGCGGAACGGATACAGCGGCCCGAAGCAGGAATCGTTCAGCAGCACAAGCTCGTCATACTGCATGACCTCTTCCCAGCTCAGGTATTCCAGCAGCGCATGCCTCCACGCGCCAAAATCGAACCCTGCGTTCTCGCGGGCGATCAGGTCGCCGGTGATGCTCTCCAGCGTCCTGCGTCCCTCGGGCGTCAGCTGGCCGTTGACCACCACGATCAGCCGCTCGACGTTCTGCTTCAGGTCGTTGAGCAAATAGGGAATATAATCGTCGATGACGCCCTCCGAATCAAAGGCAACAAAAACGCCCAGCCGCTTACAGCTACTCATAGCCGCTACCTCCAGCATTGATTATCGTTAGAAGAATTTCGGCTTACCTTCCGGGCAGCCAGTGATACATCCTGCGCAGGACACTGACCGCTCGGGCGGGAAGATGCTTCTTCAGATATTCCTTCAGGGAGCGCTTCAAGCCGATATTGACCTCCATGGGCACATACACCCTGTTGGAACCGCTGAGCAGCGCGGCGTTCGCCTTCCCCAGCAGGTAGGCAAGGTTGATGATGTGATTCTCTGCGCCCTCCACCGATATGACCTGCCCTGTCAGGAAACCGGCGTCCTGCGCAAAGAACGGAATCGCGCGCAGAATGTTGTGATACAGCGAACCGTCGGGATTGCCGGCCTTGAAATCAGCATCCGAAAGCTCCAGCTTCAGCAGACGGTCAAGGCAGGCAGGCCGGAACCAGAACATCGCTTCCATCGGGGACAGCGGCGGCACGGCAGGACTGATCGGGACGGACACGCCCGCGCGCTCAAGCAGCTTCACGGTGCCGTCATAGTTCAGGCCCCATTCCTGCCCATAGCGTGCGCGATAAGTCGAATGCAGCGCGTTCATGGGGATCAGCACGCCCAGACGCGGATTGTTTTCAAACACAGCCAGAATGTTCGCGGCATAGACAGAGGAGGCCAGCAGCGCTTCCGTGCTGAAGCGGCGGATTTCCTCGCTGATGTGCCCCACCGGCGGATCAGGCAGCTGTCCGTCATGAATGGCGCAGACATAGTCATAGTCCGTCAGGCTCTCTCTGGCCGTCAGGAGCAGCGCCTCGACCGCGCCGCCCACGGGCGTCATCACAGAGACGCGGCAGCTGGCAAAGCGATAGGAGACGGCCTTCTCCCGGATCACACCGGCCAGTTCATCAGAATCTGTGACGATGTAAAGATCGGCGTAGGCCGGCATGGACAGCAGATATCGGAAGCTCTCGTCCAGCAATTCTTCCTGCGTGAGATAGCACAGCGCGGCGACCCGGGGCTGTCTTGCCAGCGGCTCCCCGTGCCGCGTGGACAGGACGTAATCGAGCTGCAGGCAGTCCTTGAGATAAGCGCCGTGCTGCGTAGCCAGCATATCGTCCACGATGATATCGGTATCGTATAGATGATGATCCCGGATATAGTCGAACACGCGGCGGGAAGCAGTGCCGCGATGATAGGACAGGAAGCGGTCGTAGTCCGTGCAGAAAGCCTTTCGCTTGATGAGCGGACAGCGCTGCTCCACGACCAGCTCGTCCGGCGCCTCGATGGTCATATCCAGATAGCCGGGCAGATTCGGGCAGTAAACGTCATAGGTAAAGCCCTTGTCGGCAAAGTATGCGGTGAACTGGGTTTCGTGCTTTTCAATGCACTCCTCCCGAGAATGCACCTCAGACAGGTTTTTCCAATACCATGCCCATTCCGGCGACAGGAACAGATGCGGCCGGAACACAAAGAAATAGGACAGAATCCATGTGCCCTTGAATCCGTCCGCGTCAGTCGGCCACTCGGTGATGCCCCAGAAGTCCACCTGCCGCCCAGCCATTTCATCGAACATCTCGGAGAAGGGATAAACCGGGCCGTAGCAGGAGCAGTTGCAGAGGATGATCTCATCGTAATCGGAGATCGCGTCCCCTTCCTGATCCAGCGCTGTCTTATAGGCCCAGAAGTCAACGCCTACATTCGGGCGCTGCAGCACCACGGCGCCGCATTCCTCCTCCAGCCGCCGCTTGCCCTCGGGCTGGATTTCTCCGTTGGCGACGACGTAGACCTTGGACGCAACCTCTGTCAGCCCTTTGATATATCTGACGACATACTCCCGGACGATGCCGTCCTTCTCCCAGAACACATAAGCCGCAAGCCTATTCATGGGTTTCGCCTCCAAAAAAACGACTCTTTTGCATGATGGCGCGAATCTTCTCCGCGTTGCCATAAATCACGGGCGAATCATAGCCCCGTCTCGGGAACGCGCCGTATTCCGGCCTGATCCGGAAGCCTCGCTCGACCAGGAAGGCCTCCACCCGGTCGCCCAGCCTCTCCGGCCTGCCTGAACAGCAGTCGATGACGCCGCTGATCTCCGTCTGATCAATAATGGCGGCAACCTGCCGACCCAGCTCCGAGACGGAGATGTAGTCATACTGCTCGCTGCCGTCCGTGAAGGGGAAGGTCGCTTTCCCCTCCTTCTCCCACTGAATGATCCTGCTGAATATCGAGCGGTTTCTTTCATCGTCGCCGTACACAGTAAAGGGCCGCAGCCATTGCAGGCAGATACCGCGATCCTTAAAGCATATCTCCAGCGCCGACTTCAGCATGGACTTGGAGAGCATATAGTAATTCCCCGGCGTTACCGGCGCATGCTCGTCCGCCATGCCGTTGACGGAACCGTATTCCCGGAAGGAGCCGGTCACCGCGAAGTGCCGCACGCCGTGATCAGCCAGATTTTTCATGAACATAAAATGATTGGGGAAATCCTGAATATGGCTCATGGCATTGTGCTCAAAGCCGTTGCGCCACGCGAAGTAGAGGCAGATATCCGGCTCCCTGAGCATCTCGTACAGATCAGGGCGCTCCGCGTCGCGATTGATGTCGATCGAAACGAAATCCACACCGGCAGGCAGATTCTGAGCGCTCAAATCCGCCGCGACAACGGCAAACGCGTCCGGATGCCTCAGCAATTCAGCGGTGGCATGAGCGCCGATATAACCGTTCGCCCCCACCACGACAACCTTTTTCATGGTTTACCTCCTATTTCGGCGTGAAAAAGCGCCCTTGAGAGCCCTTATCGGCTTGGTGATCTTCCACGAACTCGACGCATACAGGGCGTTCACATCATTGATCAGCCGGTCGCGCTCCTGAATGCAGGCAGCCAGTTTTTCCTGAAGCGCCTGATTCTCGGCCCTCTGCTTGGCGGACAGATCCTCCAGCTTGATCTTCCGGCGAATCGCGGACTCCAATTGACTTTGCGTCCTTGCCAGCTCATTTTCCCGGTCCGCCAGCACCTCCCGCGTAAACGTCAACGCTGCTTCGCTGACCTCGAGGTTCTCCTTCGCCTTGGCCAGATTGATCTCCCGATCTGCCAGCACTTCCCGCGTGAAGGACAGCGCTGCTTCGCTGACCTCGATGCTCTCCTTTGCCTTGGCCAGATTGATCTCCCGATCTGCCAGCACCTCTCGCGTGAACGTCAATGCCGCTTCGCTGACCTCGAGGCTCTCCTTTGTCTTGGCCAGATTGATCTCCCGGTCGGCCAGCACCTCCCGCGTGAACGTCAATGCT
>JAFLST010000009.1:0-13364 GCA_022510815.1 Christensenellaceae bacterium | reverse complement strand
CCTCCTTTGCCTTGGCCAGATTGATCTCCCGGTCGGCCAGCACCTCCCGCGTGAAGGACAGCGCCGCTTCACTGGCAGCCAGCGTGTTTTTCGTTTCGTTGTGGGCAGCCTCGGCTACATCCAGTTGGCCATCCTTGAATTCCACCATCCGTTGAATCTGCTGGAGGATCTGATTGACCAGCTCCGACAGCTCATGCAGCTGACCCGTGCTCAAAATCTTCAGGGAAGTCTCAAGCTTGAGGACTCTCCCGCCCTCCGGAACGTGAATCAGCATCTGCGGGTCTTCATTGGAGAAGAGCATCATCGTCCCAATGCGAGAACCGTTTGCCGCAAGCATATCAACAGGTTGATCGTCAATGGTTGCAACTGCGTTTTGAACGATACAGGCCTGATTCTCCACAGGATCAAAGCGTACGGCCACGCAATTCTCCGGCAGCTGTACGGAATAAGAAACACGGCCATCTGAAAGGCAGGCTGCTTCGTGATCTTGTCTGCTCTTTTCTGAAAATCCAGCACCCAAATCAAAATAGAATCTTGATTTTACCTCGGCTGTATCGTAAGCTATCGTCTCAATATCAGACTGAAGAGGTACTTCTTTCAGACTCAGCCTGAGGATGTATTGATAAATATTTCTCGTAGGATGATCTTCCAGTGCACGTTCAAGTCTGTCGCGTTGTTCCGGATGCAGAAAGTCACCCTGTTCCGTGGCAAAAAGAGGCACACGGGTACATGTTTCACATGCTGCAAAGTACCCTGCGTCCTGTATCATTGCATGCAACGATTTTCTGGCAAAGAGATGAATATGGGTATCGTCAAGCAACCCAAGCGGCGTATAAGTAAACTGATCGCATAATAGGTTCATGATAATATCGCCGTTTGCAACATTGGGAACAGACAGGATGACTGCGCCGTCCGATTTCAAATACCGCTTCATTTTCGTCAGGACGGCTTGAGGGTTGTGCAAATGCTCTAAGACATCGGCATAAAGGATATAATCGAATGATTCGTTCTCAAACTGTTCCATCCAGCTGTCATCTTCCAGACTGGCGCAAACACCGCCGTCTGCATACTGGATGGCATGTTCGTAGCACGTTTCATCAATTTCAATGATGTAGACCGTGCAGTGCAGCACTTCCTTTAGATAGCGGGTCATGATGCCATCTGCCGGGCCGCATTCTAAAACTCTTGTGCCGGGAGAAACCATTTGAAGGATTTTCGTATGAGAGCTGTTTCCTTGCCGGACAGCTTCCTCATCCAATACGAAATCGTAATCGTACTTGCCTTTGGCCATGGTTTCCTCCTGCCTTTTGATTGTCTTGATGCTTCCGGCTTTGCTGAATCCCCCAAAACGCATATGAAAGCATAGCCGTTTATCGCTGCCGACACGGGTTGCGCCTTGCTCAGACACATTGCCAAGCCTTCGCAAAATACTTCATTTTGCGACATTCCCAGCATGTCTGATATTTCATTGTTTAGAGATGGGCATAATGACGGCTTAAATCTTTTTTATTTCAGACAGTATCGAGCTTGTTCATGGCGGCGCGCTGCTGATCAAAAAGGCTATGGGTATAGAACTCCAGCGTGATCTTTGCCGAGCTGTGCCCCAGCAAAACGCTCACGGTCTGGACGTCAACGCCAAGCTCCAGCAGCCGGGTTGCAAAGCTGTGCCGAAGGGTATGAAAATGCGCGCCGGTAATCTCGAGCTGCGCCATCATCCGGTGAAAATGCCGCTGAATGTTTCGTGGGTCCGCGGCGCAGGCCGTTTTGCCGAATATATACTCCGAAGCAGGTGAAACGCTCATCATCAGCCGCAGACGTTCCATCAGAAACGGGGGGATCGGCAGGACGCGGTTGGAGCGTACCGACTTGGGCGAGCTGATCGTCAGCTCTGTCCTCGGCTGATTCGATTCATAGCGCGGGCGTGCGATGCGCTGAACTGTCCGGCAAATGGTGATGGTGCCCCCTGCCCAGTTAATGTCTGACCATTTCAAGGCGCAGATCTCGCCGAGGCGCATGCCCGTGTACAGGCCGATCAAGACGGGCACGTCCTTTTCGCTGCGGACAGCCGCTCTGACCTTCTGCTGCTCCGCGCGGGTCAGCACGCGCTGTTCGGGGCGCGCGTCGCGCTGAATCTTGATTCGTGCGCAGGGGTTCCTGCTGAGGACGCCCTGATCGACTGCCGAACGGATTGATGCCGTGAGCAAGCGGTAAATGCCCCGCTGCATGCTGACGGATAAACCTGACGCTGCCAATGTGCCAATATAGCCATAAATGACGGCCGGTGTGAGCTGTTCGAGCCTCAAGTGCCCGATAACCGGCCGCAGGTGTCTCTTGTAATAGTTTTGGTAGATTTGATAGGAGGACGGTTTGATGCTCCCGCGCAGCTCGCTTTCCATCCAGAAGGACAGCCATTCATTCAGCGTGTGTCTGGCAGCGTTGACGGGCAGGTCGGAATGCAGAAGGTATTCTGCTTTCTTTTTCAGAAGCAGTTTTCTCACGGCGCTGTATTGCCGGCCGTATACATACCCAAACCGGGTTCGACCGTTGTCGAGCTTGCCGATGACGTATCGGCCTTCATAGCGCCCATCGCTGCGCCTGTAAATGTTCTCTCCTTGCCGAGCCATTTTAGCTCCTCCTTTTCGTCCGCCTTCGCCATGCTGTACAGACGGCGTTTGACGGCTTATCGCATCACCCTTTCTTCATTGATCCGGCTTCTCCTTTCCCTGCCGGGAAAGGCCCTTTTCACCTTGATTTCTAAACATTTCAAAGTCTTGCGGGGCTTAGAAAATGGTTGACATCATCTGCTTGCGTGTATATAATATTGTCGTATAAGCAGGTGCGTCTATCTTGTACCTGCTCTGCAGAGATGTCGCAAAATGAAGTATTTTGCGACGATTTTCAGTTGTCCGATGCGGCAAGGTCTGCGTGAAGAAAGGTGCTGTGCATGAAGCGATACGGACATCTGGTCATGGAGATCATGGGCGGCTGCAATGCGAAATGCAAGTATTGCACCACAGGCATTGCCAACCTGCGGGGCACGCCGCACATCCATGCCCTCAGCGCGGCGGACTTCATCAAGGGCCTTGACTATGTGCTGGAGCACGACTTCTATGACCGGGAAAACGGCCAGCTTGAGCTGTTCAGTTGGGGAGAGCCGTTTCTGAATAAGGAGCTCAACGCCATTTTGCGGGCTGTCTGCGAGCGGAAGCTCCGCTACCGGCTGTCGACAAACGCGTCGGTTTTGCAGCTGATTGACAGGGACAACCTGCCCTTCATGGACGATTTGTGCATCTCCATATCCGGCTTTACACCGGAGAGCTATTCGCGCATTCACGGGCTGAACCTGAATAAAGTTCTTGAGAATATCAAAGCCATGGCCGCGTGGTTCAGAGAGTGCGGCTATGACAACAAAATGGTGATGAACTTTCACGTTTACCAGTTCAATATCGGCGAAGTCGAGGCGGCTGCACGCTTTTGTGAAGAGCAGGGCATCCGTTTTATTCCGCATGTGGCTTATCTGGCAGATTACGACCTGTTCAGCAGCTACATGCTGGGCGAGATGGACGCCGGTACGCTCCGCGAGGCTTCCAAAGAGCTGATGCTGGGCGCTGTCGACGAGCTGATGAAGAACTATGATCCGGATTATATCTGCAAGCAATACAATGCATTGATCATTGATGAGCATCTGCGCGTGCTGCCCTGCGCCTTTTTGACGTCGGAGGTGCATCTGGGCACCATCTTTGACTATGATACGGTCGAAGCGCTGGATGCTGCGCGCAGGCGCTTTGCAACCTGCGAACAGTGCCACCAGAGCAAGGTATTCTATCTGGTCAATCAGGACAAATACTTCCCTTACAGGTCTGGAAAAACAGCGGATGTCCATGTGCTTCCTCACTGTTACATTGATGCCGGGGAGGGATATTCGGAAACGAATACGCTCTACGACCGGCAGGGCCGGGTATCCCAAAAGGATTTCGATTGCCGGTTCGATATCCCCGAAGGCGTTCGGGCGCTGCGCTTTGATCCAGTGGAGGGCTGCGGCTGCCTGCTGAAGGGGCTGACCTGCACCGACGAGCAGGGCCGCGCACTGGACGTTGTTCCTGCCAACGGGGAACGCCTCGACGGCGGAGAGCTGCTGTTCCGCACGGCCGATCCGCAGGTGCTCATTCCATTCGATCAGGCGCCAAAGTCCGTGCGCGTCACGGCGGAAATGACGCTTGTTTATCCAGAGACAACCGCCCCACAGTGAGGGGCAGTCAGGAGAAAGAATGAACAAATACGATTACGGCTACGTCATTCATCCGAACACGACGACCAGCTTCGCCTTTGAGACGGTCGCGGAGGGCTCGGAGGTGCTGGAGATCGGCAGCTCTAACGGCAACCTGACCAAGCATCTGGCGGAGGAAAAGGGCTGCGCGGTGGACATTGTCGAGATCAACGCGGAGGCCGGGGAACAGGCGTCACGCTTTGCGCGCACCGGGCTGACCGGGCCGTCGGAGGGCGATCTTGAGGGCGACCTCTGGCTGCAGAAGCTCGGAGACAGGCGATATGACTATATCGTCGTGCTGGACGTGCTGGAACACCTGCGTGAGCCGGAGACCGTGCTGCTCAGGCTGAAGGGCCTGCTCAGGGAGGAAGGCGCCATCATCCTGTCCGTGCCCAACATGGCGCACAACTCCGTGCTGATCGACATGATCCGCAATCACCTGCAATACAACGAGCTGGGCATTCTGGACAACACGCATCTGCGGTTCTTCACGCAGGGCACGCTCGATCGGATGGTTCATGCCTGCGGGCTGTGCGCTACCGAAAAGCGGGCCATTCAGATGCCCGTCGGAAGCAACGAAATCAAGAACAGCTACAACGATCTGCCTGCGGAATGGGCCGTTCTGCTCAAGGCGAGACCGCTGGCAGAGGTCTTTCAGTTCATTTATGTGCTGCGCACCCACGGCAGCGAGGCAGCGCTTGCCTCAACACCGCTGGATACGACCAAGCGGCTGATCAAGCTCTACTACAAGGACTCCGAAACGGATTTCTTTGATGAAGAGCGCATCCGTTTCCGCTACGTCGATGGACAGGAGACGGAGGCCGCCTTTGATCTGAGCGATACGGAAGCGGCTGTCATCCGCGTCAACCTGCTGGACGAGCCCTGCGTGCTGGAGAGCCTTCAGGTTCGCCTGACTGGCGAGGACGGCAAAGAGTACGCGGTGGATTACGAGACCAACGGCACAAGGCTCAAGGATGGCTGTTTCGTCTTTTCTTCCCAGCCCCCGGAGGTTCTTCTCCGCGTGCCCGATGGACATGCCGTGAGCGGCGTGAAGGTTTCCTTCAACGCGCTGCTGTACGGACAGGCGCAGATCGACGCCATTGAGCGCTGCGCCCGGGAATGGTGGGAGTATCTGCGGGTGCTCGAGACCCGCACGCGCGAGGCTGCCGAAGCCTTTGAGGAGCAGCGCGGAACTGTGGCGCAGCTGGAGGCGGAGGGTGAGGAACGCCGCCAATGGATCACGCAGCTGGAAGACGGCATCCAGTACCGCGACAGCAGAATTCAGCAGCTTGAGCTTGACTGTGATGAAAGGCTCCAGTACATCACGCAGCTTGAACAGAACTGCAGAGCGCAGGGCGATCACCTCGCTCAGCTTGAGAGGGATTGCGGGGAACAGACCCAGCATATCGCGCAGTTGGAGCAAGGCCGCGTGGAGCAGAGCGAACGCATCGCCCAGCTTGAGCGGGAGGACGAGGAGCGCCGCCAATGGATTGCGCATCTGGAGGAAGGCGTCCAGTACCGCGACGGCAGAATACAGCAGCTTGAGCTTGACTGCGATGAAAGGCTCCAGTACATCACGCAGCTTGAACAGAGCTGCAGAGCGCAGGGCGATCACCTCGCCCGGCTTGAGCAGAACTGCGCAGAACAAACCGAGCGCATCGCCCAGCTTGAGCGAGAGAGCGAAGAGCGCCGTCAATGGATTGCGCATCTGGAGGACGGCATTCAGTACCGCGATGGCAAGATTGCGCATCTGGAGGATGGCATCCAGTACCGCGACGATAAGATTGCGCATCTGGAAGACGGCATTCAGTACCGCGACGACAGGATCGCCCGGCAGGACGAGCTTCTGATGCTGGCGGATGAGGGCACAAAGCGGTTTGAACCGGGCATTCCGGAGCTGCGGCAGCGGCTGACGTTGCTGTTTGCCTCGAAGATCTGGCGTTTTGCCTGCTTCCTTCAGAAATGCAAAAGAAAAATGACGTTAAAGAACAAATTATGAGGTGATTTTGTGGTGAGTCATGCGGGAGTCGACATCATTATTCCGGTGTACAACGCGCCGGACGATCTGAAGCTCTGTTATGAGAGCATCAAGGCCCACACGGACCTGACGAAGCACCGGGCGATCTTTGTCGAGGACAAGAGCACGGACAAAACGGTTCTGCCGTACCTGAGGAGCATCGTTCAGGAGCCCGGCGTCGTGCTTATTGAGAACGAGGTCAATCAGGGCTTCCCCGGCAGCGTCAATCGGGGCGTCAGCTACTCCGACCGCGACGTGATCCTGCTCAATGCCGATACGGTCGTGACGAAGAACTGGATTGAGAAGCTCACGGCCTGCGCCTATTCGGACGCGTCGATCGGCACCGTGACGCCCTTTTCCAACAACGCGACGCTTTGCTCCATCCCGAACTTCTGCGAGGATAATGATCTGCCCGAGGGCATGACCATTGATTCGTATGCCGAGGTCGTGGAAAAGTGCAGCATCCGGGCGTATCCGCGGATCACCACGGCGGTCGGCTTCTGCATGTACATCAAGCGCGAGGTCATTGACTGCGTGGGCCTGCTGGACAAGGAGACCTTCCAGCGCGGCTACGGCGAGGAAAATGACTTCTGCTACCGGGCCGAACAGCTTGGCTATCAGCATGTGCTCTGCGATGACACGTTCATCTACCACAGCGGCACGATGTCCTTCCGCAGCGCGGAAAAGGAAAAGCTCATCAGCCGGCACGAGAAAATTCTGGAGCAGCGCTATCCGCGGCAGGTCCATGAAAACGCGGTTTATGTGCGGGATAATCCCGACCAGTACCTGCGGGACAACATCGCTCTTTACACAAAGCTGGCCAACGGCAGGAAGAATATCCTCTACATGCTGCACTCGGACTTCCGGATCGACGCGGAGGATCATGTGGGCGGCACCCAGCTCCATGTCAAGGACCTCACCATGGGACTGAAGTCGGAGTACAACGTCTTTGTGGCGGCCCGCGACAGCGGCTTCCTCCGCGTGACGGCCTATGTGGATGGGGAGACCATCTCCCTGATGTACCCC
Source organism: Christensenellaceae bacterium (assembly GCA_022510815.1). Taxonomy (GTDB): domain Bacteria; phylum Bacillota; class Clostridia; order Christensenellales; family Aristaeellaceae; genus UBA11524. Next base: position 6,054 of record JAFLST010000009.1, on the reverse strand, counting down.
ATCGGCCCCCGGCCGCTGTTCCAGCAGTTCAGCTCCGTCCGGTATCAGAAGCTGCTTCGCAACATCCTTCTGGCCTTCTCGATTAATCTGGTGCATGTGCATCAGGTGAAGGACGTCTCGTTTGACATCTTCCACGTCGCCAAGGAGCTGGGGCTGCCGCTGATCGTCACCCTGCACGACTTCTATTATATCTGCCCGTCGGTCACCCTGCTGCGCAACGGGGATACCTATTGCGGCGGCGAATGCGACAAGTGCGCCAAGTGCCTCGACAAGCAGCTTGGGTACAGCGACAAGGTGGATTATATGCCCGTGTGGCGGGCGCAGTGCCGCAGCGCGCTGGAGCTCTGCGATACCCTGATCCTCCCCTCCGAGTCGGCCAAGTCGGTCTACGCGAAGCACTATCCGCAGCTCGAGAGCAGGATGCGCGTGATCACCCACGGCATGGACAAGTTCGACAACAGCGAGCTTTCCGCCGACAATGCCCTGACCGGCGGCGTGGAATACTGGATTGAGAGCGCCTTTGAGACGGATGGCGTCATCAGCGGATGGGCGCTCCGGCAGGGCTGCGACAGCCGGCTTGCGGAGACCTTCCTTCAGGTCACGGACTGCGAGGGAAAGCAGGGCGTATACAAGGCTCTGAGCGGCTTCCGTTCCGACGTTGCCGACGCCAAGCAGAACAGCGCTTACACTCAGTCCGGCTTCACGGCTCATCTCTCTGACGGCTGGCTCGCCACGGGCAACCTGACCGTCCGTCCGCTGATCCGCTACGGGGGCAAGCTGTACGCCGGAGACGCCACGGTGGTCAAGGGCTATCGCAAGCGGGACAAGAAGCGCAAGCGCATCGCCTTCATCGGCGGGCTGAATCGGGCTAAGGGCAGCCAGTTTGCTTACAACATCATCCGGCGCTCGACCAACCGCTACGACTGGTATATCTTTGGCGGCATCGGAGATAAGGATCTGGCTACGCTGACGCAGGACAATCTCTTCAAGACGAACGCGTATCAGCGCGAGCTGGTCACCAGCATTCTCCGGGAGAACCAGATCGACCTTGTCTGCATCCTGCCCATCTGGCCGGAGACGTTCTGCTACACGCTGTCGGAGGCCGTTCTGGCGGGCATTCCCGTGCTGGTGACGGATATTGGCGCAGTGGGCGCCCGTGTGCGCAAAGACGGCACCGGCTGGATCATCCCGCCGGACGCAACGCCGGAGGATGCGCTCGCGCAGATCGACCGTATTTTCGCGGATCAGGCGGCCTATGAGCGCGTGGCCCGCGTGGCGGCTGACTTCGATCACAAGACCGTGTCCGAGATGGTCGCGGAATACCAGACGATGTATCAGACCACCATCCCCGAAAAGCGCCCGGAACAGACGGAGGAGCCGGACCGGGAGCTGATTCTGTCCGGGTGCGGCGTATCCGTCGGCTCGATGGTCGGCGGCCAGGCTGCCAGCGGCCCGAAGAGCGATATGCTGCTCCACAGCCGCATTTTCGAGCTGGAGAGCACGCTCAATCAGGTCATGGGCAGCGCCACCTACAGGCTTGCGCGGCGGCTTGGAAGCATCAGGATTCCCTTCAAGAAGCAGATCAAGAGACTGATGATGCGCGGTAAAATCTGATGCGCCATCAATGGGTACATACAAGGAAGTGTCGATGATGAAAAAGAAAAACCTGTCGATTCGCAGTGGTCTGTTCGGAGCGCTCTTAGCGGCTCTGGCAGCCTGCTACATGCCGCTGTTCATGTATTTCTCGAATGCGGATGAGGTGAGCATTACGGAGATTTTGCCCCTCATTGGCGCTTTTGCCGGGGCGGCGCTTCTTCTGTACGCGATTTTGCTGCTCTTTGCGAGATCAGCATGGAAGGCGTCTCTCACAGCCGCGATTGGCGCGCTGATTGCGACAAACTACCTGTATATCGAGAAAGTATTCATGCTGCTGCCAGTACATCTTCGCTATTGGCACGTCGTGGCACTGGTTGCCTTTATCTATGTGCATCTGGCATACTTCATCATCAAGGTTCTCAAGGATGACCCCGCGCAGACGGCCGGTCAGGTGCTGCTGATTGTACTGGCTGGCTTGTTGGTGGTCAACCTTGCGGGAGCCGTTCCGGCCATTGTTGAAAATGTCTCCGTTGCCCGTCAAAACCGTGCCGTCAACGAAGAATCGGAAGATCAGACCGCCAGCGCCATGGACTTGCCAAATATCTACTACTTCATATTCGACGAATTCTCCTCAAAGGCGACCATGGAAAAGTGCTACGGTTTCTCCAATGATTCTTTCTTCCATGCCTTGGAGGATCTCGGTTTTACCGTTTCGTATAATTCAAGAAACATGAGTTTTGCCACCATCACAGTCACAGCGAATTACATGAATCTGGATTATGTCGTTACCGATCAGGACAGCAGCCAGATGCGCTTGGCGGTGAAAGCGGATAACGCGACAAAGCCGCTCATGCAGCAGCACGGCTATGAACTTAGATTTATCGGTGCCGGCAGCTCCGTTGTCGATTGGGGCATTGCCGATAATATGATCGAATCGGTAACAAGCACCTCTACAACCGTCGGTGGTAAGACCATTCAGGATCTGATTCTGGAACGCACCATCATGTATCCGACGGTCGATATTGAAGGATCAGGCGCGAAGCTGGCGGGGCAGATCAATACTGTCTTCGATTACTTCAATGATCCGAACCATTATGATCGTGCTGGGAATACCTACACATTTGCGTATTTTGAGTCGCCGCATGAACCGTTCATCTTCAGTGCGGACGGCACGCTGAACAACCCCCGCTACTTCTATGAGTGGGAGAATCCGCAGTTCTATTTGAATCAGTATCAATACATGTCCGGAAGAATTGTGGAAGCTGTTCGCAGCATCATCGCAAACGATCCGGATGCGATCATTATCCTTCAGTCCGATCATAGCGCGCGCTGGGCTTCATTCATTAGCCCCGAGGATAAGGTGTCTATTCTGAATGCCGTTTATTATGGCGGCGAAGCAATGGGTGAAATTCTCGGAAAGTCCGGCGTTAACACGCTTCGGACAGTTTATGGCCGCTTGTTTGGGTTGGATATGCCCGATGTGGAAGTGGTCGAATAAGATAATGGGTACTGTCGACGAATTGCATACAAACCAATGATGATTCGTCGATGCACCTATGATTGAATCAAATGTGCCTGAGTGAACAGATGCGGAGGCAAGCAAGTCATGAAAAAACGGCGCCCTGGAATTCTGTATGTGGTTTTTGTCATTGCTTTTATCGTCCTTCTTGCAGGCATGAACTCCATGATATTGCTTGGGATTGACGACACGGAAAAATTTGTTAAGAGCGATCGGTCCTTTGAAAGCAATTCGAGGGTTTTTCTTAATCTCTCCGAATTGGAGACATACAGCGACCTTTCCGAATCGCTTTACGTCGGCGGCTGGGCATTCTGCGAAACAGAGAGCAATAACGCCGACAAGGCCTATGATATCATTTTACAGAATGAAGACAATACTTATATTGTTCATGCAAAAGCGGTAACAAGGCGGGATGTCGGCGGAAACGTTGGAGGAAAGAAAGTAGCCTCGACCTTAAACGGTATCGAAGTGCGGGCCTCCACGATTGGCGTGAAAGACGGGACTTATCGTCTTCTGATTCATGTTTGGGAAAACGAAGATAACTACGGCCTGATTGATACAGGATTCAAAATTATCAAATCGAAGGATCAATTTGAGGAACTTAAGTATGAACTGATCACAGCGCCGGTCAACGCAGAGATTAGTGAAGCGGTCAAAAAAAATGCCAAAGTGGCTTTGCAGAATGACGTGCTAAGAATCTCTGGTTGGTGCTTTATCGAAGAACTGGATACCGACAATCAGGAAGTCATGATCATGACCCAAACAACAGATGGAGAACGGATATACAGTGCAAGAAAGGGCTCTCGTCTGGACGTCATGACGCACTTTGAAAACGATGATTACCTCTACAGCGGATTTGAAGTAGAAATACCGGACTGGGAAGGCATCGAGGCGTACGCGGTCTGTATTAAGGTGGGCGACGAGGTGCTGCGAACCGAATGGGAAGCCATCGACCTGCCGCTGGAATAAGTCCTTTTAATCTACAAAACAAGAGCCATGCCGAAGCAATCTCGGCATGGCTTTTTTGATTGTTAGCGCCTCGGAAACGGACCTTGCGCTTCTCTGCAAAGGGTCAGTACCCTGTCTGATGGGCGGCCGCCATGCGCATCCGTTTCTGGCGCATCTCACGCACGGCTGATAATCAACCTCGCCAGCGCTTACGATGATGCGCAGTCACTCTCTTCATGAAAAAAGCGATGGCTTCAAACCATCGCTTTTTTCATTAACCGACTGCCTCGTTGGCGGTGCTCTGCTGCATCAGCATCCAGAGGATATCCTGTCCGTCCTGCAAGACGCTGGGGCTTCCGGGCACGTCCGCCGGATCAAAGGAGACGGTCAGCTCCACCAGCACCGCCGCATAAGGGGTGCCGCCCAAGCTGATGCTCTCATCCAGCATGCACATCAGGCCCTTGAAGCTGTTCTGATTGCCAAACTGCTGCACCTGCAGCGCGTTGGTTGCCACATAGATTCTCGAGCGGTCAATACGACCGTCGATGCCGCTGGCGATATCGGCTGTGACCTTCAGATCGCCGTTTGATACCCAGAAGGTCACGGTACCCAGCTCATACGCGCCGGAAGCATGCATCGGCACCGTCAGACTGGAGCCTTCCAGCGCGGCCACATCGAGGATCGTCGCGGACTTCCACGACCCGGAGCCCATCAGCCCGGACAGCGGATACCCCGTCGAGCAGGCCTCATTGCCAAGCAGATAGGGCATAACGCGCTCCGCCGTGAAGGAGTAGTTCGCGTCACCCGCCTGCACATTGACCTGATAGACGGTCTTGCTGCCGTCCAGACGCAGGTAAATATCCTCCGAGCGGAATATCCCGCTGCAAAGGTCGTAGTATTTCTGATACTGCGGATTGCCCCACTCATCGGTGATCAGCACCGTCACCGGCTGCTCGCCATCAATGGGACAGGTGATGCGCAGGTAGCTTGCGGCCATGGAGATGCTCGTCGTCGCCGAAGCGTCGACTATCTGCGTATCATCCGCGTAGGCCGGAAAGATCAGGCATGCAAGCGCCAGCAGCAACAGGAAAATGCGCCTCATGTCTCTCACCTCACTGAAGTCGTTGCATGGATAAAACGCATGAGGCGCGCTGTTTCATGCAGCCGGGATACATTATTTTGCAATCAGGTTCACCAGCCGCCCGGGCACGAAGATCACCTTGACCAGCGTCTTGCCAGCCAGAATCTTCTGCACATCGGGATGCTCCGGCAGCTCCTTCTCGGCCTGCTCCTTCGTCATGTCGGCGGGGATCATGATGCGCCCGCGCACCTTGCCAGCCACCTGCACGGCGATCTCCACCTCAGACTTGACCATCGCGGCCTCATCCCATTCCGGCCAGGACTGACGATAGATCGGCTCGCCGAAGCCAAGGGATTCCCACATTTCCTCGGTGATGTGCGGCGCGACGGGGTTGAGCAGCTTGAGCAGCGTCTTAATCTCGCCCTTGGTCACGCTGCCCGCGGCGTACATCTCGTTGACCAGCGTCATCATCGCGGCGATGGCGGTGTTATACTTCATGGCCTCATAGTCGAGGGAGACCTTCTTGATGGTCTCGTGCATGAGGGCGTTGAGCTTGGGGGAATAGCCCTCGCCGTCAACGACATTCTCCTGCAAGCGCCACACGCGGTCGAGGAACCGGCGGCAGCCCTTCGCGCCGTTGGTCGACCACGGAATCGCCTGATCGAAGGCGCCCATGAACATCTCATACACGCGGAAGGCGTCGGCGCCCAGCTCGTCGATGATATCGTCCGGGTTGATGACGTTGCCGCGGGACTTGGACATCTTCTCGCCGTTCTCGCCGAGGATCATGCCATGGCTGGTGCGCTTCTGATAGGGTTCCGGGGCGGAAATCGCGCCGATATCGTGCAGGAACAGGTGCCAGAACCGGCTGTAGAGCAGGTGCAGCGTGGTGTGCTCCATGCCGCCGTTG
>JAFLST010000008.1 GCA_022510815.1 Christensenellaceae bacterium | reverse complement strand
ATCAGATCAACAACGTGCTGGTGTTCCCGGGCATCTTCCGTGGCGCGCTGGACGCACAGGCCACCGATATCACCGAGGAGATGAAGCTCACCGCCGCCCGGGCCATCGCGGCGATCGTGACGGATGAGGAGCTCAAGGAGGACTACATTATCCCCGGCGCCTTCGACAAGCGCGTCGCGCCCGCCGTGGCCAAGGCCGTGATGGACTGCGCGAAGGCCCAAGGCGTGTCAAAGCTGGCGCAAAACCCCTGAAATGATTGTTAAATCAAACAATATCGCTTGAGTTGCGGCGGGTTTCATGATATCATCTTCTCTAATGAAGGGAGATGACCTCATGAACCCGCCGCTTTCGTCCGCCCGGCAGAAATGCGCCCCTTACCTCTCGGCCATGGCAGGGGTGCTGGTTGTGATGCTGATCGCGGCGGCGTTCACCGGTCAGTGGCCCACCCAGCGAAATCCTTACAACTCCTTCACGCTGCAGGCCAACGCATGGCTGGAGGGCAGGCTCGATCTGGGGCAGGATTATACTTGGCTGGAGCTGGCCATTGTGAATGGCAAATACTACGTCAGCTTCCCGCCCTTCCCTTCCTATGTGCTGCTGCCCTTCGCAGCGGTTTTCCGTTACCAGACGCCCGACAACGCCATCGCGTGGGCGGTGACGCTGCTGGGCGTGCTCTACGCCGTTAAGCTGTATCAGATGACCCGCCGGGACGGTCGTTCCGGCTTCTGGGTGCTGTTTCTCTATCTGGGCACGGGGTATCTCTTCATCAGCATGAACGCCTATGTCTGGTTCATTGCCCAGACCATGTGCTTCACCCTGTCGCTGATGGCGCTTGTCCACGCGAAGAAAGGGCAGGGCGGCGTCGCGCTGGCATGCTGGGCCTGCGCGGTGGGCTGCCGGCCGATGGCTGCGCTGTACCTGCCTGTGCTGGTGTGGCTGCTCTGGCAGACGAAGGGCTCGCTGACCCTCTGGCAATGGGCGGCGAAGCGCTGGTATTGGGCGGTGCCGACGCTCCTGATTGCCGGGAGCTACATGGCGCTCAATCAGGCCCGGTTTGGCAACCCCCTCGAGTTCGGACACAATTACCTGCCCGAGTTTGTCCGGGCGGAGAAGGGCCAATTCAGCCTGAGCTATTTCGCCGAGAACCTCCCGCTGCTGCTGCGCCTGCCCGGCTGGGACGCGGCCCAACGGCGAGCAATCTTCTTCACCGGGCAGACCATGGCTTTCTGGCTCATTGACCCGATGTACTTCTGCATCGGCGCGGCATGGGTCTGCGCGCTGATCAAGCGCCGTGAACTACCCGCCGCGGCCATGCTGCCCATGATGGCTGTCGCGCACGTCATCATCCTCTGCTGCCACCGGACGCTGGGCGCATGGCAGTTCGGCAACCGCTACATGCTGGACATGATGCCATGGCTGTTCTACGGCCTGCTGGTCTGGATGCCGGAGGACGACCGCTTCGCCCGCTGGTCCGCGCCGCTGATGACATGGGGCTTTGCGCTCAATGTGGTCGGCACCATCGCCACCTACAACGACTGGATTTAACCGGGGAGGCGCCTTTATGGAGCTTTGGGATCTCTACGACGCAAACCGCGCGCTGACGGGCGAGACCCTCCAGCGGGGCCAGCTGATTCCCGCCGGTCGCTATCATCTCGTGGTGCATGTGGCTGTATTCGATCACGCGGGCCGGATGCTCATCCAGCAGCGGCAGCCGTTCAAGGAGGGCTGGCCGAACCTGTGGGACATAACCGTCGGCGGCAGCGCACTGGCTGGGGAAAGCAGTCCGCAGGCGGCGGAACGGGAAATGCTGGAGGAGATCGGCCTGAAGATCGACCTGTCTGACGCACAGCCTGTACTGACCATTTTCTACGACGTTTGCTTCGACGACGTTTATGTCATCACGCGGGAGGTTGATCCTGCTTCACTGACCCTGCAATACGAAGAGGTGCAAGCTGTTCGCTGGGCTACAGAAGAGGAAGTGCTTCGCATGCTGGAGGCAGGTACATTCATTCCGTATCATCGCGGCTATCTGGAGCTGCTGTTCCGTCTGCGCACAGCCCGGGGCGTTCTTCAACCATAAGCAGGATCGCGGCATTCCATCGCCATAGAAACAGGTGGATTTTGCGTAACATTTCTGCAAAATCCGCCTGTTTTTCTGTCTGTTCCTCCATGCTCACGGCACGCTTCATTCGTTGCCGAAGCCTTGCCTTATTGCTGCTCGTTCAGGATCATCGCCGCGACGCCGTCCATCTGCTCGAGCATCATATCCAGCGTGAGCTGCCCATCCACATACCGGGCAATCAGCGCCTTCATCTGCTCGGCCATCCTGTCGCCCTTCAGCATGTCATGCTCGCCAAAGCGCAGCGTCTGCGCGGTATCGGCCCAGTCCTCCAGCGCCTCGGGAGATACCACCCACTCCTCCTCGCCCGCGCGATTGATCCGCGTCGACGGCTGTGCGTCGGTGTGCAGCATGGCATAGCGCACCGGGCTCATATCGGGCCGGGCAAACACGGCAACAAAATCCTTCGCCAGCTCCTGCCGCTCAGACAGGGGATTGACAATCAGCGCGTACATGTAGGTTTGGGTCGAGGGCTCGCCATCCACCGTCAGGAAGAAGCTGTGATCGTTGTAGCCCAGACTGGCCTGATTGTCCGAATAAGCCACCGTTCGCCAGAGGAGGCAATGGTAGCTGTCGTCCAGCTCCGAGTAGATTTCGTAAACGTCCCAGCTGTCCAGCCGCCGTTCGCGGAGGGTCTGCTGCACCTCCGCCAGCAGGTTCAGGGGTTCCCTGAGCGCCGGGCTGCTGAAGACCGTCTCGTCGCCATGGGCCGCCACATAAGCGTCGATCACATACTTGATCATCGTGGGATAGCTGTACATGTCGAAGAAGTAGTCCCCGTCGTCATCCTCGAGGAACTCCCGCATCATCTGGAACAGCTCCAGATAGGTGGTCGGCATCTCCCTGCCCGCGAAGTGCTGGGGCCACAGCTCCGCGTTGTACCCCCATGTGTCCACATCCACCATCTCGGGATAGGCCATCAGCCGCCCCTGACTGTCCGTGAGCGCCGAGCGGATGACCGGGAACATCTTCTCCGCGCTGGCGGCGATGACGGGATGATCGTCCAGCGGAGCCGCGTAACCCTTTTCGATCAGCGTGCCGAAGGCCGCGTCCACCCGGACGACGAACACATCCGTCTCCGTGTCTCCGCCGCGGATGCGATCTGCCACATCAGCGGCATTCACCGAGCCGTCCAGCAGCTGCAGCAGCGCCCCGGGATGCTTCGCCATAAAGGCCGAGCGAATCTCATCCATGAAGCCATTGCCCCGCACCACCAGCTTCTCGTCCGCCGGCTCCTCCGCCAGCGTGCAGGCATTGACGCCCATGGCCCGATACGCCATAGCCCCCTGCGGCAGCGCGCGCATCTCCATGGTATAGTCCGGCCCCTGCTGCAGCGCCTCAAAGGCTTCGCCGTCACGGGACATATAGAAAACGGCGTTGGTCAGGATGTACACGGCGTCTTCCGTCGCGGCCAGACCCATGCTCCAGTCCTCATTATTGGGGAGCTGAACAGGCAGCTCGGTGATTTCGCCGCTGCCCGGGTCCATGGCGATCAGGCTCATGTCCCCGCCCATCATGGCCTCCTCGTCCCACGGCATGCGGATCAGCAGCAGCCGGTCGCCCTGTGCGCACATGGTGATCGCGTCCGGCGCGTTGAAGAGGTTAACCGCACCGGAGGTCAGGTCAATCCTGATCACCTGCACGCCCAGCGCATTGCGGTCGACCAGAAGGTACAGCGCGCCGTCCAAGGTCACCTTATGCTGGGTCCAGTACGTCCAGCCGTCGGACGTAACCAGCACACTGCCGTCGAAGTCCGCCGTCCAGTGTACGCCCTCGCCGTCGACCGTGCCGATGCGCCCGCTGTAAGCGTTGAGGGCATACAGCTTGCCGTCCGACTCAACGACGTCGAACACCGCGTCCTCCAGCCTGCGCAGCTCCTCGCCGGTGGTGTCGTAGTAGCCGTTCTCCATCTGGTACACCGGCAGCTCGCAGATTCTGTCCAGCTCGCTCTGATAGTTCCATGCCCAGAGCACGCCGTCATGGTCAAGCACATACACCCGTTCCTCGCCGAGAAAAACGCTCTTGAGCGATTGGTCCTCGAAGACCGTCCGCACCCCGCTCACCGGGTCGGAGGAGGGCGGCTGGGGCGTGGTCGCAGGTTCCGCGAAGCCCCCGAACGCCGTCAGGCAGCTCAAAATGAGTACAGCAAACAAGACCATCATCTTTTTCATGATTTTCCACTCCTTATCTGTTCAGCTGTGTAATTTTAATTTATCCGTTGCTGAGGCTCAGGTCATCGTGGTTGATCTGCTCGATGACGCCTTCCTCCGCATTGATAAACACCGTGTAGATTTCCTTGCCCTTGAAGGCAATATCCCATCCCCGGATCGGCTCGACATGCAGATCGTAGCGCGTCCAGAAGTAGACCTCCTGAGTGGAGCTGTCCAACTCCTCGTCGGTCATGCCGTACTCGTCCTTGAGCACCTGACGTGCCAACGCATAGGCCTCCTGCTGGGACATGTCGCCATCCTTGGGCAGCAGGCTGCTAAACGTCCTCGGATTGAAGCCCGCCTGGCGCATCAGCCCGTCATAGGCGGCGCGATCCTCCAGAGACATATCGCCGTCCCACACATAGTTCGGATAGTCCGGATACTTCGAGATGATCTCGTCCAGCTTGCCGATCAGCGTCATCATGTAGCCCAAGTCCTTGCCGGTGTACACCTGTGCCTGACCGAAGGTTTCCTCCGTATGCGGACCCCGGTACAGGTCGTCCAGCGACCACTCGCAGTCAGTCGCCGTGCCGTCGCCCGCCACGGTGACAGTGTAAACGCCCAGCGTACGCTCGTCCAGCCAGTAGAAGTTGGTCGAATCCTGCGCAATAAACCGAATCTGCCACTCGCGCCCTTCATCCCTGCGCAGCATGGCCGTGCGAACCCCGAAGAGCTTGAAGCCCACCTCTGGGAATTCGTACTTCGCCATGAGCGCTTCCTTGGCCTTGGCGATGGCGGCCTGCTCGTTCAGGTCAGCGGGCGCGGGCGTGACGAACTCGCCCTCGGGCAGCAGATCGCTCAGGCCCGCCTCCTCATAGCGCCGGTAGACCTCCGCCTTCTCCTCGGCGGATAACTCCTCGAACGCGCCCTGCCTGACATATTCCCTCGCAGCCTCGGGGTAGAGAGACAGATCGCCCTCCGGCAGCGCGACGCTATCCTTCGTGCTCCACCAGCTGCATTTGAGAATCTCGCCCTCCGGCGAGCTGAGCTCAATGATGAACCGACTGAGACCTCCGTACAGCTCGATCCAATATTTGCAGTTCTTCTCTTCGGTATACATGTAGAAGTCCATGCTGGTCTGGTAGCCGTTCAGTTCTTCCTCGCTGATGCCATACTTATCCATGACCGTCTGACGCGCCATCCGCTCCGCTTCCGCCGGCTGAAGATCGTCCTCGCCGGGGACGAAATGCACCCGGATGTTGAGACCGGTCACGTCCAGCATCGGCGCGTCAATGGCCGCGCGCTCCTCAAGGGTCAGGGTGGAATAATCAACTTGATTCTGCGTTTCCGCCGCATGCAGCGCTTTTCTCGCGTCCATGAAACGCTGGATTCCTTCAGGCCCCCAGATACTTTCGGAGGGTTCCGCATCGTCAAATGTCCATGTTGCCCGGGTGCTGTCGCTCTTGCCGCCTGTCACGGTGTACACACCCATCAGGTCTTCCCACTCATAGGGGACGAAGCGCACCGTCCAGCCATCCTCGCCCTGCTCGACGCGGGCAGCGAACATATCGAGCATTTCGCCGGTCAGGCCATACTTCGAGCTGAGGATGCCCCGGGCATGGCGCTCGAGATCAAACCTCGCCGAGTAGCGCAGCGTCAGGGCCACTGCCGTGCCGCAGAGCATCAGCATGAGCGCCGCCACCAGAATCACCGTGCGCTTGGGCAGGGGGCGAACCGTCCGCCGGGCCCGGATGCGCCGCAGCACCTGCTCCTGTCCGGTGAAGGTCAGATCGCTGAGCCGCGCGTCGATTTCCGATTGGAATCTATTCTTCATCGAAATACCACTCCTTCAGCGCCGCGCGCAGCTTCTCCTTCGCCCGCATGAGCCGTGACGCCACCGCGGACTCGCTCGCGCCCACGATCCGCGCCACCTTGCTCACCGGCAGCTCCTGATAATACCGAAGCATGATGACCTGCCTGTCCGTCTCCGGAAGTGCCAGCACCGCCTGCAGAACGCTGTCATCCCGCCAAACCTGCTCCCTGCCATGACGCTCGGCATTCTCGATCGGCACCGTGCGCTGGAAGTAGCGCATGAACGAGCTTCGCCGCATGTCCTTGCAGGTATTGATGACGATGCTCGACAGCCACGTTCTCTCGGTGCTGTCCCCGCGGAAGGAATCGAGGCGACGATACGCCTTGAAGAAGGCTTCCTGCACCGCGTCCTCCGCCAGCGCCGCATCGCCCAGACAGAGATATGCCAGACGCACCAGCATGTCGCCGTGTTCTGTCATCATCCGCACGAGGATGGCCTCGCGGGCGTCGGCGTCCAGCTCGGACTGGCGCAAGGTCTGAAGCCATGGCATCGGTCATCACCTCCTTCACCTGCTTAGACGAGAGGAAAGCGAGAAATCATTCGCATCGAAGAAAAGTTTTTTTATTCGCCGGATCGCTTTGTATTATAAGGAAAAACACGCTTGTCCGCAAGCAGCGCTTTCCTCGCGGCAAATAAAAAGACCGGGAATCTGCGATCAGACTCCCGGTTGACTCTGGACAGGTTTTACTTCCCGTCGAAGGCGTTGAGCACAGCCTGCGCCATGCCGTTCTGCTGGCAGCGGGCGGTGTGACGAACGGGCAGCGTATGCAGCTCGCGAACCTGCGCCGGGACGGGCACGCCGCTGAGGCGTTCCAGCATCTCCGCCGCCATGAAAGCGTCCATGTGCCGTGTTTCTTCCCCGCGCTGCTGAATGGCGCCCAGCACATCCGCGGCAAACTTGTAGGGACTGGCCGTGGACACGATGACCGTCAGCGTTTCATCGCCGGTCTCCTCGCGATACTGCCGCAGCACATGGCTCGCCACCGCGGTATGGGTGTCCATCAGATAGCCGTCGCGCTCGAAGCGGGTGCGGATCTCGTCCGCGCACTGCATGTCGTCCGCATAGCCCGCGGCAAACACGGCGTTCAGCCACTCTCGCCGCTGCTCGCCGATGCAATAGCTGTGGCTCTCCTTGAGCTGCTTCATCCACACGGAGATCAGCTCGCCGTCCCGATCGGCACACTCAAACAGCAGCCGCTCCAGATTGGAGGAGATCAGGATATCCATGCTCGGCGAGGTGGTCTTGAAGAACTGGCGGCGCGTGTCGTAAACGCCGGTGAGGAAGAAGTCCGTGAGGACGTTGTTGCGGTTGCTGGCGCAGATCAGCTTGTTCACCGGCAGACCCATGCTCCGGGCGTAGTACGCCGCGAGGATGTTGCCGAAGTTGCCCGTGGGCACCACAAAGTTGATCGGCTCGCCGGCCTTGACCGCGCCCTGATTCACCAGATCGGCATAAGCGCTGAAATAGTAGACAATCTGCGGCGCGAGGCGGCCAAAGTTGATCGAGTTGGCGCTGGAAAGCAGCTTGCCGCGCACGTTCACGCTGGCGCCGAAGGTCACCGAGGAGAACAGCTCCTTGACGCCCGTCTGCGCGTCGTCAAAGTTGCCGTCCAGCGCGATGACGTGGGTGTTGCTGCCGCCGGTGGTGGTCATCTGCAGCTTCTGCACGTCGGACACGCCATCGGTGGGATAGAACACGGTGCAGGAAGTGCCGGGCACGTCCTTGAAGCCCTCGAGCGCCGCCTTGCCCGTGTCGCCGCTGGTTGCCACGAGGATGCTGACCTCCCGGTTCTCGCCATTCTTGCGAGCCGCAAGGGTGGTCAGGTGCGGCAGGAGCTGCAGCGCCATATCCTTGAACGCCAGCGTCGGGCCGTGGAACAGCTCCAGCACATGGGTGTTGCCGTCAATGCGCTTCAACGGCGCGATGGCCGGATCGTCAAACTTCTCCGCGTTGTAGGCCGCCGCGACCGCCTCGTCGATCTCCTTGATCGTGAAATCCTCCAGATAGTGCTTGAGGATTGCCGTGGCGCGCTGCTGATAGGTCATATCGGCCAGCGTAACCAGCTTGTTCGGGGGCAGCAGCGGGAACATCGCGGGCACATAGAGGCCGCCGTCGGGCGCCAGACCGTACAGAATCGCCTGAGACGCCGTCACGCATGCGCCGCCGCGCGTGGAGAAAAAGGACATGGTATCACCTTCCGCGTTCAGAATACCGGCATATCCCGCCGGTCAATGCAAAAAGGGACGGCGGCATGGCACCACCGCCCCTTTGCGATGCGTCATCGGACGAACGGTCAGATGACGTAGCTCTTGGCGAAATCCGGGAGCTGCTCCGCATCGGCGCTGACGGACAGCACGAAGGTCACCTCATGCTTCTGGCCCAGCTCCTCGAGGCTCTTGATGAAGTCGCCCGCTTCCGCGATGTCCTTCTTGACGAGCTTGAGGAACGCGTCGATAAAGATGTAGCCGATATCGTAGTTGCTGGCCAGCATGCCGCCGAGGAAGCCAAGGAACATCTCCGCGGACGCCACATGATAATCGGTCACGTTCACAAAGCGGACGTTGCGGTCGATCTCATACATGTAGCTGTTGTCCTTGTCCAGAAACACGACGCTGTGGTTGGCCGTATTCGCCGTGTCGTTGGTCATATGAATCAGCCGCTTGGTTTTCCCGGAGCCCTTGAGTCCTGCAATGATCTGAATCATGGGGGAAACCCTCCTTATGCGAGTGTTTTCTCTGTCTGTCTATTATACTCTATTTTCCTCTGGGATGCAATGCCTTTTCTGGCATATGGGGAAATTCGCGGTTCAGAGCCGCAGCACCGCCACGGGCATGCCGTGGGCAACCTCGCCGTTTTCCCGAAAGCCAAAGGATTCATACAGCTTTCTGGCGGCATGGTTGTCAAACGTGTACTGAATCCACACCAACTCCGCAGGGCCCATGGGGAAGGTGCGGATGTAGTCGAGAATCAGCCGCATGGCCTCCCTGCCGTATCCCCTGCCCTGATAGCGCCGGTCGATCATCAGCCGCAGGATGTTGTAATTTCCCTCGCCGACGGACGGCATCTCATAGCTGTTAATGCCGTAGACGATCAGCGCGAAGCCTACCGGCGTCTCGTCCGCGTAGATGGCGAAAGTCGCCGGGTGCCCACCATTGCTGATGAGCACCCATGCCGTCGCTGCGCTGGAGAGATTCGAGGCCACAAAGCGATGCTGCTCCTCGGTCACGTCCAGCCGGAAAATCTCCCGCCGGTTCTCCAGCGTAACAGGTCTGAGCGTGACCACGTCAAATCTCCTGTTCGGGCTGCGCAGGGGTCTCTCCGCCGACATCCATGTCGAGATCGGAGGCCGGGCGCTCCTCGGCGGAGTCTTCGCCGGCGGCAGCCTCATCTTCAGCGGCTTCCTCATCCTTGTCCGCGCGGGCCACGCCGATCACGCGGCTGCCCTCCTGCAGCTTCATGATGCGCACACCCTGCGTGTTGCGGCCGCAGAGGCGGATGCTCTCCACAGGCGTGCGGATGATGGTGCCGTCGTCAGTGATGAGCAGAATGTCCTCTTCCGGGTGCACCAGCAGCAGCGCGGAGAGGTCGCCGGTCTTGGTGGTCAGGTTCATCGCGCGGATGCCCTTGCCGTTGCGGCCCTGCTCCCGGTACTCTGCGGGATCGGTGCGCTTGCCGTAGCCGCCCGAGGTGATGGCCAGTACCTCCGCGCCCTCCTCGAGCATGGACATGTCGATGACCTCGTCGCCCTCGTCGAGCTTGATCGAGCGCACGCCCATCGAGTTGCGGCCCATGGGCCGGATGTGCTTCTCATTGAAGCGGATGCACATGCCCTTGCGGCTGCCGAGGATCAGCTCATCCGAGCCGTTCGACAGCTCCACGCCGATCAGCTCGTCGCCTTCCTTGAGGACGATGGCGATCAGGCCATTGCGGCGCAGATTCGCGAAGTCGGAGAAGGGCGTCTTCTTGATCATGCCCTCGCGGGTCGCCATGACCAGATTGTGCTCGCCCGTCGCGCCGGGCACGGGCACCATGCGGCTGACCTTCTCGCCGCTGCCGATCTGCAGCAGGTTGACGATGGCGGTGCCTCGCGCCTGCCGTCCGGCCTCGGGAATCTGGTAGCACTTGAGCATGTACACCCGTCCGAGGTTGGTGAAGAACATGATCTCGTCATGGGTGGAGACCACGCGCATCTGCACGGCGTAGTCCTCTTCCTTGGTGGTCATGCCCGACACGCCCCTGCCGCCGCGGTTCTGCGCCCGGTAGGTGCTCTTGGCGATGCGCTTGATGTAGCCCTGACGGGTCAGGGTGACGACCATGTCCTCCTCGGCGATCAGGTCTTCCACGTCGATCTCGCCGTCGATGGTGGTCAGCTCGGTGCGGCGGTCGTCGCCGAACTTGTCGCGGATGGCGGTGATCTCCTCGCGGATGACCTCCATCAGCAGCTTCTCGTCAGCGAGGATGGCCTGCAGGCGGGCAATCTCCTGCTGCAGATTCTGGAACTCCTCCTCGAGGCGGTCGCGCTCCAGACCGGTCAGGCGGGCAAGGCGCATGTCCAGAATGGCCTGAGCCTGCCGCTCGGAGAAGGCGAACCGCTCAATCAGCGCGCTCTTGGCGGTGGCGGTGTCCTTGCTGGCCCGGATCAGAGCGACGATCTCGTCGATGTAATCCAGCGCCTTGAGCAGGCCTTCCACAATGTGCGCCCGGGCTTCAGCCTTGTTCAGCTCATAGCGGGTGCGGCGGGTGATAACATCCTTCTGGTGCTGGAGATAGTAGTAAATCATCTCCCGCAGGCTCAGGATGCGCGGATGCCCGTCCACCAGCGCGAGCATGTTCGCGCCGAAGGCCTCCTGCATGGACGTGTGCTTGTACAGGAAGTTGAGCACCACCTGCGGGTACACGTCCTTCTTGAGCTCGATGACGATGCGCATGCCCTCGCGGTCAGACTCGTCGCGGATGTCGCTGATGCCGTCGATACGCTTCTCATGCACCAGCTCGGCGATCTTCTCCACCAGCTTGGCCTTGTTGACCATGTAGGGGATTTCCGTGACCACGATGCGGCTGCGGTTGCCGGGCATGGGCTCGATGTTGGTCTTGGCCCGCACCTCGATGCGCCCGTGGCCCGTGTAATAGGCCTCCCGGATGCCCCTGCGGCCCAGGATGATGCCGCCCGTGGGGAAGTCCGGGCCCTTGATGTGCTCCATCAGGTCGTCGATGGTGGCGTCGGGATTGTCGATCATGCAGATGACGCCGTCGATGACCTCCCGAAGGTTGTGGGGCGGGATGTTCGTCGCCATGCCGACCGCGATACCGCTGGAGCCGTTCACCAGCAGGTTCGGGAACCGGGCGGGCAGGACGGTGGGCTGCTCGAGGGTCTCGTCGAAGTTGGGGTACATGTCGACGGTGTCCTTCTCGAGGTCCTGCAGCAGGTAGGGCGTCAGCTTGGTCATGCGGGCTTCGGTGTAACGCATGGCCGCCGCGCCGTCGCCGTCGACGGAGCCGAAGTTGCCCTGACCGTCCACCAGCGGATAGCGGATGTTGAAGGGCTGGGCCAGACGAACCATCGCGTCATAGACCGACGAGTCGCCATGGGGATGGAATTTACCCAGCACGTCGCCCACCAGACGGGCGCTCTTGCGGTAGGGCTTGTCCGGGGTCATGCCCAACTCAGCCATATCGTAGAGGATGCGGCGGTGCACCGGCTTGAGGCCGTCGCGCACATCCGGCAGCGCCCGGTCGATGATGACCGCCATGGCATAGGAAATGAAGGAGCGCTTCATCTCCTGTTCCAGATTGATCGGGATCAGCTTATCCTGAATAATGCTGCTCATGCCTTATCTCCCATATGTATTAGATGTCAAGGTCTGCGACCAGCTTGGCATTCTCCTCGATGAACTTCCGGCGCGGCTCGACCTGATCGCCCATCAGCAGGGTGAAGATCTCGTCGGCAGCCATGGCGTCCTCGGGGGTAATCTGCATCATGGTGCGGGTCGCCGGGTCCATGGTGGTGGACCAGAGCTGCTCCTTGCTCATCTCGCCCAGACCCTTGTAGCGCTGAATCTCCGGCTTGGGGTCGCGGCCGATCTCGTCGAGCACCCGCTGCAGCTCATCGTCATCGTAGACGTAGCGCTCGAACTTGCCCTTGGTCACCTTGTACAGCGGCGGCATGGCCGCGTAGACATAGCCCTTTTCCACCAGCGGGCGCATATAGCGGTAGAAGAAGGTGAGCATCAGGATGCGGATGTGCGCGCCGTCCACGTCCGCGTCGGTCATGCAGACGATGCGGTGGTAGCGCAGCTTGCTCTCGTCAAAGTCGTCGCCGATGCCGCAGCCGAAGGCCGTGATCATGGCCTTGATCTCCGCGTTGCCCAGCGCCTTGTCAAGGCGGGTCTTCTCCACGTTCAGAATCTTGCCGCGCAGGGGCAGGATGGCTTGGAAGTGCCTGTCGCGGCCCTCCTTGGCGGAGCCGCCGGCGCTGTCGCCCTCGACGAGGAAAATCTCGCACTTGCTGGGGTCGCGCTCGGAGCAGTCCGCCAGCTTGCCGGGCAGGGACGCGGACTCCAGCACCGTCTTGCGGCGGGTCAGCTCGCGGGCCTTGCGGGCGGCTTCACGGGCGCGGGCAGCGCCGAGGCAGCGATCGAGAATCTGATGCGCCACCGCGGGGTTCTCCTCCAGATAGGTGGACAGCTCTTCCTTGACCAGATCGTTCACCACGCCGCGGGCCTGTCCGCTGCCCAGCTTCGACTTGGTCTGGCTCTCGAACTGCGGGTCCTCCATCTTGATGGAGACGATGGCCGTCAGGCTCTCGCGCACGTCCTCGCCCTTGAGGTTGCTGTCATTATCCTTGAGAATCTTGTATTTGCGGCCATAATCGTTAATCGCGCTGGTGAGGGCGGAGTTGAAGCCCACCAGATGCGTGCCGCCGTCGGGCGTGGCAATGTTGTTGACGAAGGTATAGATGTTCTCGGCATAGCTGTCGTTGTACTGCATCGCGACCTCGACGAGAATGCCGTCCTTGAGGCCCTCGGCGTAGATGGGCTCCGGGAAGAGCACCTCCTTGTTCTTGTTGAGGTGCTTGACGAACTCCTTGATGCCGCCCTCGAAGCAGTAGTCCTTGACCTTCGGTTCCTCGCCGCGCTCATCGGTAAAGATGATGCGGATACCCTTGTTGAGGTAGGCCATCTCCCGCAGTCGGACATTGAGCGTGTCGAACTGGAAGTCGCCGGTCTCGAAGATGCCCTCGGGATTCTCGTCGCTCTTCACGTCCGGCCAGAACTGCACGGTGGTGCCGGTGCGGTCGGTCTCGCCCACAACCTTGAGGTCGTAGAGATACTTGCCGCGCTCGTATTCCTGCTGATGAATCTTGCCGTCCTGATAGACGGTGACCATCAGGTGCTTCGACAACGCGTTGACCACCGACGCGCCTACGCCATGCAGGCCGCCGGCCATCTTGTAGCCTCCGCCGCCGAACTTGCCGCCCGCGTGCAGGATGGTCAGGCAGACCTCCACCGCCGGACGGCCCATCTTCGGGTGGATGCCCACGGGGAAGCCGCGGCCATCGTCCCTGACGGAGATACTGCCGTCCTTGTGCAGCGTCACGTCGATCCGCTTGCAGTAGCCCGCCAGCGCCTCGTCGACGGCGTTGTCGACGATCTCATAAACCAGATGATGCAGTCCGCGCACATCCGTCGAGCCGATGTACATGCCGGGACGCTTGCGGACGGCCTCGAGGCCCTCCAGCACCTGAATCTGTTCCTCGCCGTATTCAGACGTGACCTGCGTCGCGTTTTCCAGCTCCTGATTGAATTCGTCTGCCATGTCGCACCTCGTTCTTTCATCGTCCGTGGGACGATAACACACGTCATATCAATGCCTGCGCAGCACGCAAATACAGCCGCGCATACAGATCTATTATAGCACTTTTCGCGCCAAAAGAAAAGCCTTTTCCTACATTATTATTATCATGACGGCGCCTATTCCCGGGGCAGCATCGCCGCGGATCGGACAGGCTTGTCCAGCCGCGCCTCAACAAAGCCCCGCAGCAGCGTATAGGGCGCATAGCAGTCGGGCTCGTTGACCCAGCCGGAGGAGCCGGTCTGCAGCATCTTCCGCATCCATTTCGCCTGCGCCGCCGCCACGGCGGTCTGTCCGGGCACACGGCATCCGTGACAGCACAGGCCGCCCTCCACCTGATCGAAATAGACCTGTTCCTCCCCGTCCAGCCGCCGTCCGCAGGTCACGCAGTGCTCCAGCCGGGGCTTGAAGCCCTCGCAGGCCGCGTAATGCAGCAGGAATCCCGCCAGCAGCGGCTTCCACTCCTGATCGGAAAAGGTCAGGCGCGACAGCGTATGAAGCAGCAGCATGAACAGCTCCCGCGCGGGCTCTCCGGGCTGCGCCGCCGCCTCGCACAGCCCTAGCAGATATGTCCCGCAGGCCAGCCGGTCAAAGTCCTGCCGCAGGGGATAGAAGGTCTCCGTCAGCGTCGCGGAGACCACGGTCAGGTGATTGCCCCGCTCGTACAGCTCGTATTCTCCCAGCGCAAACAGCTCGCTGGCATTGAGCAGCGACGACCGGGGCCTGCGGCACCCGCGGGACAGCGCCTCGACGCGCCCTCTGGTCGGGCTGAGCAGGGTCAGCATGCGGTCGTTGTCCCGGTAGTTGGCATATCGGAGCACAATGGCGGTGTTCTCGGTCTGGCGCACGGCGGTTCACCTCGCTTCCAGTATACCACAACCGCGGAAAACTCGGAATCCCCTGCATAATTTTTCCGCTTCCGGCGCATCCTGCCTGTTGAGGTGATGATCATGGTACAGTGGACGCAAAAAGAAGCGTCGCTCCTTCAGGACCTGAAGGGTCAGGAACAGCTCTGCGTGGAAAAGTACAACGAGTACGCCCAGCGCGCCCATGACCCGGAACTCAAGAACCTGTTCACCAGCATCGGCGAGACGGAGGTGGGGCACCTCAAGACCCTCACCGACATGCTGAACGGTCAGATGCCCCAGCAGCAGGGCCAGCAGCAACAGCAGGGTCAGCAGCAAGGGCAGCAGCAGGGTGCCCAGAACCAGCAGCAGGGCTGCCAGTGCCAGCCGGGTCAGCAGCGCGTTCCCGACCCCGGCCAGCGCACCCAGCCCCTGACCCCCGAGATGCAGCAGGACGCCTACCTCTGCAAGGATTTGCTTGCCGATGAAAAATACGTCAGCAGCTCCTACAACACGAGCATCTTCGAGTTTGCCTCCCCGCAGGCGCGGCAGATTCTCAACGGCATCCAGTCCGCTGAGCAGAAGCACGGCGAACAGCTCTACGCCTACATGGCGCGCCACGGCATGTACAACGCCTGAGCCATATGAACGAACGGCCCTGTCTGCACAGACGGGGCTGTTTTCGCGTTTCGCAGACATTTACAACTCATTTACACCATACTGCCAGAAGATGTGCTATAATGCCAGTGAGGTGAACGTCATGCCCTACCGCATTCTGATCGTCGAGGACGATCCCGCCATCTCCCGCCTGATCGAGACCAACCTGACCGTCGCGGGCTACGAAACCGCCTGCGCGATGGACGGACGGCAGGCTCTCAACCGGCTGGAGGAGCAGGCCTTCGATCTGGCGCTGTGCGACATTATGCTGCCGGAGCTGGACGGCTTCGAGCTGCTGCCGCACATGAAGCGCAGGCAGATTCCCGTCATCTTCGTGTCAGCCAAGGCGGACGTACCCAGCCGGGTGCAGGGGCTGCGGCTCGGCGCGGAGGACTACCTCGTCAAGCCCTTCGACATCATGGAGCTGCTCGTGCGCATGGAGAAGGTGCTTGCCCGGTCGGAGCGCCCCGCGCAGGAGATCGTCTTCGAGGATGTGCGCATGGAGCCGGACAGCCGCACGGTGACCAAGGCCGGAGAGCCAATCCCGCTCAAGCCCATGGAGTTTGAGCTATTGCGGTGCTTCATCCGGCATCCGGGCATGGTGCTCACGCGGGAGGCCCTGCTGCGGCAGGTGTGGGGCGATCAGTTCGTCGGCGAGACGCGCACCGTAGACGTGCATGTGGCGTCCCTGCGCAAGAAGCTCGGCTGGACGGATCGCATCGCCACCGTGTACAAGATCGGCTACCGGCTGGAGGGCGGCGCATGAAGCTATGGCTCAAGCAGACCCTGTTAGCGATGCTGATTATCCTCCTGTCAGCCAGCGCGTGCCTGTACTTTTTCGTGGCGCTGCAGACCAGCCGTCTCCTGAGCGACGCCCGGGAGAGCGGCCTGCGGGACGCGTCGTCCTTCTGCGAGCATCTTGCCACCCTGAACACCACCAGCGGCGTCAACGTCTCCGCGGATGTGACCACCCGGCGCGCGCTGGTGCAGTACACCTTTTCCACCTTCGCGCATCTGCTGCAGGACTCGGACAACGCCTACGCGCTGGTGATTGACGGCGAAAGCCTGTACAGCATCTCCCATATCGACACCCTCGCGCTGATGCCCATCACCCCCGAGGACGTCTCCGCCAGCATGATCTTCGAGCAGGACGGCAGACAGCTTCTGCTGTCAGCTCGGAATATCACCGTACTTGAGCTGCCGGTGACTGTCTACGCCCTGCAGGACATCGGCGGGGTCTTCGCGCAGATCGGCAGCCTCACCCGCATGGCGCAGGCGGCGCTGCTCATCTGCCTGCTGGTCAGCGGCGCGGTGCTCCCGGTGATGATCCGCGGGACGCTGAAACCCCTGCGGCAGCTGGGCGCGGTGTCGGAGAAGATCGCCGGCGGACAGTATGCTCTGCGCTCGGGCATCAAGACATGCGACGAGGTGGGCGAGCTGTCCCGGGCCTTCGACCACATGGCGGAGACCGTCGAGCAGAAGATTCTCGACCTTGAGGACACCGCTCAACGCCGGGAGTTGCTGCTGGGCGCGCTGACCCATGAGATGAAAACGCCCATGACGGCCATCATCGGCTTCTCAGACAGCCTGCTGACCATGCCCCTGTCCGAAGAGGCCCGCATGGAAGCCGCCCATGAAATCCATGAAGCCGCCCTGCGCACCGAGCGGCTGTCCCAGAAGATGATGCAGCTCATCGCCATGACCGACTGCCCGGTGCTGGTCTGGCAGACGATCGACGCGGCCCATTTGGCGGAGACGGTCGAGAAGGCGACGCGGCCCCTGCTGGAATCCCGCGGCGTGGCGCTGTCCGTCCGGCTGGAGGGCCAGACCCTGCGCGGCGACGCCGACCTGCTGACGAGCCTGCTCACCAACTTGATCGACAACGCCGCCAAGGCCAGCCCCGCAGGCAGCACGATCGCCCTGACCGTCGCGCCCTGCCGCCTCACCGTCGCCGACGAGGGCAGCGGCATCCCGGCGGAGCAGATTCCGCTGGTCACGGAGCCCTTCTACCGCGTCGACAAGGCCCGGAGCAGAAAGCTGGGCGGCGCAGGGTTGGGGCTGTCCCTCTGCCGGATGATCGCGCAGGCTCACGGCGGGGAGCTGAACATCCGCAGCGAGCTGGGCCGTGGCACAGCCATCACCATGACATGGAGGGATCGCGATGAATAAGCGCAGCGCTTTGCTGGTGCTGGCGGTCACGCTGCTGATGATCGCCGCCCTTGCCGGTCTGCCGATGTTGGCTGGCAGCCTCGCCCGGCAGGAGATGCACGGCCCGGTGATCGAGACCTGCACGCCGGTCCTGACCCCGGAGGTTGACGAAAACGGCAATTATATCGGATGATGATGCGAAGAGCGCTTATGGCGCTCTTTTTGCATGCGGGAATTTACAGGCGTCAACGTCCGGAGCGTAAATGCGCCGCCGTTTTTTTCGTCTTACCAGTGTAGGGCGCGCGAAACTTCTCACCGGCGTGCCATGAAAGGAGCCTCGCTATGAAGCGATTTCTCTGTCTGCTGCTGATTCTTCTCCTCCCCGCGGCTGCCTTGGCGGAAAACCTGCGCGGACGCACCGGAGCCCCGGAGCACATTGCCGACACGCTGACCTCCCGGACAGGCAAAACGGTCATCACCGTCGACGCGGACGTGATCGTGCCCGACGTATCCGCCGTGCCGCTGTGGGAGGTATCCAGCACCTACATCCCGGCGGAGAAGGTCTTCGAGATCGCCCGCCTGCTGTCCCCGGACGCGACCATCGAGCAGAACGTGACCTTCAGCTATGTCGACGGCGGCAAGGACATCTGGCCGGAGCTTGTCCCGGGGGACTACACCCTGTCGCGCCTGCCGGTGCAGGGGGTAACCGCCGCCGGGCTGACCTTCGAGTCCGACCGCGTGAACGGCCGGGCGCTGAAAAGTCGGTCCTTCTACTGGCTTCACGACCAGCAGCAGGTCTATTTCTACGTCGACGCGCAGGTCAGCAACAACCGTGTCGGCGTGTTCTACGGCGACGCCAACGGCTTCGTCCGTGACATTCCCGGCGGCGACCTGCCCGGCCATGCCCTGACCCAAGCGGAGGCCATCGCAAAGGCGGACGCGCTCATCGCGGTCATCGCCCCGGGCTTCACCTGCCGGAGCGTCGGCAGCGTGGACGGCTGGACATGGTCGGAGAGCGACTTCATCAACGATGCCGACGCGTGGGAGGAGATGGCTCCCTACATCCCCTCCACCGTCCCGAAGACCTATCAGCTCGCCTACACCCGCGAGATCGAGGGCATCCCCGTGGGCTGGTCGAGCAGCTTTCCGAACCAATTCAACGCTTACGAGAGCACCGGCTCTCCTCCGGGATATGAAAAAATCTACGTCACCCTCGACGATCTGGGCGAGATCGTCGATGTGTACTGGTCGTCGCCCTATACCGTCGGCGCGAAAACCGCCGGAGACTGCGAGCTGCTGCCCTTTGAGCAGGTCTGGAGTATCTTCCGCGAGACGGCGCCCCTGTCCATGCAGCATCAGGAGAGCAGCGGCGACGTGCGTGCCAGCGTCAACCGCGTCGAGCTGAGCTACATGCCCGTGCGCCAGCCCGGCGGCGGCTATCTGCTGACCCCGGTGTGGGACTTCTTCGGCCACAACAAGCGCGGCGCCACGCTGTGGGACTATCAGGGCAACGCCATTCTGACCGTCGACGCGCTCACCGGGCAGGTCATTGACCGCTGGCTTGGCTACTGAGCAGGATTTACAAGTCGATTACAACTTACTTACAAGTCGATGATGACTGTAACAGGGAATCGCGGTATGATGGCATCAGAGAAAGGAGCCCTGTCCATGAAACGCTTTCTTTGCCTGATAACCGCCCTGCTGGCCCTGACCGCCCCGGCCCATGCCGAACCCCTGAAAACGACCCTCGGCGTGCCGGACCGCGTCACGCTGCCGGCGTTCACCACCGCCACCGGCCTGACGACCATCGTCATTGACGCGGCGGTCGAGATGCCGGACGTCGAGTCCGTGAACACCTACGAGTTCATCCCCAGCTCCATCACCGCGGAGCAGGCCCTGACCGTCGCGCGGCAGTTAGGGCTCAAGCGCATCACGGAGATTGACTTCACTCACTATGACGAGGCGCAGATGGCGAAGTTCTCCATCTTCCGGGAGCTCACCAGCGACAGCTTCTTTGACAACGGCGGAAACGGCCGCTATGACTTCATCGTCTCAAACGATTATTGGCGCGGCCAGCCCTACGGCGGTGACTTCCACTACGAGGATTTCGGTCAAAGCTATTATTTCAGCATCTATGACCCGATGTTTGCCTATGACGGCTGGGTGACGGAGCGCTGCATGTACAGCCGGGACGAAGCCCGCCAGAAGGCGCTCGACCTCGCCGCGCAGATCGCCCCGGATCTGTCCCTCAATCTGGAGGGCATCGTCATCGGCGGCAATCTGGAAGCTGGCGGCAACTACCCCACGGGACACCGATTCGTGTTTTCCAAGACAGTGGACGGCATCCCGGTCACGGTCACGTCGGAGTGGCTCGGCGCGGGTCACGACGAGGACAACTACGCCCCATGGTGCACCGAAGAGCGCCTGACCATCGACGTGGCGAGCATCGGCTTTCCCCTCATTTTCATGCGTTCGCCGCACACTATCGGGGACGTCGTCGAGTCCGGCCTGACCGATCTTGTGCCCTTCGAGACCGTCATGAGCGTCGCCCAGTCCATCCTGCCGCTCAAGATGGTCTCGAAGGAGCGCAGCGAGGAGGAATACCGGCTGGTGATCGACCGCATCACCTTCGGCTACATGCGGGTGCAGAAGCCCTATGCGATCGGTGAATTCCTGCTCGTGCCCGTGTGGGACTTTTTCGGCAACGACCTTCGGAATCAATGGATTCCCGGCACATGGTCAAACGAGACCAGCAGCTGGCAGCACGAGCGCACCATGACTCACGAGGTCAATCAATCCTTCCTGACCATCGACGCGCGGACGGGGCTGGTCATCGACCGCTCGCTCGGCTATTAAGGAGGCGCGACAATGAAACGACTGCTCTGCCTGACGCTGGCCCTGCTGACCCTCGCGGCTCCAGCCTCCGCTGAATCCCTGAAAACGACCCTCAGCGTGCCCGACCATGTTGACCTGACCTTCACGACCAGCACAGGCGTGACGACCATCACCATCAACGCGGATGTGGAGATGCCGGACGTGACCTCCGTCAGCACCTACGACTACGCGCACGTCCGTATCCCGGAGGAGCAGACCCTCGCCATGGCCCGGGCGCTGGGGCTGGAAGAGATCAAGGACGTATGGTACGAGTGGTACACCGAGAAGAACTTCGGCACGATCTACACCGACTACACCGGCGAGTTCTTCAACGCCTGGGACATGTACCATGTGGACACGCGCAAGTGGGTTTTCGGGACGACGAACTATGTCTGGCATGGCAAGCCCTTCGGCGGGTTCATCTCGTACCGCCTCGAAGGTGTCAAGATCGAGTATGGCACCAATTTCGCCCTGCGCCCCTACGGAACGCTGCCGGAGAACTGCGCCTACACCCGCGAGGAGGCCCGGCAGATGGCCCTCGACCTTGCGGCGCGGGTTGCCCCGGAGTATGGCCTGACGCGGGAGGGCGTGATCACCGGCCTGCAGTACATCTTCGGCGATACGGAGGAGGAGATGGCCGCCAACTGGGATGACGACCTGTTCATCCCCACGGGGTACAAGTTCATCTTCGGTCGGGAGGTGGACGGCGTCCCCCTGACGGTCGCCGAACCACTGACGAACCCCTACGACAGGAGCGTGGACAAGGATTATGTGGATGGCGAGTACATGCCGAGGATGCTCGCCGAAGGCCTGACGCTGACCATCGGGGACGAAGGCATCCGGGAGGTGGAGCTGTTGAACCCCTTCGCCGTGGGCGAGGTAATCGAGGAAAGCGCCGAGCTGTTGCCCTTTGAGAGCATCCTCAACGTCGCCCGGAGCATCCTGCCCCTCAAGATGGTCACCTTCGAGGGCTACAACGAGCATCAGGAGGACTACCGCGTGGTCATCGACCGGGTGGCCTTTGGGTACATGCCGGTGCTCAAGCCTAACGCGCCGAGGGAATACATGCTCGTGCCGGTGTGGGACTTCTTCGGCAATCGGCTCACCTGCCGTGCCATCAGCGGCAGCTATGACAAGCGCACCAAGACGTGGCAGTACGAAACCTGCATGACAACCGCCATCGACCAATCCTTCCTGACCATCGACGCCCGGACGGGGCTGGTCATCGACCGGGAATACGGATATTAAATGCGCAGCCTCCCCGCGGATGTTACATCTGGCCATCAGTCAGCGGCAGGTTCCCGCTCGTCTAACGGGCAGAATGAATCACACGGGGAGGTTATTTTCATGCGGAAAATGCTGCTCTTTTTTCTGGCGATGATGGCGCTGGCCCTGCCCGTCCGGGCCGAGACGGTGCCGGAGCAGGTGCGGGCCCCGGAGCGGGTGCAGACGGAGCTTGTATCGCCGACGGGGAAGACGGTGATGACCGTGGACGCGCCGGTGATTGTGCCGGAGACGGAGGCCATGTACATCATCCCAGTCTCTACGCGCGTCTTCGAGGATGACATGGTGCCTGTGCTGGCGGAGCTGTTCTGGCCGGGACTTGAGGAGAAAATGAAGGTGGAGAACAACCGGGTTTTCGACGGCAAGCGTCAGGTGGCCACAAGCCACTGGGCCAGCATCACCCATTGGGGCACCGCGCAGGAGGACATTCATGTTGCGGTGCAGACCGGGTACTATCAATACGCCGGCTTCGACGAACCGCAGGACGGCGCGCTGAACGCCTACGTCAGATTCGGGAACGACCATCGTCTCAGCAAGGCGGTCAACTATAACATCTCGTACATGGAAAGGGAGGTATCCGGGGAGTGCATTGAGGGGCACCCGCTGACCGGGGCGCAGGCCGCGGCCATCGCGGAAGCGTTTCTGCGCGAGCTGACCGACGAGCCCTTCGAGGTGTTCGCGGTGGGACAGGCGGCGGGCATCATCTATGACGACGACCTCATGCTGAAAGGGCTTGAGCGTCAGGGCACCGGGAGCTCCTATGTTGTCTACCTGACGCGGCTTGTCGACAGCGTGCCGCTGCTGCCTGCCATATACGCCATGGAACGCGATAACCGGACGGATCTGCTCGCGCCGCCCGTGGGGTATGAGGAGATCGGCGTTGCTCTCGATCCGGAGGGACGGGTGACGGCCTTTCACTGGCGCTCGCCCTATCAATTCAGCGCGGAGCGGACGTCCCAGACGCTGCTGCCCTTCGAGGACATTCTCTCCATCGCCCGGCAGATGCTGCCGCTCAAGTACCTGTGGATGGAGCCCTACACGGATCAGCTCGTCATCGACGTGACCCGCATCGAGCTGGGCTACATGGCGCTGATGCAGCGGGATACCCGCACCTTCGCCCTCACGCCGGTGTGGGCCTTCTACGGCGAGGGCGAGACACTGGTCTATCAGAACGTGCTGACCGTGAGCGCCGTCGACGGCTCGGTGATCGATCTGGAGCTGGGCTACTGACGGCAGGATTTACAACTCGATGACAACTTGCTTACAACTTGATGATGACTTTTGCCGGACGGCCTTCTATCATGGAATCAGAAAGGAGTGACACCATGCGCTGCATCCTATCCGACCTGCGCCGGGCGCTGACGGGCCGCTGGTTCCTGCTGGCGCTCGCGGCGACCTCGGCGGCGCTGTATCTCTCGGCGGGCACGCAGACCTACGGCTTCCTTATCTCCCTGCGCGACCTTGCCGAGGGCTATGCCTTCGAGGACTACTTCTACCTTGACGCGGCATCGCTGCTCACCGGGGCCATGCAGGGCGACTTCGGCCTGCTGACGCTCCCGGCGCTCTCGGCCCTTCCCTATGGCGCGCAGGCGCTGGTGGAGCTGAAAAACGGCGCGCTGCGTCCGGCCTTGTTCCGCGCAGGACGGCGGAGCTGGCTGACGGGCAAGCTGCTGGCCTGCGTGCTGTCAGGCATGCTCCTGCAGGGCCTCTCGGCGCTCCTGCTGTTAGGCGTGCTCCACGGCATGACGCTGGTTGTCGGCGGCGCGGCGCTGCCCCCGGGCGACATGAGCGCAGTGTGGGCCATGCTGCTGCGCCGGATGCTCTGCGGCGGGCTGTGGGCCGGGATTGGCAGCATGATCGCCCTGCTGACGGAGACCTCCTCCGCCGCGTCCATCGCGCCGCTGTGCCTGTGCTACGCGCTGATGATGGTCGGCACGCGGTTCTTCCCGTCCTTTGGCGCGATGAACCCCATGAACTGGCTCTCCGGCTGGCTCTGGCCGCTGGTGGCCGGTCTTGCCGCCGTCTCCGCGCTGCTGCTGACCACCCTGAACCGGGAGGTGAATCGCCATGCTTAGGGAAGCCGCCGTGTGCTGCGGCTGGAATCTCTACGCCCTGCGCAAGAATCCGCGCTTCTACATGAGCCTGCTGCTGGGCTTTCTGCTCTGCTGGCTGCTGACGGACAAGACCATGGCCATCTCCCGGCAATACCTGACCAACGTGCAGATCTTCGAGCCCTTCGTCTGGTGCTACGCGGACGACGACAGCATCCTCTATGCCTCGCTGGTCATGCTGCTGATGATGTCCGCCTTTCCCCGGCTGGACGCCCCTGCCTCATACCTGATCTTTCGGGCACGGCGGTCGTCGTGGCTGCTGGGTCAGCTCCTGACGGTGCTGGCGCTCACGGCGCTCTACTGCGCGATGATCCTGTTCTCCAGCATGGCGCTGTGCTTGGGCAACGCCTTCCTTGCCGACCGGTGGAGCGAGACGGCGACCATGCTCTCCTTCGCCCCGGGGAACTTCGAGGTAGCCCTGACCGTGCTGCGCAAGACCGTCAAGCTGACCACGCCCTACACCTGCTGCGTGCAGATTTTCCTGCTCCTGTTCCAGTATGTGCTCCTGCAGGCGTCGATTCAGCTCACCTTCACGCTGCTGCGGTCGCGCCGGGCAGGCATCATGGCGGCGCTGGTCATGAACTTTATCGGCTTCGTGCTGACCCCCGACCGCTTCATGACGTGGCTCCAGCTCCCCTCCGAGCTGCGCTACTACGCCAACCTTGCCTCGGCGTGGCTCTCGCCGCTCCAGCACGCCACCTACACCATGCACAACTTCGGCTACGACCTGCTGCCGCGCCTTCATGTGTCCTATCTCATCCTCGGTGGCCTGACGGCAGTCTGCGTCCTCATCTCCGCCGTGACCATGCGGCGCTACGCGTTCAGCTTTGCGGGAGGAACCAGCGATGAATAACGCCATTTCCATTGAAAACGTCAGCAAGTCCTTCGGGCAGGAAACCGTGCTCCGGGAGGTGTCGCTGAACCTGCGTGCCGGGGCCATTCATGGCATCATCGGGCGCAACGGCTCGGGCAAGACCGTGCTGATGAAATGCGTCTGCGGCTTCATGAACCCCAACCGCGGCGAGATCCGCGTGTTCGACAGGCGCATCGGCCGGGACTGCGACTTCGCACCGGACACAGGCATGCTGATCGAGACGCCGGGCTTCCTGCCCCACGAGACAGGGCTGAACAACCTGCTGTGGCTGGCGCGGCTGGGCAAGCGGGCCTCCAAAGCCCGGGTGAAGGAGCTCATCTCGCAGGTGGGCCTTGACCCAAGCCTCCGCAAGCCCGTGAGCCAGTACAGCCTCGGCATGCGGCAGCGGCTGGGCATTGCGCAGGCGCTGCTGGACGACCCGAAGCTCCTCATCCTCGACGAGCCGATGAACGGCCTTGACAAAACTGGCGTGCGGGACATCCGCGATCTGCTGCTGCGCCTGCGCGGCGAGGGCCGCACCATCCTGCTCGCCAGCCATTTCGCCCAGGATGTGGACGAACTGTGCGACACGGTCAGCGAGATGGATCAGGGCGTGCTCACCCCCGTGCGCGGCTGGGAT
The DNA here is from genome assembly GCA_022510815.1 of Christensenellaceae bacterium. Taxonomy (GTDB): domain Bacteria; phylum Bacillota; class Clostridia; order Christensenellales; family Aristaeellaceae; genus UBA11524. Next base: position 49,078 of record JAFLST010000008.1, on the reverse strand, counting down.
GACGCTCCCGCGGGCAATGAACCTGAAAACATTCCATGATTACGAGGTGGATTGTATGAAAAAAACCTTCGTTGCGATCCTTGCCCTGACGCTGCTCTGCTCCTCCGCTTCGGCGGATACGATTCGCGAGCAGACAGGCGCTCCGCAGCGCGCAACAGGCGAATGGTATTCCAACACGGGGCATACGCGCGTCACGGTGGACGCGGCCGTGATCGTGCCGGAGGTGGAAAGCATCAGCACCTATGCCGTGTCCGGTCGGGACGTAACCGCGCAGGACGCGAAAAACATGGCCCTTGCCGCCGCGCCCGGCACCGACTGGGAAAGGGACTGGGTTCGCGTGAAGCCGTCATCCTTTGAGCGCTGGCCCGGCGGGCGTGACGAGCCCAACGAGGTCATCGATTCATCCAGAGGCAGCAGATTCTTCAACTATGGCTATGACTGGTTTCCGTTCAGCGACGGTTCGCCCGACTACATGCCCGCCAGCGAATGGCTGTCCGCGCAGCACGATCCCTATGCGTCTGTCGGCAGCTACAACTGGCATATGACGACTCCCTTTGGGGAGAAGCGGCTGATTGCGCAGACCGACTATGCTTACCAATCAGGGGATGGCACAGCGCATTTTCCTGTGAATATGCTCTGGATTGACGGCCTCGATCTTCCGGAGGACGCTGCCCTGCCCGGGCAATCCCTCACCCTCGCGCAGGCCCGCGCCATGGCGGAGGCCTTCGCCGTTGCCATTCAGCCGGATTTCCGTTTGGAAAGGGCCGCCAAGGTTCAGGACGACGACGAAACAGGAATGTACGCCTATTGGTTCAGCTTTACCAGAACCACCGGCGGCGTGCCCGTCACCCGAACCAACACGAGCTCTCTTGAGGATGAGGACGAAGTCAGAAATCAAAGCTATGAATCCGCTCCGAAGTGCGAAACGCTGACCTGCGTGATTGATCAGGGGCGCATCCTGAATGCCCAATTGATGAATCCGTGGGAGATCGGCGAAAGGATGCGGGAGAACGTCTCCCTGCTACCCTTCGATGAAATCCTGAACATCTTCGGCGCCATCAGCCCGCTCTCTATCCAGAGTCAGGAGCGGGACCCGGAAGCGATGCAGCTAACCTATGACAACACATGGCAGATCAACGAGATCCGTCTGGGCTACATGCCCGTGCTGGTCAAGGACGGCAGCGGCACATGGGAGCTGCGGCCGGTGTGGGACTTCTTCGGCATCCATACCTTCTCCGCCACCTATAACGACAGCCCCGGCAACGTGGCGCTGACCATCGACGCCATCAGCGGTCTGGTGATTGATCGCAACTATGGCTACTGACCGCGGCATTCCGGCGCTGTTTCGAGCATATCCGGCAGGATAAAGTACCCTGCATCACGAAAGATAGCATCATGGGCACATTCCAAAAAGGCGGTGCGATACCATGATCTATCGTTATGACTTCGGGCATCCCATTGACACCAGCGCGGTGATCCGTCAGCTCCCCGCGGAGCAGGGCGAATTGCCGCGCTTTGCCGTGCGCCGGGAGGGCGAAAAGCTCTCCTTCTCCTGCGAACTGGGCAAGGACGATTTCATCTTCGGTCTGGGCGAAACGGTGCGCGGCATCAACAAGCGCGGCCATCTCTACCGCGCGTGGAACAGCGACGATTTCTCCCACACCGAGGACAAGAACAGCCTCTATGCCAGCCATAACCTGCTGCTCTTCTCCGGCGAGGGCGGCGTCTTCGGCGCGTATTTCGACGACCCCGGCGAGGTGCTCTTTGATCTGGGGTATACCGAGATGAACCGCGCAGTCATCACCTCGGTGAACGGCGACCTGTCCGTATACCTGATCGAGGGCGACAGCCTCGTTGAAATGTGCCGGGAGTTCCGCGGACTCACCGGCCGCAGCTACGCGCCGCCCAAGTGGGGTCTGGGATACATCCAGTCCCGCTGGGGCTATGCCTCGGAGGACGACATCCGCGCCATCGTCCGCGAGCACCGGGAACGCCATATCCCGCTGGACGGCATGAGCATGGATATCGACTACATGGACGATTTCAAGGATTTCACATGGAACCGCGACGCATTCCCCGACCTGCCGGGGCTGGCCGCTGATCTCAAGGCGGATCACATCCGTCTGGTGCCCATCATCGACGCGGGCGTCAAGCAGCAGAAGGGCTATGACGTCTGCGACGAGGGCGTTGAAAATGACTTCTTCGTCAAGAAGGCGGACGGCAGCCTGTTCGTCGGCGCGGTGTGGCCGGGGCGCTCCTACTTCCCGGATTTCCTGCGGGCGGACGCGCGGCTGTGGTTCGGCAGGCAGTACCGGAAGCTGCTGGACGCGGGCATCGAGGGCTACTGGAACGACATGAACGAGCCCGCGCTCTTCTACACCCCCGAGACGCTGGAAGCCGCCTACGCCAAGGCGGAAGCCCTGCGCGAAAAGAACATCGGCATTCATGAGTTCTTCGCGCTCAAGGACGCCTTTGGCACCATCGCCAACAATCCCGAGGACTACCGCCGCTTCTATCACGAGATCGACGGCAAAATGGTGCGCCACGACAAGGTGCACAACCTCTACGGCGCGATGATGACCCGCGCGGCGGCGGAGGGCTTTGCGGAATATGACCCGGAGAAGCGCTTCCTGCTGTTCAGCCGGGCGTCGTACATCGGGGCGCACCGCTACGGCGGTGTGTGGCAGGGCGACAACAACTCATGGTGGGGTCACCTGCTGATGAACCTCAAGATGATGCCGTCGCTGAACATGTGCGGCTTCCTCTACTGCGGCGCGGACCTGGGCGGCTTCGGCTGCCACACGACGGGCGATCTGCTGCTGCGTTGGCTGCAGCTCGGTGTGTTCACGCCGCTGATGCGCAATCATGCCGCGCAGGGCACCCGCGACCAGGAGGCCTACCGCTTTGAAAACTGGCCCGAGATGCGCCGGGTGCTGACGGTCCGCTACGCGCTGCTGCCCTATCTGTACAGCACGCTGATGAAGGCCGTCCTGACCGACGGCATGATGTTCCGCCCGCTGGCCTTTGACTATCCCGCGGACGACACGGCCTGCCGCACGGAGGATCAGGTGATGCTCGGCGATGAGGCGATGATCGCCCCGGTCTACGAGCAGAACGCCCGGGGCCGTCACGTCTACCTGCCCGAGGACATGCTGCTGGTGCGCTTCCGCTCCGCCTCGGATTACGACCTTGTCCCCATGACAAAGGGTCACCACTGGGTGGAGCTCGGGCTTCACGAGTTCCCGCTGTTCATCCGGCGCGGGCATGTGGTGCCGCTGGCCAAGGAGGCGGAATGGGTCGAGGCCGTGGACAGCGCCGACCTGAACCTGCTGGGCTGGCTGGACGGCAGCATCGAGGCCTCGCTCTATGACGACGACGGCGTCTCGACAGCCATCGACCTTGACGCGGGCCTCAAGGCCATCACCGTGACCCTGCGGGATGGCAAAGCGACCGCGTCCGGCGAGGGCCTGACGCTGCATACGAATGATCTGGTGATAAGCTGATGCGCACGCTCTACGTTTCCGACCTTGACGGCACGCTGCTGAACAGCGATCAGCGCCTGTCGCCCTACACCATCGACACGCTGAACCGGCTCATCGGGCAGGGCATGCTGTTCTCCTATGCCACGGCGCGCTCCTACGTCACGGCCAGCCGGGTCACCGAGGGCATCACCCCGCCGATCCCGGTCATCACCTATAACGGCGCGTGGATGCTGGAGAACGGCACCGGGCGCGTCCTGAGCCGCCACGGCTTTACGGCGGAGGAGGCGCGGGAGATCTTCGACACCCTGACCGCCCACGGTGTATGGCCCATCGTCTACGCGATGGTGGACGGCGTGGAGTGCTTCTCCTACTGCCCGGAGCGCTGCAATCAGGGCACCCGCGATTTCAACGCCACCCGGCGCGGCGATCCTCGGGAGCGTCCCACGGATGAAGCGCACCTGTTAAGCGGCGACGTCTTCTACTTCACCTGCATCGACGCCCCGGAGACCCTGCTGCCGCTCTACGAGCGCTACAAGGACCGGTTCCAGTGCGTCTATTCCCGGGATATCTACAGCGGCGAGCAGTGGCTGGAGCTGATGCCTCAGGCCGCCACCAAGGCCAACGCCATGCTGGAGCTCAAGGAGATGCTGAACTGCGACCGGGTGGTGTGCTTCGGCGACGGACACAACGACCTGTCCCTGTTTGCCGCGGCGGACGAGGGCTACGCGGTCGCCAATGCAGTTGATGCGCTCAAACGGGCGGCGACCGGGGTCATCGGCGGCAACAACGAGGACGGCGTGGCCCGCTGGCTCAGTGAGCATGCGGAAATCTGAACGCGCAACAATCGCCGCGCTTCAGCTATAGGCAGGAGAAATACATCATGAATGCTCCGTTCCTTGGATTCTTCAGCGGGTTTCCAACGCGTCATTTTCCTGATGATATCGCGCGGCGGTTCAGGGACGAGCTGACTGCCCGCGACCGCCTTGTTTTTATCAGCGCGTGGCCTTCGGATGCTCAGCGCAATGACGAGGATTCCGCCGGAATGTATGGCATGTTCGAGGAGCGCGGCATGCCCTTTGCCCAGTATGCTGTGATTGACAGCAGGACGGAACCATCCGCCGCAAAGGAGCTTATTCAGGGCGCTTCCTGCATTTTTCTTATGGGCGGCCATGCGGTGCAGCAATTTCAGCTCATACGCGAGAAGGGCATCGCTGATGAAATCCGCAGGAGTTCCGCCGCGATTCTGGGCGTAAGCGCCGGTTCCATCAACATGGCAAAGCGCTCGGTCGATCTATGGGAATCCCTCACGCCGTATGATGGTTTGGGGCTTGCCGACATCACCGTCAAGGCGCACTTCGATTGGGAAAACAGGGAGCTGCTGCAAGCCTTGCGGCAGGTTTCCATGGAGCTTCCCGTCTGCGCCATGGAGGATGAAAGCGCCATCTTCATAAAGGACGGCCGCGTCACCTGTACGGGACAGATTCATTGGATAGACAAAGGGATCATTCGCCCGTTTTCTCCGGATATTCTGGCAGAAAGGACAGCGGAATAAGGAAGGCTTTGCAGGATAAATAAAGGGACATGGCGTTCATAGCGCGCCATGTCCCTGTTCTTTTCATGCTTCCTGTTTTGCCGTCACTCGCCCTCGGTGATGACCAGAACATCGCCGATCTGCCGGTTCTTCGCAGCGGGGGTTGAGATGAGCTGATCGCCGAACCACATCATGGACGAACGGCCGCCGTCAAGGTTGTACGCTGCCTTGCAGCCCAGCGATTCCATCAGCTCCGCCAGCTCGCCCAGCGTCAGGCCCTTGTTCTTGGCCTTCTCCAGCTTGCTGCTGGTCAGTCGGCCGTCCACCTGCACGAAGCAGTAATGCCCCGGCTCGTAGTATCCGAACACCGAGCGGGGATTGGCGCTCTTCACGTTGGAATTCGCGAGGGTCGGGTAATTCTTTCCGAGGGCCTTGCCCTCCTCGTCCAGCAGCGACGGGCCGAAGAGGAAGATGTGCCAGATATCGCCCGCTTCCTCGCCGATCTGCTCATTATCCTCCTTGGTGGGAGAAGGCACGACCCGCACCTCGCCGCTCTTGTAAACGACGCAGATGTCCCGCACCGTGTTCATCTCCACAATGCCGTCGCGTTCGATCTGTCCGTTGCCCATGACCCAGCCCGAGCGGAAGTTCTGGCTGCTGTCCCCGGTGAGGGCGAGGATCGCGTTGCTCTCCGCGGCCAGAACGGGCATCTTATCCGTCGCCTTGTGCCAGTCGTTCTGCGCGTAATGCCGCACAAAATAGTCCAGCGTCCTGACATACACGTCCGCGACGTACACGTCCGACTGGATAAAGCGCTGCGTCGTGATCTCGATGGCGATGTTGTGGCTCCGATAACTTGTCTCCGTCACGACGGGTTCTTCGCCCTCGGCCAGAAACTTGTCCGGGAACGCCGCGGAAAAATCCGTCTCCGCCAGCGCGCAGGGACAAACCGCCGCCAGCAGCATCAGCGCCAGCATCCCGCACAGCAACCTTCTCATCCGTTCGTCCTCCTTGGCAATGCGCCTGACCGGGTATCCGGCAGGCCCTGTTTATCAGCTTACCACGTTTCGCGGAATCTGGCAATGACCTGCGGGAAGAATCCGCGAGATTTTACACCGGACTGCCCGCCTTTCAAACAAAAAAGGCCTCTCCCCGCGGGGAGAGACCTGAACATCCCGCTTACCGCTCAGTCGATCTCCACCACGCCGGGGTACTGAGCGATAACGTCCTGCGCGTCGTTAACGAAGGTGGTTGCCGCAGCGGGTTCCGCCTGATACGGCTGGCCCTCGACAAGAATCTGCACCTGCTTGACGCCCGGGAACTGGCTGGCCGTGAACAGCACCGCGCGGATGGCCTGCTGACCGCCGTCGTCCTGCTGGGCCACCGCCGCAAACTCGCTGGTGAAGTCAATGGTCGCCACGCCGTCCTTGATCTTGACGGACTTCACGCCGCAGTCGCTGGGCACGGGCGTCTCCAGCCCGCTGTCCGTCTTGGGGCCCTTGACCAGCTCCAGAATCGCCGTGGGCAGGTCCGCCGGGGAGAAGACCGTGCGGGTCACGGGCACCAGCAGCCGCCCGCTGGCCGAGGGGAAATAGAGCTGCACCTGATCCGCGTAGGTCGAGTCCGCCATGGTCGCGACGCTCTCGACGTTCACGCTGTCCACGGAGAACACGCCGGTCACATCCGTCCCGTAGGTGAGCTGGCTGCGCTTCTGCCCGTCGAACAGAAAGCTGACCTCCTCCACCGTGTCGAAGCCGCACAGCGCCGCGGCGGTGGCCTGCACCATCAGCAGCTCCTCTTCGGCGGACGAGCAGTTCAGGGCGGCGGCGCTCATGTCCACCCGAGCCTTGCCGCCGGAAATGTCCACGTCAAAGGTCGTCCCCTCGGGGATCACCGTGCGCAGACCCAGCCGCGCGGCGGCCAGATCGTTCTCGCTGGACTGCACCATCAGCGCCAGCGTCGCCTTGGCCACGCCCTCCTGCTGAGGAATCTGCCTCGTCACCGGCACTAGATAGCCGTCCCCATCCTCGTACCACACCACCGTGGACTGCATCGGCACATTGGACGATACCGTGTCCGCCGCCCCTGCCGAGGTCTGGGTCACCGTCGAGAACTGCTCCTCATATACCATCTCCAGCTGGCTCTGCCGCGTGTCCCGCAGCGCCAGCACGACCACCAATGCCGCCGCGCCGACGATCAGCAGCCGCTCCATATCCGCCCGGCGCACCCTGATTCTCGGAAAGCTCACATGAAACTTGGGAAATTTCACCGCCATCGGCCTCCTCGCACTTTGTTTGGTGGATGGTATGTCCGGGGCACGCTGAGTAGAACCGGAGAGACGATGGAACGGCGGCGACTTACAGAGAACATGATCGGTCTCAATCGCTTTCCGGTTCTGCAGCAGTTGATTGACGTTGGCCTTTCCCTCATGCTACAATATGAAGGCCTTTCACGCGCACGCAGTTCCACCGAAGGCTTTTGCCTGTGTCGCGAGATGGGTGTCCAGAGGGCAGAGTCCTCTGGCAAAGGAGGAGTATCCATGCCCATGGACGGACTGACCATCGGCTTTGCGGCGAGGGAAATGGATCGCCTGCTGGCCGGGGGGCGGATTGACAAGATTACGCAGCCGGAGAAGGACACGGTGATTCTGGTCGTGCGGGCCGGGAACGCCAATCATCGGCTGCTGCTGTGCGCGTCGCCGAACAACGCGCGGTGCCATCTGACAGTACAGAGCTTCCCGAATCCACTGGAGCCGCCGATGTTCTGCATGCTGCTGAGGAAGCAGCTTCTGGGCGGCCGGGTGCTGTCGGTGAAGCAGATCGGCGGCGACCGCGTCGTGCACATCGACATGGATGTGGTCAACGAGCTGGGCGACCATGTGCTGCGGCGGCTGATTCTGGAGGTCATGGGGCGGCACTCCAACCTGATGCTGGTGGACGGCGACGGGAAGATTCTCGACGCGGCCCGGCATGTCAGCGCGGACATGAGCCGCGTGCGTCAGGTGCAGCCGGGACTGCCGTATCTGCCGCCCCCCGGTCAGGACAAGCTCGACCCCGAGGAGCTGACGGCGGAAGCGCTGCTTCCAAGGCTGACGGCGCAGGGCGACATCCCGCTGCACAAGGCGCTGGCCGCATGCGTGTCAGGGCTCTCGAATCCCGCGGCACGGGAGCTGGCCTATCGCGTGCTCACACCCGGCAGCGACCGCACGGATGATCTGGCGGACGCAGCGTCGCGGCTTGCGGACCTGATCCAGCGCCTGCCCGGCATGGCTGATCCCCGGGTTCTGCTGGACGACGCGGGCGACCCGGCAGACGTGTTTGCCTATCCTTATATCAGCCAGCCGCTGGACAGGCAGACCGCCTATCCCACGGTCAGCGAGGCGCTGGAAAAGTACTTCGGCGCAAGGGATCAGAAGGACCGCATCAGCCAGAAGAGCGCCTCGATGGTAAAGCTGCTCAAGGGGCAGATCGAGCGCTGCGAGAAGAAGCTCGCGCAGCAGGAGGAGGAGCTGGCCGGCTCGGCCCGGATGGAAGAATACCGGCTGATGGGCGAGCTCATCAACGCGAACCTCTGGCAGCTCCGCAAGGGCCCGACACAGGTCGAGCTGCCGAACTTCTACGACGAGAACGGCGGCACCATGGTCATTCCGCTGGACAATCAGCTCACCCCGGCGCAGAACGCCCAGCGCTATTTCAAGCGTTACCAGAAGGCCCGTTCCGCCCGGGAAATGGCCGCCGAGCAGCGGGTCAAGACGCTGGCGGAGCTGGATTATCTCGAGGGACAGCTGCTGGACGTGGGCAAGTGCGTCGGCGAGAGCGAGCTGGAGGAAATCCGGCAGGAGCTGATCCGCGCGGGCTACATTCGTCACGGCCAGAGCCGCAGGCAGCAGCGGGCCCTGCCCAAGTCGAAGCCCTATCATTACCGCTCGACCGACGGCATTGATCTTTTCGTGGGCAAGAATGCTGCCCAGAACGATCGCCTCACCACCTCCGCGCGGCCTGACGAGATGTGGCTCCACGCCAAGGATATGCCCGGCAGCCATGTGATCATCCGGCATGAGGGCGAGCTTCCCGACCAGACGCTCAAGGAAGCGGCCATTCTGGCGGCGTGGTACTCCAAGGGCCAGCGGTCGTCCTCAGTGCCCATCGACTACACCCTGCGCAAGTATGTCAAGAAGCCCGGCGGCGCCGCGCCCGGCATGGTCATCTACACCCATCAGCACACGCTGTACATGACCGTCGGCGAAGCGGACGTGCGGAGGATTCAGCTTGTGGAAGAATAACGGCATCAAAAAGGATGGCGGGCACGCTTCATGTCCGCCATTCTTTTCCTGTATCACGCGTTCGCCGCCGGTCACTCCATCCTGAACATCATCTGCAGCTTGGGCTGCGCGCCGGTCTCGGGATCCATGACCAGCTCCAGCACATCCTGCATGTAGCCGTTCCACCTGTCGACGATGGGGCTCTGGGCCTGCGTCCTCTCGGCAAAGGCGATGCCCTGCTCGCACTCATAGTAGCCGAACACATCCCGACCGTCGCTCCAGATGGTGTAGTTGCGGATGCCGGCGGATTTCAGCAGCTCGAGCATCTCCGGCCATATCTCGTCGTGACGGCGCTTGTATTCCGCCTGCATGCCGGGCTTGATGCGACCTTTCCACGCAAAGCGTTCCATGACGGTATCCTCCCTTTCCCATTCCGATATGCTGTATTATATCAGAGCGGACAGGCGGCATCAACAGCAAAAGGCCCCCTGCGGGCATTGACACCAGGACGCGCAAAAAGTATAATCATAATAACAAATCATGGAATCGAACAGACAGGCGGCGAAAATATGAATTACCACGAGATCGCGAACAAGGTGCTTGGCATGCTCCAGCGCGCGGACGGCAACGACCCCTCCCGCGGACACCTGACCATGAACAACTGGGAATGGCCCACCGGCGTGGCGCTCTACGGCATCTACAAGACCTATCAGCAGAGCGGCGACAAGGCCATCCTCGACTACCTGATCGGCTGGTATGACGACATGCTCCGCCGCGAGCAGCAGCCGCACCGCAACGTCAACACCGTCGCGCCTGTGCTGACGCTCACATGCCTCTATGAGGAGACGAAGAACGCGGCCTACCTGCCCGTCATCGAGAGCTGGATTGACTGGGTCATGCAGGAAATGCCGCGCACGGAGTATGGCGGCCTGCAGCACTGCACCGTGTGGAACAAGCACTACCAGCAGCTCTGGTGCGACACGCTGTTCATGGTGGGCCTGTTCCTTGCCAAGGCGGGCGTGGCCCTGAAGCGGCCCGAGCTGATCGAGGAGGCGGAGTATCAGTTCCTGATGCACATCCGCTACCTGCAGGACAAGGTCGAGGGCCTGTTCTATCACGGCTGGACCTTCGACCGCCGCCACAACTATGCCGACGCCTTCTGGGCCCGGGGCAACGCGTGGTTCACCGTCTCCGCCGTGGAGCTCTACGATATCACGAAGAGCAGCAGCGCCGCGATGCGCATGATCCGCTCCGCGTGGCTGGATCAGGTGCGGGCACTGTGGAAGTATCAGCGGGTGAACGGCCTGTACACCACGCTGATCGACGTGGAGGAGACCTACTGTGAAACCAGCGCCACCGCGGCGATTGCTTACGGCGTGCTCAAGGGCATCCGCATCGGCTGGCTGGCGCAGGAGCAGTATCAGGCCATGGGCATGCTCAGCGCCAACGCTGTCCTTGACCAGATCGACGAGGAGGGCGCCGTGCAGGGCGTGTCCGGCGGCACGGGCATGGGCCACAATCTGCAGCACTACAAGGATATCATCGTCACGCCCACGGCCTATGGTCAGGGCCTGACCTTCCTGATGCTCACCGAGCTGATGATCCGGGAATAAGCAACCATTCGGGGCTGCCGTCACAAAGCCGGGCGGCAGCCCCGTCCTTATGCGGAGGAACCGATGAATAAGGTCTACTGCTGCTTCCCCGGCGGAAAGCACAAGGCGCTGACCATGAGCTATGACGACGGCAGGAAGCAGGACATCCGTCTGGTCGAGCTTTTCAACCGCTGCGGCATCAAAGGCACCTTTCACCTGAACAGCGGCCTGTTCGGCGATCCTGACCGGGTGCGGCCAGAGGACGTGAAGGCCCTCTACGCCGGGCATGAGGTCGCCTGCCACACGGTCACGCACCCGACCATCGCCCGCTGCCCGCTGCCGGAGGTCGCCGCTGAAGTGCTCGAAGACCGCAAGGCCCTCGAAAAGCTGACAGGATATCCCGTGCGCGGCCTGAGCTATCCCAACGGCTCGGTGAACGGCGAGATCGAGGCGCTGCTGCCCCTGTGCGGCATCCGCTATGCCCGGGTGGTAGGCTCTTCCGACAGCTTTGCCCTGCCGGAAAATCCCTACCGCTGGCAGGCCACCTGCCACCACAATCACCGCCTGCTGGAGCTGGGCGAGCAGTTCCTTTCCCTGCACAAGCGGCAATACCTCTACCTGATGTACGTCTGGGGCCACAGCTACGAGTTCGACGACAGGAACAACTGGGAGCTGATCGAGCGCTTCTGCCGCATGGCAGGCGGTCAGGATGACGTCTGGTACTGCACCAACATCGAATACATCGACTATATGGAGGATTTCCGCCGCCTGCAGTTTGCGGCGGACAACAGTTTCGTGTATAATCCCAATATCAGGGATTGCTATGTCAGCGTGAATGACCAGCCGCCGGTGCGCCTCCCCGGAGGAGAAACCGTCCGGCTCTGAAAAGGAGACCGATACCCATGACCGAATACCGCGACCCCATCACCGGCTATCAGCTGCGCCGCTACACGGAGGGCCCCGAGCGCAACGCGAAGCTCTATTTCACCTGCGAGAATTTTTCCGTGGATGATCGGTACTTCTTCTTCATGAAGCAGCAGCTGCCGGGCCGCGACGACGGCGGGTGCTACCGCGCGGACGTGGAGACAGGTGAGATCGTCCGGGTGACGGATTACACCTTCCACGGCTTCGCCACCGACCGCGAGAAGAACATCGGCTACACCTGCCAAAACGAGACCGAGGTATACGCCGTCGATCTCGACACCATGGCCATGACCAAGATCGGCGACCTGCCCGCGGGAGGCCGGATCACGGGGCACCTGACCGCGGCGGATACCGGGCGCATCGCCTGCAGCTATCACCTCGCGAACAAGATTTACGCGCTGGTCATCCTCGATCCCGGCAAGGAGGCCGAGGTGGTCTATCAGAGCGACTTCCGGCTGGGCCACGCGCAGATCTGCCCCACCGACGAGAACCTGATCTTCTACATCCACGAGACCGAGGGCGACGCCTTCCAGCGCACATGGATGTTCGACGTGAAGGAACGCTATGTGCGGCCCTACTATGTGGAGCATCCGAACGAGTGGATCACCCACGAGGTATGGGCGGCGGACGGCAGCGAGATGGCCTTCATGAAGCTGCGCGGTCATGTGATGATCGGCGACAAGGACGGCCGTCACTTCGATGAGGCAGGCTGGAGCGAGCAGCTGCTGCATCCCTGCCTGAGCCGCGACCGCAAGTGGATCTGCGCCGACCGCATCAGTTATCTGGGCGAGACGGTGCAGGAGGGCGTGGTGCTCATCGAGCGCGCCACGGGGAAGACCAAGCTGATCGCCTCCACCGGGAGCTGCAAGACCGGCGCGGATCATCAGCACCCCTCCTTTAACCGCCGGGGCGATCAGATTCTGTTCTCCAATCCCGATGAAAACGGCAACGCGCAGGTGTGCGTGATCGACCTGAAGCAGGTCATGCAGGACTGGTGATTTCAGGAACGGTGGGATGATATGAAGCATTACCTTGCCATCGACATTGGCGCGTCCTCGGGCCGGCACATCGTCGGCTGGAAGGAGGACGGCGCGCTAAAAACGCAGGAGGTCTACCGCTTCCCCAACGGCATGGAGACCGTCGACGGCCACCTGACGTGGGACATCGAAGCGCTGGTCAGCCATGTAAAGGCGGGCATCGACAGGGCGCTGGAAGCCTTCGGCGCCATTGAGAGCTTGTCCGTGGATACCTGGGGCGTGGACTATGTGCTGATGAAAGGCAACACGGCAGTGCTGCCCTGCTACGCCTACCGCGACAGCCGCACGGAGGCGGTCATCGACAGGGTGCACGAGAAGATGCCCTTTAGCGAGCTGTATCGCCGCACCGGCATTCAGTTCCAGCCCTTCAACACCATTTATCAGCTGTATGCCGATAAGCTGGCCGGGCGGCTGGACAAAGCCTGCGGTTTTCTCATGATCCCGGAATATCTGATGTATAAGCTCTGCGGCGTGAAAAGCCACGAATACACCAACGCCACCACGGGCGGCATGGTCAGCGCGGAAAGCGGCGAATATGATGACGAGATCATCCGCGCTTTGGGGCTGCCGCGGCGGTTTTTCAAGCCCCTGCAGCGGCCCGGCACGGTAATCGGGAAGTACAAGGGCATCCGGGTAATCCTCTGCGCTACGCATGATACCGGCTCCGCGGTCGAGGGCATCCCCATGGAGGGCAGCGAGCTGTACATCTCCTCGGGCACATGGTCGCTGCTGGGCGTGAAGACCGAGCGGCCCCTGACCGACGCGGCCAGCATGGCGGCGAACTACTCCAACGAGGGCGGCGTGGGCTACAACCGCTACCAGAAGAACATCATGGGCATGTGGCTGGTCAACGAGCTGCAGCGGGAGCTCTGCCCGGAGAAGTCCTTCCCGGAGATCGTCGCGGAGGCGGAAGCCAATCACTTCCGGCACACGGTCGACGCCAATGACGTGGCTTTCCTCTCCCCGGAGAGCATGAAAACAGCCTTCGACGCGGCGCTGCCTCATCCGCCGAAATGCGTCGCCGGGTATTTCCGCTGCGCCTACCGCTCGCTGGCCCTGAGCTACAAGCAGGCCATCGAAGAGATCGAGCGGAACACCGGCAAAACGTATCAGAAGCTCTACATCGTCGGCGGCGGCGCGAAGAATCCCTTCCTCAACCGCCTGACCGCGGAGGCCACCGGCAAGGAGGTCATCGCCCTGCCCATCGAGGCAACGGCCCTTGGAAATCTCAACATACAGATGGAGGTAGATCGAGCATGACGCGTTATGAGGAAGCGAAGCTCCGCTATGCCGCGCTGGGCATCGACACGGAGCAGGCCATCGAGCGGCTGTCCCAAAAGGCCATCAGCATGAACTGCTGGCAGGGCGACGATGTGACGGGCTTCGATAACCCCGACGGCGGCGCGGGCAACGGCATTCAGGCCACGGGCAACTATCCCGGCAGGGCCCGCAGCTTTGCGGAGCTCAAGGCCGATTTCCTGCAGGCGGCGGCGCTGATCCCCGGTCGGAAGCGCATCAACCTGCACGCCTGCTACGCGGTGTTTGACGAGGCGCACCCCTTGGTTGACCGCGATAAGCTCACCTATGAGCACTTCGCGCCCTGGGTGGCCTTCGCCAAGGAGAACAGCCTCGGCATCGACTTCAACCCCACCATCTTCTCACACCCGATGATGAAGGACGGCCTGTCCCTGTCCTCGCCGGACGAGAAGGTGCGCCGCTTCTGGATCGACCACGCCATCGCCTGCCGCCGCATCGCCGAGCGCATCGGTCAGGAGCTCGATGATATGGTGCTCAACAACGTCTGGATTCCCGACGGCTACAAGGATACCCCCTCCGACCGCCTCGGGCCGCGCCTGAGGTTGCAGGCCGCGCTGGACGAGATCTTCGCCGAGAAGTGCCCCCATGTCATCGACAGCGTGGAGAGCAAGGTCTTCGCCATCGGTGTAGAGAGCTACACCGTGGGCAGCAACGAGTTCTACATGAACTACGCCGCGACCCACCCGGGCGTGTACAACCTGCTGGACAACGGGCACTATCACCCCATGGAGTATGTCAGCGACAAGATTCCCGCGCTGCTGCCGTTCTTCGACAGGATTCCGCTGCACGTCACCCGCCCTGTGCGCTGGGACAGCGACCATGTGGTCATCTTTGACGACGAGCTCCGGGAGATCATGAAGGAAATCGTCCGAAACGACGCCATGGACAAGGTGCTCATCGGCCTCGACTGCTTCGACGCGTCCATCAACCGCGTCGCGGCGTGGGTCATCGCCACCCGATCGGTGCACAAGGCGCTGCTCTGGGCGCTGCTCCAGCCCGATGAGGAGCTCAGGACCGCGCAGGACGCGGGCGACTTCACCCGCCGCCTGATGCTGCAAGAGGAGATCAAGACCCTGCCCTTCGCGGATATCTGGGAGGAATACTGCACGCGGCAGGACGTGCCCGCTGACGGGAGCTGGTACGACGCCGTCATGGAATACGAAACGAAAGTGCTGGTGGAGAGGACATGAAGGATATCCTGACCGCGCCGTTCATGGTGGAAATGATCCGCACGACGACGAACATGTATGACCACGGCTGGGACGAGCGCAACGGCGGCAACGTAAGCCTTATGCTGGACGAGGCCCAAGTGGCGGAGTATCTGGACATCAAGGATGTCCTGCGCACCATTCCGACAGGCTTCATCGCGCCCGAGCTGGAGGGGAAATACTTCCTTGTGACCGGCACGGGCAAGTATTTCAAGAACATCCAGTACGCGCCGGATGTGAACCTCGGCATCGTCCGTCTGGTGGACAAAGGCGAGCAGGCGGAGCTGCTCTGGGGATACGCGGATGGCGGCAAGTTTACCAGCGAGTTCCCGGCGCACATGATGAGCCATGTGGCGCGGCTCAAGGTGAACACGGAGAACCGCGTCGTGATGCACTGCCACCCGGCGAACCTGCTGGCCATGACCTATGTACATACGCTGGACGAAAAGGAATTCACCCGCACCCTGTGGCAGATGTGCACGGAGTGCATCGTGGTGTTCCCGGATGGTGTGAACGTGCTGCCGTGGATGCTTTGCGGCACCAACGAGATCGGCGAGGCGACCGCGGAGAAGATGCGGACGGCCCGTCTGGTGGTCTGGAGCCAGCACGGCATCTATGGCGCGGGCAAGGATCTGGACGAGACCTTCGGCCTGATCGAGACCGCCGAGAAGGGCGCGGAAATCTACATGAAAATCGCGCACCTGCCGCTGGTCAATACCATCACCGACGAGCAGATGCACCAGCTTGAGAAGCGCTTTGACGTCAAAGCCCGTGAGGGGTATCTTTCCTGATCGGCACAAAACGGTACGGCTTTGGTGACAGCCGTGCCGTTTTGGTTCTCACCCGCCCGAAAGCCTCCGCCCGGTTGATAGAAAGCTCGCCATTTGGTTGAGTTCCCCGCCCCAAAACTCAACGTCCGGTCGCTTCCGGCGGCGGCGCGGAGATGATATCCTGTTGCCATCAAGCAAAGGAGGTCAATACCATGAATCAGATGACCCTCGGACAGCGCATCGCGGCGCTCAGGCGGCAAAAGGACCTGACGCAGGAGGCTATGGCGGAGACATTGAGCGTGTCGCCTCAGGCTGTCAGCAAGTGGGAGAACGACGTGAGCTGCCCGGACATCATGCTGCTGCCTCAGCTCGCGAAGATGCTCGGCGTTACCGTGGACACGCTGCTCTGCGGCGAACAGGAGCCCGAAACGCGGCTGGTGCCCGCCAAGCAGCGGAAAAATCCCGACGAGATGATACTCAAGGTCTCTATCGACACCACCGCGGGCGACAGGATGCGCGTGAACCTGCCGCTGGCGCTGTTCAAGGCGGGGCTTGTGATGGGCGACATGCAGTTCAACGGGCAGAACATGATGCAGCAGATCGACTTCGATCAGATCCTGCGGCTGGTGGACAGCGGCGTAATCGGCAAGCTGGTGGAAGTTGACAGCGCCGGTGATCATATGGAAGTTTGGGTGGAGTAAGCGATGAAAATCCTGATTGCCGAGCATGACAAGGCCTTCTGCCTGCACCTCCCGCTGGCGCTGATATGCAACCGGGTCGGCGCGGCGCTGCTGGCTGGCGGCCTTCGCCATACACAAAGGCTGTCGGACGGCTCAGGGAAGGCCGATGAACAAAAGGAGCTCATCACCACGGCACAGGTGCACGGTCTGCTCAAGACGCTCCGGCAGAGCAAGCAGACGCTCCGACGCTCCGAGCTGCCGCTGCTGGACATTCAGAAGGCCGACGGAAGCAGGCTGATGATTACCCTGTAGATAAAAGGAGGGACCGCCCCGCGCGGCCCTTTTTCATTTCACGTTCCTTCCGAAAGACACCTTCGCCGTCGGCAGCTTCCGGCAGTCAGACGGCATTTATGTAAAATGGTGAGCGCAGCCATTGCGAACCGCCGCCCGATGTGGTATATTGATACGCGGATACGCGCAGACGCATCCACAGTCACCGAGGAGGATCACATAATGAAAAAGCTGTTTGCCCTGCTGGCCGCGCTGCTCCTGCTGGCATCCACCGGCTCGACGCTGGCCGAGGGTGATTTTTCTGACGTTTTCCCGGACAAATTCCTCGCGGAGGGCGAGGCGCCCGTCATCACCGAGACCAGCTATCAGAGTCAGGATATCTGGATCAGCATCTCCACGCAGCGCTATGGCCGCGCGGACGTCTATGTGGCCGATATCTATGTGCGGTCCCTGGAGAATTTCCAGCGCGCTTACAGCCACGGCAAATACGGCGTCCGGAACGATCAGGTCAAGAACATCGCCGACGAGAGCAACGCCGTCCTCGCCATCACCGGCGACAGCAGCGATAACTTCACCGCGGGCTGGGTCATTGGCAACGGCGTCGTCGAGCGGGATTCCCGCAACAGGGTACGCGACCTGTGCGTGATCTACAAAAACGGCGAGATGCGCACCTACCCCAGACCCGGCAACCCGATCCATGAGCAGATCACGCAGGAGAAGGACGACATCTGGCATACCTTCCTTTTCGGCCCGTCGCTGCTGGACGAGGAGGGCAAGGCCATCACGAAATTCGACTCCAATATCCGCTTCACCAATCCCCGGGCGGTGTTAGGCTATTACGAGCCGGGGCACTACTGCTTTGTGCAGGTGGACGGCCGCAGCACCAAGAGCGTGATAGAATCGGGCGCTCTGAACCACGGCCTCGAGCTGAAGGATCTGGCGCTGCTGATGGAGTCGCTGGGCTGCAAAGCAGCCTACAACCTCGACGGCGGCCGTTCCGCCATGCTGTATTTCAACGGCGGGATCGTCTCCTCCCCTGCCAGCGGCGGCAAGCGGCTCATCGGCGACATCCTCGTTATCAAGGAAATCCGCTGACCTGATTGAATCGGTTCTTTCAAAGGCCCTCTGCCCTCATCGGCGGCGGGCCTTCTCATTTTCCCGTTGTTCCTGCCGCCCGATTGTGCTATACTGGAAGCGGATTCCATGAAATTCTCCGGCAAAGGAGCTGTGAACGGATGAACATGGTGGAGCTCATCACCAAAAAGAAGCTCGGGCAGGAGCTGACCGAGGAGGAAATCCGCTTTTTCGTCCGCGGCGCAGCGGAGAAAACGGTGCCGGATTATCAGCTCGCGGCCATGCTGATGGCGATCCGGCTGCAGGGCATGACCGCCCGGGAGACCACGACGCTGACCCTCGCGATGCGGGATTCCGGCGACGTGGCGGATTTGTCGGCGATTCCCGGCGTGAAGGTGGACAAGCACTCCACCGGCGGCGTGGGCGACACGACCACGCTGATCCTCGCGCCTCTTGTGGCAGCCTGCGGCGTGCCCGTGGCGAAGATGAGCGGCCGCGGACTGGGCCACACCGGCGGCACGCTGGACAAGCTGGAATCCATCGCGGGCCTGACCGTCGAGGAGAGCGAGGAGCAGTTCATCCGTCAGGTGCGGGAGATCGGCGTGGCGGTCATCGGCCAGACGGGGACGCTCGCCCCCGCGGACAAGACGCTCTACGCCCTGCGCGACGTGACCGCCACCGTGGACAGCCTGCCGCTGATCGCCTCGTCGGTCATGAGCAAGAAGCTGGCCTCCGGCGCGGACGCTATCGTGCTGGACGTGAAGACCGGCTCCGGGGCCATCATGCAGACGCTGGAGGGCTCCATCGAGCTGGCACAGGCGATGGTGGATATCGGCACGCTGGCGGGCAAGCCCGTCACAGCCATCGTCACCGGCATGGAGCAGCCGCTGGGCACCCATGTCGGCAACGCGCTGGAAGTCAAGGACGCCATCGACGTGCTGGCGGGCCGGACGGAGGGCGCGCTCAAGGAAGTCTCGCTGCTGCTGGGCAGTCACATGCTGGTGCTGGCGGACCGGGCGGACACCCCCGAGCAGGGCCGGAAGCTGCTGGAAGAAGCGCTGAACTCCGGCGCGGGCCTTGAGAAGCTGCGGCAGATGATCCGCGCTCAGGGCGGCGACCCTGCCTGCTGCGACGATGTGTCCCTGCTGCCCCGGGCGGCGGTGATCCGCGAGGTCAAGGCTGGCGTCACCGGCTATGCCGCGGAGATGGACACCATGGCGCTGGGCCTCGCGGCTCAGGCGATGGGCGCGGGCCGGGTCAGGAAGACCGACGCGCTGGACTATTCCGTGGGCTTCGTGCTGCCGGTGCGCATCGGCGACAGGGTCACCTCGGACACCACGCTGTGCATGCTCCATGCCCGCAGCGAGGAGGACGCGGACCGAGCAGAGGCTGCCATCCGCGCGGCCATCCGGTTCTCGGACGAGCCTGTGCAGTCCCCGCCGCTGTGCTATGCCATCATCACGAAGGACGGCGTCAAGCGCTTCACAGAATAAAAGAAGGTTGGATACGGATGAACAGGACATTCCTCAAAGGCGTGAACCACGGCATCCCCATCGGTCTGGGCTACCTGTCGGTAGCCTTTACCTTTGGCATGAAGGCTGTGGCTGACGGCCTCTCCCCCGCACAGGCGCTGCTGATCTCCATGACGAACGTCACCAGCGCCGGGCAGTTCGCGGGCCTGCCGCTGATCCTCACGCAGGCGTCGATGATCGAGATCGCGCTGACCCAGCTCGTCATCAACCTCCGGTACGCGCTGATGAGCCTGTCGCTCTCCCAGCGGCTGGACAAGACCATGACCACGCTGCACCGGCTGATCTTCTCCTTCATGAACACGGATGAGATCTTTGCCGTCGCTTCGGGCCAGCCGGAAAAGGTCGGGCGGGTGTATCTCTATGGGCTGATGTCCACGCCCTACATCGGCTGGTCACTGGGGACGATTCTCGGCGCGATGGCAGGGCAGCTCCTGCCGGAGTTTCTGCGCACAGCGCTGGGTATCGCGATCTACGGCATGTTCCTCGCGATCATCCTGCCCCCGGCAAAGAAGGAGCGGCCCGTGCGCGTCGTGGTGCTCTTAGCGGTGGCCATGAGCCTCATGTTCCGCTACCTGCCCGTGCTGAATCAGGTGTCCAGCGGCTTTGTCATCATCATCTGCGCCGTGGCGGCCTCCGCTGCCGGAGCGCTGCTGTTCCCCGTCGGAGAGGAGGGTGCCCCGTGAGCTGGTCGCAGTTTCTGCCCTATCTGGCTGTCATGGCGGGCGTGACGTACCTCATCCGCATGCTGCCGCTGACGGTATTCCGCCGGGAGATCAAGAGCCGCTTCGTCATGTCCTTTCTGCACTATGTGCCCTACGCGGTACTGGGCGCGATGACCATCCCGGACGTGCTGTATTCCACCGGCAATATCGGCACGGCGTTGGTCGGCCTCGTGGTCGCGGTGGCGCTGGCATGGCGCGGCAAGGGGCTGCTGACGGTCGCCATCGCAGCCTGCGTGGCTGTGGCGGCGGCGCAGCTCGTGCTGTAACAAAGGAGGAGCGATATGGAAATTCTGCGCATCAAGGTGATGCTGGACGGCATGAACGAGCTCAAGGCGCAGCCCTGTTCCATCCGCATGCTGCCCTTCCACGGGAGCTGTGAAAGCAAGCTCTTCTGCGGCACCATCCTGCCCGGCGGCGTAGACACGCAGGTCGACTTCGCCCCCGGCCAGAACACCCTCAGCGCTCGTTATATGCTCGAGGGTACCGACGCGGAGGGTAAGCCGTGCAGGCTGTACATTGACAACAGCGCCGTGTCCCGGAAGGGCTCTGACATGATCACGCATCCGCGCGTCACCACCGACAGCGCGGCTCTCAAGTGGCTCGAAAGCGCCGCGCTGACCGGAAAAATCGAATCGAAGGACGACCATCTGGAGATCGTGATTGATTCGGAAGACCGGCCGAACGTAACGCGCATCGAGCTCAAGCGCGCGGGTCTGACGCTTCAGGGCCTGCTGACGCGCCCCGGCGATGGCCCCTGTCCGCTGGTGCTGATGCTCCACGGCTTCGGCGGCTGCATGGACGCGAAAGGCGGCTTCTTTCAGGATGTCTCCGACCGTCTGCTCGCCGCCGGGTTCGCGACGCTGCGGCTTGACTTCAACGGCCACGGCCAGTCGGATGGCAACTTCACCGAGATGACCCCTTACAACGAGATCGAGGACGCGGCGACCTTCCTCCGCTACGCCATGGGGCTCGACTTTGTGACGGACATTCATGTGCTGGGCCATTCGCAGGGCGGCGTGGTCGCGGGCATGCTGGCTGGCTACTATCACGACATCGTCAGCAGGCTGGTTCTGCTGGCCCCGGCAGCTTCCCTCAAGACCGACGCCCAGCAGGGCCACTGCATGTGGGCGGACTATGACCCCCAGCACATCCCGTACAGTGTCGATGTGGACGGGCGGCACCATGTGGGCGGGCTGTTCTTCCGCATGGCCCAGAGCCTGCCCATCTACGAGGTAACCGGGCAGTTCGCCGGCCCGATGCTGGTGGTGTTCGGCAAGCGGGATCAGCTCGTGTCGCGGGAAGCCGCCCGGCGCTACACGGACGGCGCGGAGCAGCGCGAGTTTGCGCTCTACGACACCCTCGACCACGGCCTGCAGGGCGAAGAATACCCGACCATGCTGGATCGCGTCGCGGCATTCCTGCAGGGAACTTAACCAAGGAGGACGCACATGAAATATGCCATTTACGGCGCAGGCTCGCTGGGCACGGTGCTCGGCGCGTACATGACCAAGGCAGGCCAGCCCGTGGAGCTGATCAACCGCAACCGGGCGCATGTGGAAGCGCTGCGGGACAAGGGCGCGCACATCACGGGCACAGTGGAAATGACCGTCCCCGTGACGGCGCTGACCCCCGAGGAGATGACCGGCGCCTACGACGTGATTTTCCTGATGACCAAGCAGCTCGACAACGCGCGGGTCGTCTCATCCCTGAAGCCCATGCTGACCGAAGGCGGCATGATCGTGACGATGCAGAACGGCCTGCCGGAGCCGGAGATCGCCGAGATCATCGGCAAGGAGCACACTGTCGGCTGCGTGGTGGAATGGGGCGCAACCCTCTCCGCGCCCGGCGAGAGCACGCTGACCAGCAGCCCGGACAGCCTGTCCTTTCACATGGGCGGCATGGAGGGCGTGCCGGAAGCACGGCTCGACCTTGTCAAGCGGCTGCTGGAGACCATGTGCCCCGTGCACTGCGAAAAGGACCTGATCGGCGCGAGGTGGTCGAAGCTGCTCATCAACGCGACCTTCTCCGGGCTGGGCACGGTGGTCGGCGGCGTGTTCGGCGACGTCAGCGAGGACAAGGCAGCCCGCCGGGTAGCCGTCCGCTGCATGAAGGAGTGCATCGACGTGGGCCATGCCGCCGGAGCAAAGTTCGCGCCGGTGCAGGGCAAGGACATCACCAAGCTGTTCTATTACAAGAGCGGCCTCAAGCGGGCCTTCGCCGAGCTCCTGCTGCCCATCGCCATGAAAAAGCACCGCGATATCGAGCCGTCCATGCTGCAGGATCTGAAGCGCGGCAAGGCCTGCGAGATCGACGCCATCAACGGCGTGGTCTGCCAGTGGGGCAGGAAGTGCGGCGTTCCCACGCCCATCAATGACCGCATCGTCGAGATCGTCAAAAAGCAGCAGGCAGGCAAGCTGCCGCTGGCAAAGGAAAACATCCGCCTGTTCGACAATTTGCTATAAGTTATACCAATGTCTTCAAAGCGCCGGGCCATCATCGACCCGGCGTTTTTCCAACCCGGGCATGGACAACACGCATTCTTTCCGATACAATCATCCTGAACCGGGAGGCATCGGCGGGATCACAGTCCCGCCGATGACCCATCGAGAACCGGCGGCATGCGCGGCGATTTTCGCACGGTCCCGTCAGAGACAGTTCCTTTCTTACGATTTCGTAAGGTAAAAGTCACGGAAAAGTAAGGTTGGCATGGTAAGCTGTGACTGTAAGAAAACAAAAGGAGGGCGCGCTCATGGACATCATGCGCTGCGAACATCTTTCCAAGGTCTACCAGACGGGAGAAAACAAGGTCTACGCTCTGGATGACGTTTCTCTCGGCATCGAACAGCATAGCTTCACCGCCATCATCGGGCCCAGCGGCTCGGGCAAGTCGACCTTCCTGCACCTGCTTTCCGGGCTCGACAAGCCCACCGGCGGCAAGGTGTGGTATCAGGATCAGGACCTCTACGCCTACCGGGACAATCAGCTCTCCGTGCTTCGGCGGCGGCGGTTCGGCTTCGTGTTCCAGAACTACAATCTGGTCAGGGAGCTGACCGGCTGGGAGAACATCCTCCTGCCCGTCATGCTGGACGGCCGCAAGCTCGACGAGGCCTATCTGGACAGCATCATCGACAAGCTGGAGATCCGCGACAGGCTCTCGCACCTGCCGGGGGCCATGTCCGGCGGCCAGCAGCAGCGCGTCAGCATCGCCCGGGCCATGGCGAACAAGCCGGACATTCTCTTCGCCGACGAGCCCACCGGCAACCTCGACCGCAAGTCCGGCGAGGAGGTGCTGCGGCTCCTTCGGCAGACGGCTCACGATCTGGGCATCACGCTGGTGCTGGTCACCCATGACCAGCAGGTGGCCGATCAGGCGGAGCGCATCATCCGCATCGAGGACGGCAAGATTGCCTTCGACAGCGAGGTGAGGCAATCATGAAGCATCTGACCATCAACCAGATTGCCAGAGCCAATCTGCGGCATAACCGCCGCGCGTATCTGAGCATGGCAGTCGGCATCTTCATGGCGGTGTTTCTCGCGGCGACCCTGTGCCTGAGCGTGCAGGGCATCGTGGCGCACCGTGCGGAGGATCGGGCCGCGATCTATGGCCGCATGGACATGTTCACCATCAATAACAACAATATGACCGACGAGGAGCTGCTGGAGACCGGCCTGTTTAAGGCGGATATCGGCCATGTCTATGTGACGGCGGAGGTGCCGGATATCGCGGTGGCCATCGGCTTCTATGATGAGACGGCGGTACCGCTGATGAATCGCATCCTGCTGGAGGGGCGCATGCCCGAAGTCCCCGGCGAGATCGCGCTGGAGCAGAGCGCCCTCGACCGTCTGCGGATGGAGCGAGCCGTCGGCGACACCCTGACCTTGACTGTGACCCCCATTGAAGGCCTGCCCGAGGAGCGCACCTACACCATCGTCGGCCTCCTGTCCGAGCAGAGCTCTCATCTGGGGATCAGCGCGTATTATTCCTTCGGGCAGGGTACTGGCCTGTGGCCCGCCATCCTGACCTGCGCGGAAGAGCCGGGCTTTTCCTCGGGCAACGTGACCATCCATCGCCTGCTGACGCTCCGTCCCATGGTCAGCAAGCTTCAGGCGCTCACGCCCTTCCAGTACGATGGTGTTTATGAGCGCCAGCGCCTTTACAGCGTCAATGAATATGGCGAGGTCTGGGACGACATCTCCTTCTTTCACCCTGTCATCTCCTTCATCAACAACACGATCCTTATGCTCACCTGTCTGCTGGGCGGCGCGTTGATGATCGCGGTATGTTCGGCCATCTCCGGGGCGATGGAGAGCCAGCTCGCCCGCAAAACTGAGGCAATCGGCATGCTGCGGGCGGTGGGCGCAACGAAACGGCAGATTCGCCGCATCTTCGGACGCGAATCATGGATCATCGCGCTGATGGCGGCCCCGGCGGCCATCCTGCTGGCCTGTGCCTTCGTGTGGGGGCTGTCGCAGGCCGCGCCGACCTATATGCTGTTCCGGCCTTCTCTGTGGGTATTGCTGCCGGTGCTGCTGCTGGTAACAGTGACCATTCTCGTCGCCTCCAGCCTGCCGCTTCGCCGTGCTTCCCGCATCATGCCCATGAGCGTCCTGCGCGACACCGCCATCCTGCGCAGAGCCCAGCGCATCCGCTCCCGCAAGCGCTTCAAGGTTCCCGCGCTGGTCGCCCGGCGGCAGCTCACACTGCACCCCACGCGGCTGATCGGCAGCGTGGTGCTGGTAGCGGCCATGCTGGTGATGTCCGGCTTCG
Source organism: Christensenellaceae bacterium (assembly GCA_022510815.1). Lineage (GTDB taxonomy): Bacteria > Bacillota > Clostridia > Christensenellales > Aristaeellaceae > UBA11524. The sequence continues at coordinate 23,889 of JAFLST010000008.1, read as the reverse complement.
GCGCGATAACGATGGCTACTGACGTCACCGTATCGTTTGCAGACAAGCCAACCTTCCGTCTGGGCAACGGCTCCTACTTTATCGTCTATGGCGCCTCCTCCTTTGGAAACTACATCTCCCCGGAGACTCTCAACGAAGCCGACCTGAATCAGCTTTCAACGCTGCCGATGGTGTCCAAGGTGCTGACGAGCAGGAACTTGCGCGTATCCTTTGAGCTGGACACAGTGGGCGAATATTTCACCTCGTATCTCGCTTTGGGCGGGGCGCAGGCGCTGGGTGCCTCCAGAACCTACCGCGATGAGCAGCGTAAAGCGCTGGAGGAAGAATACAATCAGAACTATTCGTTCAGAACCTCCATGCTGAGCGATCTGGAACGGGAACAGATGAACCTTCGGGCCGCGCAGGCCGTTCTGGGCACCGACAAGCCGATCGTCAACATGCAGCTTGAAGTACTGCCAATGGATCTCAAGGAGCTGGAACCGTACATCCTTGAGGGCAAGCTGGATATCGACGCCATCAACGCCGGCCGGGAAGTGATCGTCTATGCGCCCACCTACCATCTGGTCAGGATGAATGACGGCGGTCTCAACGTCGGCCCCGGTTACGGCAGCACCGCGATTGCCAGCGTTGCCAACGACAGCCTGTTCGTCGGCCAGACGCTGCCCATCGCCCAGTTCTATATGACCGACGAAGACGCCTTTCTTCAGGGTCGCAGCACACAGGAGGACTTTGACGACTTCTACCAGTCGTCCGGGCTGTGCCGGGCGACGGTCACCATCGGCGCGCTGCTCGACCAGATCGTGCCGAACAGCAGCCTGTACGAAGCCTGCATCATCACCACCGAGCAGGGGCTGCGGGCCATGGGCCTGAAGACCACCAACCCCGCTTCTGTCGACATCTATCTTTCCGGCGTACCCGACAAGGCCACGGAGAACTGGCTGGTGGAGCGTATCAACAGCATTGCCTCCCGCGGCGGCGTATCCGTGACCAACCTGCTGGAGCAAAACCGGCAGTGGGAGACAGCGCGTATGCAGATCACCGTGGTCTTCGCGTGCATCACGCTGGTCTTCTTCGCCGCGGCAGCCGGGCTGATCAGCGGCAACATCTCCCGCCAGATTCGCGCGGACAGCCGGATGATCGGCACCCTGCGGGCCGTGGGCGCGGATGACCGGGCGCTGATCGGCTGCTACAGCGGTTCCATCTTCATCAGCATCGGGCTTGGCACGGCGGTCGCCTGCCTGATCATCGGACTCCTGATCGCAGCCGGCGTTTTCGGCAACATTGCCGAGACGAACTACCTGATAGCGATGCTGTCCTGCGCGGCCCTCGCCGCCCTGATAGTGGGCTGCTGCCTGTGGGTGCTGCGCCAGCGGGTGAAGGACGTCATCAAAAAGAGCATCGTCGAGAACATCAAGGAGCTGTGACCCCATGAAAAAGTTCATTATGCTGCTATCGCTGATAGCCTTGTTCCTTACACCCATTTTCGCCCTCGCCGAGCAGGATTTCACCCTCGACGAGACTTCCCTGCTGAACGGCATGAGCCGCTCATGGGCGCAGGGCTACGAGCCCGTCAGCTCAAACGGCGTCATGACCCTGCACTTCCCGCTGGCATCCGGCAAATGCGACGGTCGCGTGACCGTCACCCTGCGCATGAAGGATGAGACCGTCTCGCCCTTCAAGGGCTCCATGACCGCCCAGTACCAGCGCTCCGACGGCCTCTACCGGGCGGCGCTCCGGCTGGAGCTGCGCTCCGACCGGGTCAGCGGCGACTATGCGGCGGAGCTGGTCGTCACCGGGCAGGACGCGGAAGGCAAGGCGCTGTCGGGTTCCTTCCCGCTGGTGATCCGCATCCGGGACGGCCTCATGCCCGAGGAGAACGCGCACCCGCAGCTCGAGGACCTGACCGCTTCCCTCATCGTAGGAGCGGACGGCACGCTCACCGCCAAGCTCACCAACCCCAGCCGCTACGCCGCCATGACCGGGCTGCTGCTGTCCATCAACGACCCGACCGGCGACGTTCTTCCCGCCTCCACCGACAAGCTGCCCCTGCCTGACCTGCTGCCCGGCGAATCGACGGACATTGAGGTGCCGTTGACGGTCACGCCCTCGGCCTCGGTCTCCCTGCATCAGCTCCAGCTCACCCTTGTGTGGACCTCCCTCAGCCAGCCCGGCCTGTGGACGGAAGCCTTCACCCTGCCCGTCACCCAGACCATACGGCTGGAGCAGGGCGGTGTGACCATGCCCTCCAGCATCCTGCAGGGCAATCAGGCCACCGTATCCCTGCCGCTGATGAACATGGGCCGCGGCGACCTGCGCAATGTGTTGGCAACGCTGGTGCTCCCGGGCATCACCGAGGGCCAGAGCGTGCTGGTCGGCGCCATCGCCGCGGGTGAATCGCGGGACGCGAAGATCATCTTCACCCCGGGCAAGACCGTGCTGGGCGAGGTGTCCGGTGAGGTGCGCGTGACCTATGAGGATCTGTGGGGCAACGCGGAGAGCTTTTCCCTGCCTGTGTCCCTGACCGTGGAGGAGCCCGCCCCGGCTCCTGCCGTCGTCACCCTGACACAGGAGATCGAGAAGCGCCTGCCAGACTGGCTGCTTCCGGCGCTGGGCGGCGCGTGCGGACTGCTCCTGCTGGCGCTGATCCTGCAGGGCTCGCTGCTGCGGCGGAAGATTCGCCGCCTCGAGGAGGACAAGCTGTAACCCCTTCATACCTGCAAATCCTTGGTTAATTCCTTGCCACCGCGGCTCGAATCCTGTATAATGATGTCAGAACTGATCAGGAGGTGAGCCGCGGTGTCCGGGAGGCTGCTATGCCTGCTTTCGCTCCTCTGTCTGCTGGCGCTGCCGGCCCGCGCCGAGGAGCCGCTGACCCTGCCCCAATGCCAGACCGTGGAGCAGGTGGAAGCGCTGGTTCTCTATCCAACGGACGACATGCAGCCCGTGGGCGTCGAGCGGGGCCTGATCCGCTACATCTCGCAGGACACCCGGAAGCCCGGCTTCTGCGCGGACTACTGGCTGGGCGGCGAGCCGGGCAGCGAGCTTGATCTGACGCTGGAGGAGGGGCCCTTTCGCAGGCCCTATCAATACTATGCCCGCAACATGTGCACCCGAGCGGTCTACGCCATGGCGCTGTCCTATCTGGGGATCGACCTGACCCCCGGCGGCATGTCCGCCATGACGCAGAAGCGCGTGGTCGACGCCCCCTATGACGAGACCACCGACCTGCTGCCGGAGTTCGAGCGGGTCACCTTCTCCGCCGACGTGTTCCAGCAGATGTATGAGGCTTACCAGTCAGACCCGAACTGCTCGCCGGTCTACCTGTACTTCCGCCGGCCCAGCGGCTCAACCCACGCGGTGCTGGTGGTCGCCCGGCGCGAGGACGGGCGGTACATCGTGATCGACCCCAAGTACCGCGAGGCAAACGGCCGACCCATTCATGTCTACACCATCTCGCTCAACAAATACGGTCAGAAGATCACCGGCAGCGACTTCCGCAGCGAACAGTACGGCAGCACCGTGCTGGGCTGCTTCCAGTGGCGGCTGACGGAAAAGGAATAAACCTTCAAAAAAAGGCTGTCTCCGCAAAGAGACAGCCTTTTCCGATCCCCATCATAACGAAGCTGCGGCGGTCTTCCCGCGACCTTGCCAAGCCCCATGGGGACAGTTTCATTTGCTCTGTTTATGTCTCGTCTCCGAGCTCCTCCTCGAGCAGGGCGAGATCGTCCTCGTCCTCCCCGGGCATCTCCTCGGGCACATCAGCAGCCAGCGTCGCCGGAGCGGCAAAAAGCTCCTTGCGGATGATCGCCTCGATCTCGTCGGTCACCTCGGGATTGTCGCGCAGGTAAATGCGCGTGTTCTCGCGGCCCTGACCGATGCGCTGATCCTGATAGGAGAACCATGCGCCGCTCTTGTGGATGATATCGCGCTCCACGGCCATGTCGAGCAGCGTGCCCTCGCGGCTGATGCCCTCGCCGTAGACGATGTCAAACTCCGCCACGCGGAAGGGCGGCGCGACCTTGTTCTTGACGACCTTGACCTTGGTGTGGTTGCCAACGACCTCGGAGCCGTTCTTGAGCTGCTCGCCGCGGCGCACGTCAAGCCGCACGGAAGCATAGAACTTCAGCGCCCGGCCGCCGGGGGTCGTCTCGGGGTTGCCATACATGACGCCGACCTTCTCACGGAGCTGGTTGATGAACACCGCCACGCAGCCGGTCTTGTTGATGATGCCCGCCAGCTTGCGCAGAGCCTGACTCATCAGGCGCGCCTGCAGGCCGACGAAGGAATCGCCCATCTCGCCGTCGATTTCAGCCTTGGGCACCAGCGCGGCCACCGAGTCGATGACCACCACGTCCAGCGCGCCGGAGCGCACCAGCGCCTCGGTGATTTCGAGGGCCTGCTCGCCGGTATCCGGCTGGGAGACGTAGAGCTCGTCGATGTTCACGCCCAGCTTCCGGGCATAGGCCGGATCAAGGGCATGCTCCGCGTCCACAAACGCCGCGATGCCGCCCGCCTTCTGGGCCTGCGCGACGATATGCAGCGCGACGGTCGTCTTACCGGAGGATTCCGGGCCATAAATCTCGACGATGCGGCCCCGCGGGATGCCGCCCACGCCCAGCGCCGCGTCCAGCGTCAGGCAGCCGGTGGGAATCACGGGAATCTCCACGTTGTTGGCCTCGCCCAGCTTCATCACCGAGCCTTTGCCAAATTGCTTATCCAGATCCGCCAAGGCATGCTCCAGCGCCTTGAGCTTGGCTTCCTGCTGGGCATTCGCCTGCGGGACGGCCTTCTCGGGCTTCGCCGCTTTCTTCGCCGCCATGGTGAACACTTCCTTTCCTTATGTGCGCTGGGCTTATCGTACCACAGCGAACAACAGTTTGCAAGGGGAACACGCAAATTTTATCGGGCCGTAAGGATTCTTGTCCCATAGGGTTCCAGCGGGCCGCGGTCGCCCTGCCATTCCTCGGGGATTTCGACCGTCTGCGCCTCACCCGTGTGATTGAGCAGGAACAGCCAGCGCCTGCCGTCCTTTCCGCGGCAAACGGCCTCCACGCCGAAGGGAGTGTCCAGCAGACCCTGTACCCCGGACTGCGTCAGCGCCTCCGCCATGAACCGCTCCGCCAGTTCATTCCCCATCTGCGTGCCGACATAATAGACCGTGCCCCTGCCACAGCGGTTCTTCGTGATGGCAGGCGTGCCCGCGTAGAAATCACCGGCGTAGACGGCAATGGTCTCCGCGGTGGTGGTCTCCAGCAGGTCGCACCAGCACTGGCAGCCGACCGATTCTTCCTCGTCACGCCAGCGGACATGGTTTTCGCGCTGGAGCAGGCAGTCATATTCGGTCACCCATGCGCCGCACAGATCGTCAAGCCCACAGGGCAGCGGGCCGTCCGCCAGCGCCAGATCATGCTCGTCCTTCACGCCGGAGCGCATGGTGACGATCAGCGTGCCGCCGTTCTCCGCATAGGCCCGCAGCCTGTCCGCCATGCCGGGCTTCATCAGGAACATCAGCGGCGCGATGAGCAGCCTGTAGCGGCTGAAATCCGCCTCCTCCGGAATCAGGTCGACGGGCACATTTCGATTCCACAGGGCCCGATAGCAGGTCATCAGGTGGTTGATATACCGCAGCTCCGGATGATGGGGCTGGATGTCGATGGCCCATTCCTGATCGTAGGAGCGGATGATCGCTGCCTCGCACTGGGGCATGCTGCCCTGCATGTCGCGAAGCGCGGGGCCGGTCTGCTCCATGAACGCCCTCAGCTCCCGGTAGTACCGCCCCGGGATGCCGCTGTGGGGCAGGATGCCGTGCCAGTACTGCTCGGTGCCCATGAGGCAGGAACGCCAGCGGAAGAACACGATGGTGTCCGCTCCGTGCGCGATGGACTGCGCGGCCCACAGCGCGAGCTGCCCCGGCTTCGGCGCCGCGCCGACGATCTCCCAGCCGGTGATGCCGGACTGCTGCTCCATAACCCAGTAGGGCTGCCCTTTGACGGCCCGGATCATGTCCAGCTCCGCCGCGTGGAAATCCGCCCGGAAGGCCCGCTGATTCCAGTGAAAATGCCCGCCGGGATACTGGTCGTGGGACGCGAACTCAAGCTGTTTCCCCAGATCGTAATAGCTGACCTTGTTCGCGAAGCCCATCATGTTGTGAGTGATGAACTTCCCCGGCGCGTGAGCCCGCAGGATGTCCGCCTGAAACTGATGGAACTCGCACACCAGATCGGAGCAGAAGCGCTTCCAATCGAGCTGGTGGGACGGATTGTGCCCCGAGGCGGTGTTGCGGGGCGCGGGCACCTGCTCAAAGCTGTTGTATCCCTGACTCCAGAAGGCCGTGCCCCAGCAGCGGTTCAGCTCCTCCACCGTGCCGTACTTCTCCCTGAGCCACTGGCGGAAGCGGCTTTCACAGCTTGGGCAGTAGCACAGGTCGCCGTGGCTGTTGCCTAACTCGTTATCCACCTGCCAGCCGATCACATGCGGGTTGTCCGCGTAATGCTCCGCGAAGGCCGTGACATAACGCCGGATATGCTCGCGATAAACGGGATTCGACTGGCAGTCGTGATGCCTGCCGCCGAAGTGATGCACATGATCCGCCGAGTCGACGGGCTCGATCTCCGGATTGCGCTCGATAATCCATGCGGGCGGCGCGGCGCTGGGCGTACCGAGGATGCAGTCGATGCCCTCCTTTGCCAGCACGCTGATGGCCTCGTCAAGTTCCTCAAAGTGAAATTCACCTTCCCGCGGCTCAAACTTCTGCCACGAGAACTCCGCCATGCGCACCACCGTGATGCCCATCTCGCGCATCATCGACGCGTCGACGGCCCAGCGCTCCTTCGGCCAGTGCTCGGGATAATAATCCACGCCCCACAGATGCCCGCTCATGCTTCCTCCGACCTTTCCGCGTCCCTGATCTCCTGCAATACGTCCATGAGCGGCACGAAGTCCTCCGGCCGCTCGGCTGTTTCCTCCTGAACCGGCGGGATGTCCTCAATGGTCATCTGCCGGGCTTTGACAGGCTTGGGAGCCTTCGGCTTGGGCGGCGCGACGAGCTGCTTGGGAAGATCGACAGCCTTCTTGCGGCCCAGCTTGTCCGACACCAGATTCAGCGCGTCCTCCCATGTGAAGGGCGTGCAGGGCACTGCCAGCCGCAGCCACCACACCGGCGCGTAGAGCAGCAGAAGCGTCTTCTCCGGCCAGAGCTGCACCCGGGCGATATCCTTCCACGCAATCTCCCGCTGGGACAAAAGCAGCATCGGATTGTCCGCCGAGACCCGGCTCATCAGCGTGGGCGACTTCAGCCGCGCCAGCAGCTTGAGGGGGGTCGGCTCCGGCAGATACTGCTGCACATGGAAGCCCTTGCTGTCCACCACGCAGTCGAGAATGTCATCCCCCTGCAGGATGAACAGGAGCAGCAGCACCGCCAAGCCCAGCACCGAAACGCCTAACAGGCTCAGCGTCAGTCCCTCCCGGAACAGCGCCTCGACGCCCGCCGCGCCGCCGGTCACGCCCTCCAGCGCCACCACGATCAACAGTGCCAGCACTAACACCGGGATCGCCACGCGCATCACGGCGTTCCAGCTCATCCAGTCCTTGAGCGGCGTATGATCCACGCACCACGCCAGCCGCACCGTGTTCGCGGGCAGCTTCGACCCGCAGTGAGGGCAGCGCTCGCCCACAGGCACGTCCCGGGCGCATTTCTTGCAATAGGATGTCAGCGGCATGGTCAGACCTCCTTTTCGGCTGTTCCTATTGTAACATGTCCGAAGCCCCCGCGCAAGCAGGCCAAATCCGGGAACTCCGGCGTTGTCAAAACCGCCTTCTCATGGTATAATAGAATTTGCGTACCTATATTATCGGCGCGAACAAGGAGAAACGGCATGTTCGATTTTGTGAAGAAGCTGCTGGGCGGCACCTCCGAGGCGCAGCTCAGGCCGCTGAAGAAGACCATCGACGCCATCGAGGCGCTGGAGGATGAATACCGCAAGCTGACGGACGATCAGCTCCGGGCGAAGACGGACGAGTTCCGCCGGCGCCTGCAAAACGGCGAGACCGAGGACGACATTCTGGTGGAAGCCTTCGCTACCGTGCGCGAGGCAGCCAACCGGGTGCTGGGCAAGAGGATCTTCCGGGTGCAGCTCATCGGCGGACTGGTGCTGCATCAGGGGCGCATCGCCGAGATGCTGACCGGCGAGGGCAAGACCATCACGGCGACGCTCCCGGCCTACCTCAACGCGCTGTCCGGCAAGGGCGTGCACATCGTCACCGTCAACGACTATCTGGCGAAGTTTCAGGGCGAGGACATGGGCAAGGTGTACCGCTTCCTCGGCCTGACCGTGGGCCTGATCCTCCATGATATGGAGCCCGACGAGCGCCGCGCCGCCTATGCCTGCGACATCACCTACGCTACCAACAACGAGCTGGGCTTCGACTACCTGCGCGACAACATGGTCATCCGCCAGAACAATCTGGTGCAGCGGGGCCATCACTTCGCCATTGTCGACGAGGTGGACTCCATCCTGATCGACGAGGCCCGCACGCCGCTGATCATCTCCGGACAGGGCGCGAAGCCCACCGAGATTTACGAGAAGGTCGACGCGGTGGTCCGTGCGCTGAAGAAGGACACCCACTATGAGGTGGACGAGAAGAAGAAGAGCGTCTATCTGACCGACGAGGGCGCCCAGCGCGTGGAGAACGCCTTCCAGATCGACAACCTGAACGACCCGGAAAACGCCGAGCTGAACCATCATGTGAACTGTGCCCTGCGCGCTCACGCGATGATGAAGCGCGACGTGGACTATGTGGTGCAGAACGGTCAGGTCGTCATCGTCGACGAGTTCACGGGCCGCCTGATGATTGGCCGCCGCTACTCCGAGGGCCTGCATCAGGCCATCGAGGCCAAGGAGCATGTCAAGGTCGAGCGCGAGAGCCGCACGCTGGCCACCATCACCTTCCAGAACTACTTCCGCATGTACACGAAGCTCTCCGGCATGACCGGTACGGCCAAGACCGAGGAGACGGAGTTCCAAGCCATCTACTCGCTGGACGTTGTCGAGATTCCCACCAACAAACCCAACATCCGGCAGGATCTCGATGACATCGTCTACAAGAACAAGAAGGCCAAGTTCGACGCGGCGGTGGCTTCCATCGTCGAGCATCACCAGAAGGGCCAGCCGGTGCTGGTCGGTACAGTGACCGTCGAGACCAGCGAGATGCTCTCCGGCATGCTGCGTCGGCAGAACATCCCCCACGAGGTGCTCAACGCCAAGAACCACGCCAAGGAGGCCGAAATCGTCGCGCAGGCGGGCCACTGGGGCGCGGTGACCATCGCCACCAACATGGCGGGCCGCGGCACGGACATCCTGCTGGGCGGCAACCCGGAGTTCCTTGCCCGTCGCGCAATGCGTCAGGAGGGCTTCGAGGAGGAGATCATCGAGGCCGCCATGGGACACGCCCGCGACGTGCCGCAGGAGGTCCTCGACGCCCGGGAACGCTTCCAGGTGCTGCTCGCCGAATTCAAGAAGGAGACCGACGCCGAGCATGACCGCGTGCTCCAGACCGGCGGCCTGCACATCATCGGCACCGAGCGCCACGAGTCCCGCCGCATCGACAATCAGCTCCGCGGCCGCGCGGCCCGTCAGGGCGACCCAGGCTCCACGCAGTTCTTCCTCTCGCTGGAGGACGACCTGCTGCGGCTCTTCGGCTCCGACCGCATCGGCGTGATGGTCGAGCGCCTCGGCCTTAAGGACGACGAACCCCTGCAGGCGGGCCTGCTGACCAAGCAGATCGAGGCCGCCCAGAAGCGCATTGAAGGCCGAAACTTCGAGACCCGCAAGCACGTCCTCGAATACGACAACGTGATGAACCGCCAGCGCGAGATCATCTACGGTCAGCGCCGCCGGGTGCTCCTCGGCGAAAACGTCCGTGAGAACATTCTCGGCATGACGGGTCACCTGATCGACGCGGCGATGAGCCGCTACTGCGCCTCTGAGGACGGCACGGATTGGGATATACCGCAGCTCACCCAGTACCTTGAGAACCTCTGCGTTCACCACGGCGTGATCGAGCAGCACAAGGATCTCGTCGAGCAGGAGAACAAGGACGCCTTTGTCGAGGCGCTCAAGGCGGACGCGAGGGCCTTCTATGAGGAGCGCGAGACCCTGCTGGCGGAGATCGGCGTGGACATGCGCGAGTTCGAGCGGGTGATGCTCCTGCGCGCAGTGGACGTCCGCTGGATGGATCATATCGACGCCATGGATCAGCTCCGCGACGGCATCGGCTTCCGCGCGTACGGCGGAAAGAACCCCGTCACCGAGTACCAGATCGAAGCCCGGGCCATGTTCGAGGAGCTCAATCACTTCATCCGTGAGGATACCGTGCGCCATATCTATCAGGCGAAGGTCGAGCGTACCCCCGAGCGCGTCCAGACCGCCAAGCCCGTGGAGGGCCGTCTGGCAGGCGACGCGCCCCGTCAGCCCCGCCGCGTGAAAGCCAGCGAGAAGGTCGGCCGCAACGATCCCTGCCCCTGCGGCTCCGGCCTCAAGTACAAGAACTGCTGCGGCAAGAACGCGGAGTGAAGGGGACGACGGAAAGACGCAGAGGAACGGCGGGAGGGAGACTTTGGAGCCCAAAGTCCCCCTCCCGCGCCCACCCCGAAAAGCGGCGACCTGTTGCATACAAACCGTTCCTTTCGACCCTATGCTGCTGCAACGTAGCGCAGCCAACCTGCCACCTATTCTCCAACGACGTGAAGCAGAGGGATTATCATGATCGAATTTGAACAATACAACCAAACCCTTCAGGGCATCCGCAAGAGCATTCTGGCGGCGGGCGAGGCGCTGCACATCGACCACATCCGCGACCAGATCGCCGAGCTGACCGAGGAGATGAACCAGCCGGAATTCTGGAACGATCTGGAGCGCTCGACGAAGATCAATCAGAAGTTGGGCGGTCTCAAGAACAAGCTGAACCACTACGAGAAGCTCCTCTCCACCGCCGATGATATCGAGACCATGATGGAGCTGGCGAAGGAAGAGGGCGACGAGGAGATGGCCGCGGAGGTCTCCGGCGAGCTGGAGGCGCTGCAGGTTCAGTCCGACGCGCTGGAGCTGGAGACCCTCATGCGCGGCGACTATGACGACAGCCCCGCCATCCTGTCCCTGCACGCTGGTGCGGGCGGCACCGAGGCGCAGGACTGGACGCAGATGCTCTACCGCATGTACACCCGCTACTGCGAGCAGATGGGCTTCACCGTGAAGCTCCTCGACCTGCTCGACGGTGACGAGGCGGGCATCAAGTCCGTGACCTTCGAGGTGGACGGCGACCATGCCTACGGCTATCTGCGCGGCGAGAAGGGCGTGCACCGGCTGGTGCGCATCTCCCCCTTTGACGCCAATGCCCGCCGTCACACCTCCTTCTCCTCGCTGGACGTCTCGCCGATTCTCGAGGACGACGAGGGCGACATCGAGATCAACATGAAGGACGTGCGCGTGGACACCTACCACTCCAGCGGCGCGGGCGGTCAGAACGTCAACAAGACCTCCTCCGCCGTGCGCATGACCCACTTCCCGACAGGCATCGTGGTCTCCTGCCAGACCGAACGCGATCAGGTGCAGAACCGCGCGACCTGTTTGAAGATGCTCCGCTCCAAGCTGCTGGAGCTCCGCGAACGCGAGAAGGAGCAGCAGATGGCCGACATCAAGGGCGAGATGAAAAAGATCGAGTGGGGCAGCCAGATCCGCTCCTACGTCTTCCAGCCCTACACCATGGTGAAGGATCACCGCACCGGCTTCGAGGTCGGCGCGATTGACGACGTGATGGACGGCAAGCTCGAGGGCTTCGTCACCGCGTATCTGAAAATGCAATGATGAAACGGGTTCTCTCCACGTTGACAGGGCTGCTTCTGGCCCTGTCGCTTTCCGTTACGGCGCTGGCGGGCATCCTGTGGGCGCTGGGCACCTCATCGACCCTCATGCTGCCCATGATGCGGCACTTCGCCCCCAGCGAGGCCACGCAGCTCCCCGACGAGGAATATCCGGCCATGGTCGAGATGATCACCGGCTATCTGGCGGGAGACGTAAAAACCTTCCAGCACCATTCCATGATCTTCGATGTGATGTATCTCTCCTTCAGCGAGCACGAGCAGCAGCACATGGAAGACTGCCGCGCGCTGTTCATGCTGGACAGGACGGTGCTGATCGTCGCGGGGCTGCTCTCGGCGGCGCTGCTGGTTGCAGCTTTCCTGCAAAGGGACAGGCGCGTCTGGCGCGGATGCGTCATCGGCTTCGGCTCGGTGATCGCGCTGGTCGCGCTGGTGGCTGCTACGGCGGCGATCGACTTCGACCGGCTGTTCGTGCTGTTCCACCGGCTGTCCTTTTCCAATGACCTGTGGCTGCTCAACCCGCAGACCGACCTGCTCATCCGCCTGATGCCCACAGGCTTCTTCATGGCCTACGCATCCATTCTGGGCGCGAGCTGGCTGCTGCTCATGGCGCTGATGCTGACCGGAGCCCTCATCCTGCACAAGCGAGGAAAGAAAGCATGACCTATACCGAATCCGTCCGCACGCAGGCGGAATCCCTGCAAAACCGGGAGCATGTGCGCGTGCTGGCGCTGGAGACCTCCTGCGACGAGACCGCCGCCGCCATTGTGGAGGACGGCCGCGTCATCGTCTCGAACGTGGTGTTCAGCCAGATCGACCTGCACGCTCTCTACGGCGGCGTGGTGCCTGAGATTGCCAGCCGGGCGCACGTCGAGGCCTGCGACCGGGTGATCGACGAGGCCCTCAAGGCTGCGGGCATGCGGCTTGGCGACGTCGACGCGCTGGCGGTCACCTGCGGCCCGGGACTGGTGGGCGCGCTGCTCACCGGCGTGAGCTGCATAAAGGGCCTCGCCTACGCCGCCGGAAAGCCGCTGGTCGCCGTCAACCATATCGAGGGCCACGTCTCCGCCAACTATATCAGCCATCCCGATCTGAAGCCGCCCTTCGTATGCCTCGTGGTCAGCGGCGGGCACAGCCATATCGTGCGGGTCGAGGACTACGGCGAGTATACGCTGCTGGGCCAGACCGTCGACGACGCGGCGGGAGAAGCCTTTGATAAAGCCGCCCGGGTGCTGGGCCTGCCCTACCCCGGAGGCCCCCGCATCGACGCGCTGGCCGAGGAGGGAAACCCACACGCGCTGGCCCTGCCGCATCCTCACACGCCGGGCCGCTACGACTATTCCTTCTCCGGCATGAAGACGGCCTTCCTCAACGCCGCCAACAAGCTGGAGATGAAGGGCGAGCCCCTGCCCAAGGCGGACATGGCGGCGTCCTTCCGGCACGCGGTGGTGTCCTCGCTGGTGGACAAGGCCATGCTGGCCGCTCATGAAACCCATGCGCCCGCACTGGCGCTGGCCGGGGGCGTCTCGGCGAATCGTCTCCTGCGCCGCATGATGCAGGAGGCCTGCGACAAGGCGGGCCTGCCCCTTTACATGCCCCGCCTCGAGCTGTGCACCGACAACGCGGCCATGATCGCCAGCGCCGCCTACTATCGCCTCCGCCGCGGCGAGCTTGCCCCCCTGACGCTGAACGCAGAGCCGGGGCTGCGGCTTGTTTGAGGGAACAGCGAGAAGGAACGGTTAGAAGGAATGGCGGGAGGGATGCTTTGGAGCCCAAAGCACCCCTCCCGCACCCACCCCGAAAGGCGGCGACCCCCTGCTTCTCGACAGTCCTGATAAGCTATTCGGGCCTGCAGCGGGAGTTGCGTTGCGAAACCATACCGATAATAAACTCCTGCCTGATACGGCAAAGTCGCCGCTTTTCGGGAGGAGAGCGCGAGAGGAGGGGCTTTGGGCTCCAAAGCCTTCTTTTCTCGCCAAATGTTACCAAAGGAGGTGAAAGCATGAAGAACAAGAACGTCTGGCAGGCTGTGAAGTTTACGCTGTTCTCGATATCGGCGGGCATCATTCAGGTGGCCAGCTTTGCGCTGCTGCATGATGTGCTGGGGCTGGAGAACTACTGGATGAGCCATGTGCCGTCGCTGATTCTATCTGTCATCTGGAATTTTACGTTTAACCGGCGATACACCTTCCGTTCCGACGCCAATCTGCCGCGCTCCATGGCGCTGGTGGCGCTGTACTATCTGGTGTTCACGCCCGCTTCGGCATGGTGGGGTACGCTGCTGGAGCGCGCCGGAGTCCATGACTGGCTGGTCGAGATCATGAATATGCTCATCAACTTCGTCACCGAATTCCTGTATCAGCGGTTCGTGGTCTATCGCGGAACCATTGACACAAACGAGCTGGCACAGAAGGAAAAAGCCTGATTTTTCTCGGCCTGCAACGGCTGGTTGCGGAACTTCCAGCCGCGGTTGGTGGTTTCGCAACCGCTTGAGCAGGTATGATGAAGCTGCCAAATCGCGAAAGGAGCATCATCATGAAACTGTCTGAAAAGATTCTCTACTGCCGCAGGAAGGCCATGATGTCGCAGGAGGCGCTGGCGGAACGCGTCGGCGTGTCGCGGCAATCCGTCAGCAAGTGGGAGACAGGCGAGGCATCCCCCGAGATCGGCAAGCTGCTGCTTCTGGCGCAGACCTTCGGCGTGACCACCGACTGGCTGCTCTCCGAGGACGAACCGGCGCCGGAGAACCGCCCGGAGCCCGAAGCCGTGCAGTCAGAGCCTGTATACCAGCCCCAGCCCGTCCCGCCGGAATCCGTCCACACTTGGGTCGACGATATACCGGGCATGCTGGGCACGCTGATACGCAAGTACGGCTGGATCTTCGGCGTCCGTCTGGCCGTCGGCGGCGCGGCTATGCTGGCTTTCGGTATTCTGGTCAGTCTGGTGTCGAGCACCTTTTTCAACGGCGCGGACAGCATAGGATTTGGTCTGAGCGGCACGGATTTTTTCGACAGCAGCGCCCCCATCCAGTTCTATGATGAAAACGGCAGCGCCATCGCCAATCCCAGCGCCTACTACGGGATGCCGATGGACGACCTGTACGATCTGTTTGACATTCAGCAGACGGGCAGCACCAGCTCGTTCAACAGCTTCAGTCGCACCGGCAGGGGCATTTTCGGCCTGTTCAGCGGATTCGTCACGCTGGTCGGCGCGGTACTGCTCATCGCGGGCATCATTCTGGCGATACAGCTCAAAAAGCTCGACCGCTCCTGATCTCCGGCTTCTCATAAGAAGCGTTCTCTTTCAGGAAGCCACCGATAGGGCAAAATAGAGACAGCGCTATCCAAGGCGGCTCCGGATCGGTCGAGTTCCATTTCGTCAGCTGCAGGGTTTCGGGATTCTGCTTTGACATTCTCACATTGAAAAAAAGGAAGCGGCATGACAGTGTCATGCCGCTTTTGAAATGCTGTATTATTTGATTGATATCACGCAGAGATCAGCAGGTAGATCGCCGTCTGCTCCATCTCAAAGGTCAGGACGCCGTCTTCGTAGCTATAGTCGACTTCGGTCCAAGCCTCGGTGCGCACGCCATCCCCGTCCTCATGAACGTCCACACGCACCAGCCGGAAATCAGCGGTGGGCACAGACAGAGCGGAGTCATCCGCAGCCTCGGCAATCACGAGAGGCAGGCTGACCTGCACCGCCCCGACGAGGGACTGCGCTTTGCCGTTCATCTCCCATGCCGCCGAGAGAGCCACGAAGGCCTCTTCGCTGCCGGCAAGGCTTGCCGCCCGCAGGACGAGCTGACCCTCCTGCGCCGCGCCAGTGACGACAACGTTGGGAACCTCGGCAAACACGGGCTGCTCATCGCCCACGCCATCAAAGAGGAAATCAACCCTCACATTGCCGCAGATGGTGCAGACACGGATCAGCATGCCGCCCTGCATGAACATTTCCTCCGTGCAGGGGACGCCAGCATCCGCGCAATCGGTATCCTTGGTCAGCGGAGCCGCAACCCGAACCGGATCATCAGCCGTCTCCTCGGGAAGCTCCTCAGCGGGAGCAGCCTCCGGCTCGGCCGTGGCCGCGTTTTCAGTCTCGGCTGCAGGCGCCTCAGCAGCATCCGTGGGCGCCGTCGTGGCAGAGACCGCGTTGTCGCTCACGGGCGCGGCAGTCGGAATCTCGGCGCTGGCAGCAGTCTGCGTGGGCGCTGCACTCGCATTGCTCGCGGTCGTCGGAGCGTTCGTCACGGCAGCAGCGCTGCTCGTCGGCTTCGGCGTGGCTGTCGCAGCGGCGTTTGTGGCCTTCGGCGCCGTCGTCGTGGTCGCGTTGTTTGCAGGCTTCGGCGTAGCTGTCGCAGCGGCATTCGTGGCCTTCGGCGCGCTCGTTGCGGTCGCGTTGTTTGCAGGCTTCGGCGTGGCTGTCGCGGAGGCGTTCGTGGCCTTCGGCGCGCTCGTCGCGGTCGTGCTGGTCGCGGGCTTCGGCGTGGCCGTCGCGTCATCGGCCTTGGCCGTCGGAGCGGCAGTCTCGGAGGCCGCATCGGTCGCCGGAGCGTTCGTCACGGTGCTGTCACTGTTCGACGGAGCGTCCGTCGCAGGCACATTCGTCGCTTCAGGAGCCTTGGTGGGCGCAGCCGTCTGGCCGGGCTTGAGCTGCGGAATGGAACGAACCGTCGTCGTCCGGCACTTGACGCACTTCTTGGCCTCGGTGCCCACCGATGTGGTGGTGGGTTCCTTGACGACTTCCCAGTCGCTCCACTCATGGTCTTCCATCTGCATATAGGTGCAGCCTGCGTTCGTGCACTTCCGGCCGTGCTGTTCGGTGCCGGCGCTGGTCCATGTGGAAGACAGCGCATGCTGCGCGTTGCCGCTGGCCCGGTGTCCGCAGGCCGTGCAGATCTTACCCTTGGTGCAGTCGCCATCCAAGGCGGTGTAGGTGTGCTGCGCAGTGCTCTGCACATAGCTGCACTTGGTGCACTTCATGTTGTGGGTGGCATCGCTGCCGCTGTCGACGGCGGTATAGCCGGGGTGCTTGCCGCCGCTGGACATCAGATAACCGCAGACCTTGCATGAAATTCTGTTGGTGCAATAATCGTTGGTGTTGTTGCCGGTATGGCTGCCGGAGCTCATCTCCTCGCCGCAGCGGGAGCACTCCCGCCAATGGCGATCCGCGTCGCTCTTCCAATAAGCAGCGGTGTGACCGAGCTTGGCGGAGGGCTGCGACCAGTTCACCGTACCGCAGATCGTGCAGGCGCTCTTCCTGATGCCATCTTCGGTGCAGGTCGCAGTGTTCGTCTCTACAAAGCTATGCACATAGCTGCCGTAGCTGAGGATATGCTCATACCTGCAGACCGTGCAGGTCTCGCTCGTCCGGGTCTTGGTCTTGCAGTCGCCCTGAACGGTGACGGCTGCCGCATAGCTGTGAGCCGTGGTCGCGATGGGAAGAACCCTCGTCTCCTGACCGCAGTCACACACCTGCTTGCTCTCGCCGGGCACGCTGCAGGTAGCCTCCCTGACGACCTCCGTCTTATTCTTGGTGAAGGTGTGGGTAAAGAGCGAGGAGCCGTACTTGTAGTTACGGGTCATCCCGCACTGGGCGCACTGCTCATAGGTGTAGTCCGTCTCGCCGCAGGTGGTCGCCTTGACGCTCACGGTCTCCCACTTGTGATTGCCGTCGCTCGTATTGGTCTCCGAGTAGCCGCAGAGCACGCAGACCTTCTGAGTGATCGTGCCCGCTCCGGCGCACTCGCCCTGCACCGGCACGTCCTTGAAGCTGTGGGCCTTGGAGTCCACAGGATACTTGTCAGAATCGGGCTGCTTATACTCGTTGACAAACGCGCCGCAGTTTTCGCAGGTCACCCGGACAATGTAGCCGCCGGGTTCCTTGCAGGTCGCCGGATAAGTGCCGTTGGGCCTTTCGACCTTTGCGTATTCATGGGTGCAGGTGTCGCCGGACGCCAAAGCGACGGCGCCGAGCACAGCAAACAGCATGACAACGCAAACAAACGAAATCAGCAGCTTATTCAATGTGCTTTTCATGGTTTCAACCTCCTTCTATGGGGGCATGAAGACTGCTTCAACCGCGCCGCCGGGGAACCGATGCGCCATCCTTCACCCTATAGGCTGCGGGCGCACCGATCGGCATCGCCTGTTGACAGCTTTAGTTTACCAGTTCAGGAATCGCTTGTCAATCGTTATGTTTCGTTAATATTTCTTTTGGCAAAAACTTGATGTTTACCAAAGTTTCCCATAGATATCCTATGCGCACTCGTCACTTTCTCCACACAAAAAGACCCGCCTTTTTCAGGCAGGCCTTTCCATGACGCAAAGGCGGGATTACGCCTCTTTGCCCGCGAGGAAGCGATAGGCCAGCGCAGCCAGCACACCGCCGACCAGCGGCGCGAGGATGAAGACCCAGACGTTCGCCAGCGCCGCGCCGCCCTTGATCAGGGCCGGACCGAAGCTGCGCGCCGGGTTGACCGAGGTACCGGTCAGGCCGATGCCGAGGATGTGGACCAGCGTCAGGCTCAGGCCGATGACGATGCCGGCAACGGCGCCGTTCTGAACCTTCGACGTGACACCCAGAATGGCGAAAACGAAGACGAAGGTCAGAATGACCTCAATGATCAGGGACTTCAGCACATTGCCCTCAAACAGGCCGTTGGTGCCGAAGCCGCCGCCCGTGCCAAAGATGTAGGCAAGGATGCCCGCGCCGGCGATGGCGCCGATGAACTGCGCAACAACATAGCCGCCGAAGTCCTTGGCGTTCATCTTCCCGGAAACGAGCATCGCAATGGATACCGCGGGGTTGATGTGGCAGCCGGAGACGTTGCCGATGCTGTACGCCATCGCGACGATGACCAGACCGAAGGCCAGCGCCGTGATGAGATAAGCGGCCATGCCGCCCTCCGCCGTGCCGCAGCCGGTCACAATAGCCGCGCCGCAGGCAAAGACAACCAGCACCAGCGTGCCAAGGCACTCAGCGAGATACTTCTTCATAGATTCCATGATGATTCCTCCTCATTCCTTTGAGATCCAATCCGATTATAGCACGAATTGGCAAAAATCTCAAACGTCATTCTCAACTCCTCGGCATGAGCGCAAAAAGGCCGCCTGCCATAGCAGACGGCCTGTGCGGAGGCGGTGGGATTCGAACCCACGAGCCCTTGCGAGCTACCTGATTTCGAGTCGTGTTACCATGTCGGAAAATAGCGGAATTTAGAGGAAGATGGCGGAATTTGCAGGAAGTAAAAAAGCCTGTAAAATCAACGCTTTCAGCCTCCAAAATCGAGAAAACTGAGATTTTTCACGCTGGTTCGAGTTCGCTCGAATCAGCGTGTTTTTTTGCATGTTGGAGAGAACTCGGAGAGAACTACAATACAAAACGCACACAGATTTAGATTTACCTGCCGTTGACGAAAAAGCGAAAGACGGTGAATCGAATGAGTGTGAAAGAGTATGCTGACATCCTGACACAATACCCTGATACGATCACCAAGGAGCAGATGTATCAGATTTGCCATATCAGTAAACGAACGGCGCTGTATCTGCTGGAGAGTGGTTTGGTTCCCAGCCAATGCACCGGGAAGAAAACGCGCAAGTATACAATCGCAACGGTTGATGTGATCGCCTACTTAATCCAACGAGAAAGCGCCCCGGACAAGTTCACGCCGCCCGATGGCTGGTACAAGCCCAATGGGAAAATAAATCAGATTAGAATGGCCAGCATTGTTCCCCCGCTCTCGCCGGAGTGCATAGAACGGATGCGGCAGCTATTCATCGACATTCTGACTCCATATCCCGATTTGTTGAATGTATCAGACATTGTGGAAATAACGGGATATTGCAGCACATCCGTTGTGAATTGGTGTGAAAAGCGATACATCCATCGGTTTCTCATTCGTCGGAAGTACCTTATTCCCAAGGAATCATTGCTAGACTTCATGATGAGCGAGCGTTTTCGCAAGATCAGTGTGAAGTCAGAGAAACATAGGGATTACATTGATCAAATAGTGAAATCTACATTCTGAATTGATCGCTTGAGCTGCCTAGAAGTCTGGCAGCTTTTATGTTAACATGCAGAACCATATACCCAAAGTGAAAAAACCAAGAAAAAACATCGCAAAGTGTTGACAATACAGGTAATTGTGCTATATAATCGGCCTCCCATGTTACTTGGGGAAAAAAAAGAAAGGGGACACCTAAAATGAAAGACCTCGGTTTGTATCCAGGCAGCGTATGGTTTGTTCGACGTCGATGTCAAGATTTGATGCTGAACCAGCCAGTCATGATCCTTAGTGAGCCTATGGCAGGACTTGATGGACGTCCAAGAGTTCTTATTAAAGCGTTTTCATCCAAACGCCAGAAGTTAGTATTGCTTAAAGATATACGGCCTCATTTGCTCGACGGTTGATGAGTAGGCGCGTCGAAATAATCACACGTTTTATAACGGGTATTATTGCGATAGTGATAGTGATTCATATAAGGGGGGAGCCGTCCAATGGTATAGTAACTAGTATATTTATAGGTATGATTGCAAATTCAGGATGCGAGATGCCGATTCTTCTTGTAAAGTCCCTTTTCAACCATCATAACGATAGTCAGCTTGACTTGATAAAGGACAAGATTCGTATTTTACTTGATTCTAATGAAGTCGATTACCAACAACTTTGCCTGTTGGAGTGCGAACTTAATCATTATCGGAACCATCATATGCCAACACCAGACGGGGACGAGCTCGCCCTGCGGCTGGGCATCTACAAATTAAAACCAACTGATTCCTTGGCTCGGGATCAATTGTATGAGATTGTATCAGATTGCACATCGATCTATAAGCAATGAATTCTTGAAAACATGGTATTTGAAACCCCTCTGTCACATAAAGAGGGAACGAGAATATCCTTAGAATGTAAGAGAGATTTACATACTTCATTATATCAAAAGGTAATGGCGCATCGTCAATTGAAACGATGCGCCATTTTCTGTATCAAGCAGAATAAACAGAATCAGCGGCTCTTGCGAGCCGCTGACTTGAAAGAAAGTGAGTGGAAATCTGATTGAGATTGTCGGATAATCTCCTCGATGCAATTAGTGCTCCATTCGTCCTGGGATTGCACTTTACAATATAGAGAGTGATCTGCTCATTATTGATGCAAGATATAACTTTTATGTCAAAACATTTTCTGTATATTACTTAATCGGGGCAATTGCCGCTGCAATCATGTAGCGGCTTTTGTATATCAGAAGCTCACGGAAGTGATGAAAAAGGCAATCGCCGTGAGCATCGGAAAAGGAGGTGATGTGAATGAATATGAGCCACGACCAACCTATCCTGAGCAGCGTAAAGCGGCTTGCGAAGAAAGAATGTGCGAATTTCTCCGGTGGTTACTGTCTGCCGGAAGATCGTCCCTGTCATGTGGTTAATCCTGCATATGGGGCGATCAGCGATGGCGCGGTGCACTGCGACTATTTCCTGTGTGCCGTTCTTCCCCTGTGGTCGGAGCTGAGCATGACGGTATGGCGTGATATCTACGGTGAGGAAACGCAGGCCGGAGAACGCTGGAAAGAATGTGTCCGTTGCCATAAGCCGTATGCTCCTACCAGCAACCGACAACGCTATTGTGCAGTATGCGGAGCAGCAGTAAAACGGGCCAGAGGCATTGAAAAGCAGCGACGCTACCGGGCACGAAAAAGAGAACCTTGTGGCGTTACCCTTTAGGGCCAAAAAAGTCCAGTAAAATCAAGGCTTCCAGAGTGCCAAATCAGAGCTGGACGAGTTAGAGGTAGTCCTGATAGTGGATGGCATACTCAGGTGACGAAACGGCTGGATAATCTAAGGAGAGGTTGAATATTGGCAAACGGAAAAAAGTCTGAAATACCGGACATGGAAGGAAGCCTGACAGATGCCCGGAACGAGATGGTTGTGGACATTCCGTTGACAGAGCTGCATCCGTTTAGAGACCATCCATTCAAGATACTGGATGATGCGAAAATGGATGATACTGTCGAGAGCATCCGAGAGCATGGTGTGATGATTCCCGCTATTGCTCGTCCCCAGCCAGAAGGCGGGTTTGAGCTGGTATCTGGACATCGACGGCATCACGCCTGCGAAAGGGCTGGGCTGACCACCATGCCCGTCATCGTGCGCGACCTCGACGATGATGCCGCGACCATCCTTATGGTAGATAGCAATCTTCAACGTGAAAATATCCTGCCAAGCGAGAGGGCCTTTGCCTACAAGATGAAGCTGGATGCGCTCAATCGCCAGAGGGGACGACCGCGAAAAGAAAATGTGGGCCAAGTTGTCCCATTATTCTCTGGGATGCGGTCAACTGAAATCATTGGCGAACAGGTCGGGGAAAGCTACAAGCAAGTACAGCGGTATATTCGTTTGACAGCTCTCATTCCTGAACTGCTGGACATGGTGGATAATCGCATCATCGCGTTTAATCCCGCCGTTGAGCTGTCTTACCTGAAAACGGATGAACAGCATATGCTGCTGGAGGCTATGGACAGCGAACAGGCCACACCCTCGCTCTCGCAGGCCCAGCGTTTGAAGAAGTTATCGCAGGCAGGACGGCTCGATCAGGGCATTATGGTCGCCATCATGTCTGAGGAGAAGAAAAGCGAGCAGGACAGGGTAACGCTTTCCCAAGATGTTCTCCGCAAATACTTCCCCAAATCCTACACGCCCAAGCAGATGGAGGATAAGATCATCCAACTGCTGACGGCATGGCAAAAAAGACGGCAAAGGGAGAATGAAAGATGAATACGACCATCATTGCGCGCCCCAAGGAGGGCGCTATTTCTATGCCTGCTGACGCATTTCATGCAGTCAGCTTGTCGGGCGGCAAGGATTCCACCGCCATGCTGCTGCTCATGATTGAGCGAGGGATGCCCATTGATATGGTGCTCTACGCAGATACGGGCATGGAGTTCCCGGAGATGGTTGCTCATATCCAGAAGCTGGACGATCATCTGTACCGAGAGCGCGGCCTGCACATTACGACCCTGCGGCACCCCAAGGGCTTTGAGTATCTCATGTTTGATGATCCCAAGCAGAAGAAGTCGTCAATCGAAAACCGCCAACGGTTAGGTGTGCCGCCGTATGGAAACGGTTGGCCTGGCACGCGAGTGCGCTGGTGTACGGGGATGCTGAAAACACATCTCATTCGGAAAGCTGTGCACCAGATTAAGGGACAGCACCACGCACTTCATTATGTCGGTATCGCGGCAGATGAAGCCCATCGCTGCAAGGGTGAGCAATATCCTCTGGTTGAGTGGGGCGTCACGGAAGCGGAAGCGCTGCAAATCTGCTATGACCGAGGTTATGACTTCGGTGGTTTATATCAGGTTTACCACCGCGCCTCATGCTGGTGCTGTCCATTCCAGCGTATTGACGAGCTGCGCAAGCTGCGCGGTCATCACCCTGAGTTGTGGGAGCGTTTGCTTTTCATGGACAGGAAAGCATTGAAGCAATTCGGGCCTGGGCCCTTGGGCCAGTTCAAGCAGAATTGGTCGGTGGACAGGCTCGACAAACGATTTGCCGCAGAGGAAGCGGCTGCGCATCATCAGATGGTTGATGAATCGTCAACCTCTCGCCCGGATTGAGCGCCCTTCAAACTGATTTGGAGGGCGCTTTTCTTATGCCTATCAACGAAAGGAGGATCACTATGTACGGCAAACGGAAACGGAAAGCCCGCAGGAAAGCGCCCCTGACCATCCTGACCCTTGTGCTGCTGGCAGCAGGATTGAGCATCATTCTGGTGCCCGCGCTGCTCCGGGACATGCAGCTTAACCATGAGATGCAGGAGTATGTGGCGCTGGTTGAGCAGGCCAAGAGCGCGAACACGGCGCAACCTCTGGATATGGAGGACAGTCCCATGTCCACAGCATCGCCGCAGACTGGCGAAACCATCCCGCCAGTGGGAGTCTTGCTGCCCGGAGAAACGGTTTCGGCGCATGAAACTCCGCCGGAAGTGTCTGAAACGGAGCGTCCCCCGCAGGAGACGGCGT
>JAFLST010000077.1 GCA_022510815.1 Christensenellaceae bacterium | reverse complement strand
TGGGCAACTTCGTGGGCATGCTCACCGACTCCCGCTCCTTCCTCTCCTACGCCCGCCACGACTACTTCCGCCGCATCCTCTGCAACCTGATCGGCAACTGGGTGGAGAACGGCGAGTATCCCAACGATGAGGCGGCGCTCAAGAGGATCGTCGAGGGCGTCTGCTACAACAACGCCGCCCGTTACTTCGAGCTGTAAGGAGGGCATGACCGTGAAGGATCAAAACTGCGGCTACTGCATGCGAGGCGAACTGCTGGGCGCCTTTGGCATCCACATCTGCGACCTGAGCGTGAGCTCGCTCATTCTGTTCAAGGAGCAGAGCCATCCCGGGCGCTGCATCGTGGCCTACAAGGATCACGTCAGCGAGCTGGTGGATATCAGCGACGA
This sequence comes from Christensenellaceae bacterium, assembly GCA_022510815.1. Classification (GTDB taxonomy): domain Bacteria; phylum Bacillota; class Clostridia; order Christensenellales; family Aristaeellaceae; genus UBA11524. The sequence continues at coordinate 1,444 of JAFLST010000077.1, read as the reverse complement.
GGACCGCAACGCTTTCTTTGCCGATGTGGCCCGGGCCGCGAAAGCCATTCACGCCGCGTTCCATCCGGACAAGGTGAATTACGGCGCGTATGGTGACACGGGCTGTCATCTCCACTTCCATCTGGTGCCCAAGTACAAGGATCAGTACGAGTGGGGCGGCGTGTTCGCGATGAATCCCGGTCAGACGCTGCTGACGGATGAGCAATACGCAGAGATGATCGAGAAGATCAAGAGCCATCTGTAACCGGCACATGAAAAGGCCGCTGGACTGAAAACAGTTCAGCGGCCTTTATCTGTCGAAAAGCGGAAAGCAGGAAATAAGAGCCGGGTCATGACGCGTTGATAGACGGTCATGCCCCTCTATTTCGATCCGACAGACGGGCATGTTTGTTTGGTTTGCCGCTCTATTCTGGTACCATTTTCAAAATAGTAATAGGGTTTTGTGCCAATCACCTCTATCGTGCTTCCGTTGATCAAAAGCGTATCTTCTTCAGGAAGCGCAATCACCTTGAATTGTCTGGAAAGCTCAATCAGATACGCTGTGTTCTTCCTGTCCTTTTCTTCCGTTTGGTTGGTGTAATGGCACAGAAGGGAGATTCCGTTCAGCGCATTAAAACCTGCGATATCGCGCAGACCAACGTGATTGGCGTCATCTAACGCGCATGACGCCAAGCTTTCTCCGAAGATGATTGCGCCCGCGCTTCCGCCGAAGACGATGCCGTCCTGCTCGATGTAACGTTTGATCCGGTCGAAAGCGCCGCTTGCTTTCAACTCATACAGCAATTTGAATGTATTTCCGCCGCCAATGAAAATCGCGGAGTAATCTGTCAGCTCTTTCCTGATCAGTTCCTCTGCTGAGGTCACCATCTCAATACCGGGGATATTGACCCCGCGCATCTCGTCTTTGATCCATTCAAAACAGCTCGGGTATAATGCTGGTTTCATGGCAAGGGGGACATAAAGCAGAGGCTTTGTATGGTCGATCATATCGTTCAATCTTCGGTAGGCTTCGACGGTTTGCACCCCGGAACCACCGCCGCACAGGAATAGCCTCATGATTGCATGCACCTCAAATGCGAATTTATCTTTCTGCTGCGCCGCGCTGGCGTGATGGCCTGTTGGGAAAGTCGCTTCAAGATTTCATCAAAGGGAGAATAACCCGCTCAGCGCTTGTGCCCCAAAGGCACAGCCAGCACTGCTGTCAGGCAGTGCTGGCCGATAAGGGAAAACGTCCCTGTCGTCATGGGCGGTCCGGATTTGAACCGCCCATGACTGGATCACTCGAGAAAGCAGCTTTCTTGCGCGTGCTTACAGGTGCTTTTGCAGCGTCTGACGAACGGCGCCCGGCCCGGCGATCAGCTCGGCGAACAGGCTCTCGATGCGGTCGGACAGTCCGATCTCGCACAGGTCGCTGCCGAAGATGACCTTGTTGGCGAGGATCGGG
>JAFLST010000076.1 GCA_022510815.1 Christensenellaceae bacterium | reverse complement strand
ACATCCAGTGCAACGGCATCGGCCCGGGCTACATCGCCACGCCCCAGACCGCGCCCCTGCGTGAGCGTCAGGCGGACGGCAGCCGTCATCCCTTCGATCAGTTCATCGTCTCGAAGACCCCCGCGGCCCGCTGGGGCAACCCCGAGGACCTGCAGGGCCCCGCGGTGTTCCTTGCTTCCGACGCCAGCGACTTCGTCAACGGCCACATCCTCTATGTGGACGGCGGCATTCTGGCCTACATCGGCAAGCAGCCCTGATTCGTTGTCAACAAGGAAGCCGCGCATCCAATGGGTGCGCGGCTTTTTTGATGGTCAAGAGCGTATGCCGCAGAGCCGCTGAGCATATTCTTCCATATACTTTTGTTCCACAGAGAAAAGGAAAGCCTGCCTGCGCATGGCGGTTCGTGTCCCGTTTCTTCCTTTATATATAGCAGGCATGGATGAATGAGAAATCATCAATCTGCCATGAGGACAATATATGGATATGGCTTGACAAAAGCTGGTGCGAGCGTGTATACTTGCTTATGTAAGTACTTGAATCCGATTCATATCACTCCCGATGCCGGCATGGCTGGTGAATGGCCGAAGAATTGCATGAATAGAGTGAGTTGATATGCAGCGACAACGCACATGGAAGGAATACCGGCTGATCGACCTTGCGCTTTTTGCGGTGTTCACGGCGGTCTTTGAATTTATCATTGTCACCGCGGCGAACTGGTGGTTTCCGGATCAGCTCTTTATCGTGTCTCTGGCGGCTGCGCTGACTGCCATCGTCTATATGCGCTGGGGCGCATGGGGCGCGATTCACGCGGTGGAGGCGGGCTTTATCTTCTGCCTGTTTTCCGGCGCGACCCGGTCACAGTACATCATCTATTGCGTGGGCAACCTGCTCTCTCTGGCGGCTGTGCCCCTGCTTCAGGCGGTCGGCAAGGAACGGGCGCGTCAGGGCGGATTCGCCCTGATCTTTCCGCTGCTGGTGCTGCTGCTGATGCAGGCGGGCAGAGCGATCGTAGCCATCATTCTCGGAGCCGCGCCGTCGGCCGCCGTGGAATTCTTCACCACGGACAGCCTCTCTTATATCTTTACATTCGTCATCATCTGGGTAGCGAAAAGGCTGGACGGTGTCTATGAGGATCAGAAACATTACCTCCTGCGCATTCAAGAGCAGGAAGAGTAAAAAAGGGGGTTCACTATGAAAGTTGGAGCGGCGGATTTCCTCGACTACGACAAAGAACGCGGCGTCTATCGAGTCAATCCGGAGCAAGCCGTGCGGGACGACGTGGAAAAGCATTATTGGCGTCATGTTGGCCTCACCATCGCCAAGGACTGGCGTCTCTACCTGATGCTGGTTCCGATGCTGCTGGTCTTCCTGTTCTGGCGCTACTTCCCGATGTACGAGCTTCTGGGATGCTTCAAGGTGGCGGATAATGTGCTGCCGGTTTCCGAGCAGATGTTCTCCGGTTTCTCGTATTTCAAGCGGCTCCTCTTTGCGGGAGACGGCCTGTCCACGGACTTCTGGAGGGCGCTGAGGAACACCTTCATCCTCAGCTTCTACGGTCTGTGCTTTGGCTTCCCGATTCCGATCATTCTGGCGCTGTTTTTCAATGAGATCCGGTCCAACATCGCCCGGAGTGTCTATCAGGTGCTTACATACCTGCCCAAGTTCATGTCGACCGTCGTCATGACCTCTCTGGTGACCATGCTTGTCAAGCAGGGCTCCCTGACCACCGGCATGGGCATCATCAGTCAGTTCATGGCGAACATCGGCCTCCTGCCGACGGAGGTTGCCAATGCGGGCTTATTGAATAATCCGGCCTTCTTCCGCTCCATTTATCAGATCAGCGGCATCTGGGAGGGCGCCGGCTATGACAGCATCGTGTTCTTCGCTGCGATCATCGCCATCTCGCCCACCAGCTATGAGGCCGCGCAGATCGACGGCGCCAACAAGTGGGCGCAGATGAGGTATGTGGTGCTGCCCAGCATCCTGTCCACGATCGTCATCATGCTCATCACCCGTATCGGCTCCCTGCTGAACATCGGCTATGAGAAAGTGTTGCTGCTCTACAACACCAACACCTACGTCACCGCCGACGTGGTATCCACTTTCGCTAACCGGTATGGCATGGGCGGCTCCGCGCAGACGGGTCTGGCGGCCGCGGCTGAAATGATGAACAACGTCATCGGCATGCTGCTGGTCATTGGCGCCAACACCATCGCGCGCAAGGCGTCGAATACGTCGCTGTATTAACGGAGGGGTGCGGTGTTATGAAGAGAAAACTTGAGATCTCTGAACTGATTTTTAAGGTTTTGAGCTACACCCTGCTCACCGTCTTCGCCCTGTGCTGCCTGTACCCGTTCGTGTATGCGGTGTCGGCGTCCATCAGCGGCCGTTCGGCGGTGGAATACGGCTCCGTCGTCCTGTTCCCCAAGGACGTCCAGTTTCAGGCCTTCGCCCGGATGTTCGGCGACAACATGTTCTGGAACGCGTATTCCAATACGCTGTTCATCACGCTCTACGGTACCCTGTGGGCCATGCTGACCTCCATTCTGGGCGCTTATGCGCTGTCCAAGAAGCGCCTGCTCTTCCGTAAGGCCTTCAACTTCTTCCTGGTTTTCACCATGTGGTTCTCTGCCGGCATCGTTCCGCAGTACCTGAACTATCTGGCGACCAAGAACGTCTTCAACAGCATCGGCATCGTGGACGACAAGTGGCTGGTCGTCATTGCCATGGGTATGGCGGCGATGAACATCATCCTGCTGCGCAACGCCTTCGAGGGCG
>JAFLST010000075.1 GCA_022510815.1 Christensenellaceae bacterium | reverse complement strand
GGCGAGAAGTACGACACCACGACCATCTACGCCTTCAGAATCGACTAAGGTCAGTAGCTTTGCCCTTGGCGCCTTCAGCAGAGGCACCCGCCAAAGAGCCATCGGTCCTCTGGACTCCCTTTTCGCGAACGGGAGCATTCCTCCGAAACATCTGAATGCGTGCGAATGCTCAAGGAAAACGGCCCTTTTCTGACAAATCATCAGAAAAGGGCTTTTTCGTTCTGCGCAACTTAAAGGCGCGATCTGGATGAAAAGAGAGCGAGATGGATGGTGGAAGGTATGCCGCGCCGCTGGTATACTAACGTCATCAACACAGCAAGGAGGAATCCCATGAGCTTCGGACAGAACCTGCAATGCCTCAGAAAGATGCGCAACATGACGCAAGAAGCGCTGGCGGAAAAGATGGACGTCAGCCGTCAGACCGTCTCCATATGGGAGCTGGAAGTTTCACATAGTTAAAGATACTACTTCACAAACCCACGCTTACACGACTTTCAAAACACCCGATTGTAGGGGCAATACCCAAAGCATGCTGGCAGCAACCTCTGCATAGCAGAATGACGATGAAAGGAGCATGCACGATGAAGATACAGTATCTGAAAGCCGGAGACTACTTGATTCCTGCGATAGAAGGGCCAAAGCCGTAGCTCACCCGTTGAGCAAGATTGGACGGATGTATCGGGAACACATGCAGAAAAACCATCCCTTGATATTCAATGAGATGGTCATGACCAACACATGGGCGGAGCATCTGCAAGAAATAGATGGAACGGCAAATCGCCGGATGGAGCGGATGATAGCGGAAATGGCGAAGGAAGCTGGCGCGACAGAGCGCCTGAAAGCTGCCAATCCGCTGCGATGGGTCGGTCTGATGAATAGCATTAAAGCCCAAGCAGAAGAAATCGTTTTAAATGAGTTGGTATTTAATTAAGCAAGTCACAAGTTTAATCGAGCGGAAAGCAGCAACGCTTTCCGCTTTTATTTAGATGTTTGATTGATAAAATCCGTTCATCCATCACAGAGGTTTTCAACTGCGAAGATGAATCAATCCAGCGGTTGAAGCCTCCAGCAGATCCTTGAGATCATCAACACGCTCCTGCAGACGCTTGCCCTCATCTGTATCGCGGATGCGCTGGCGATGCCCGTAGCTGTGGAACTCAAAGGACTGGCTGTGGATGTCCCGGCCGGAGCTCAGAGCGTCCTGAATGGTGGTGAAAGGCTGATGGCTCATCAGGCGCATGCCGTGCGAGTTGGCAATGAGCGTATAGCCCGCAATGCCGGTTGTCTTTTGATAGGCCTTGCAAAAACCGCCGTCAATCACCACCAGCCGACCGCCAGCTTTGAGCGGGCTTTCTCCGTGGCTGACCCGGATGGGCGTGTGACCGTTGATGATGCGGCTCTCATGGCTCGTCAGATCAAATTCGTTGAGGATGCGCTCGCAGTGCGCTTCCTCGTTGCAGTAGCGGTAATAGGCGTTGCGCGGCTCATGCCACGCCGCTTTATCCGGCACGAAATAGCGGGCAAAGGTCGTGATTTTCCTGCCGCACAGCGGGCTGTCGTCCCCGCACCACAGATACCACATGAAGTCCAGCGCTGCCTGATCGCCCTCGTAGAAGGCGCGCCGGGCGATGCTGTCCTCCCGATCCATGAGCCGCCGCCCCGAGAGCTTCTCGCCCTCGATCTCCTTGACCAGAAAGGAGCCGTCCTCATTCATCGGCACACAGCCGTGGAACAGCAGATTGCCGTTGTAACGGCGGTACAGTCTGCCGCGGGTGTATAAAAAGTCAATATGCGAATGCAGCCGCAGCGAATGACGGAACGCCTCTCTCAAGCCCTCCATGACCTCCGTCTCCTCGGCGGTGAGGGCATAGGGATCAGCGGGGTCAACGGTCGGCAGCTGGCGGGACTGGATCGGCCAGGTCACACTGTCGATCACCACCGTGCCATGCTCCCGGTCGAGCTTGTGGAGCAGAAGCCGGTTGTCCATGCCAAAGGACGGATTGCGGCGGATGAGCTGCCCTTCCAGCTTGAACATCAGCACCGTGATGGCCTCCAGTGCTGCCTGTTCCGGCGACATGCCAGGATATAGCTTTTCCGCGAAGAGCACGAGAGGGCGCAGCGGGATGCCGTAGCCGTTCTCCAGCACCTGCGTGTTGTTGTAGCTCAGGCTGTTGCGCACCACGCCCGCAATACACGCCAAGCTTCCGGCAGCCGCGCCCATCCACAGGATGTCATGGTTGCCCCACTCGATGTCGATGGAGTAATGGCTCATCAGAATATCCATGATGCTGTCCGCGCGGGGGCCTCTGTCAAAGATGTCCCCCACCACATGCAGCCGCGCCACCGCCAGATGCTTGATAAGCTTCGCCAGCGCAACGATGAAGTCGTCGCCACTGCCCACGTCGATGAGCGTATCGGTGATGGTCTTGTGGTAGTGGTGCTGATTGTCGTCCTCATCAGGCTGGGCGTGAAGCAGCTCGTCCAGAATCCCCGCGTAGGCGTCCGGCATCGCCTGCCGGACGCTGGAGCGGGTATACTTGCTGGACAGCACCCGCGCGAGAATGACCAGCCGCCGGAGCTGGCAGCGGTACCAATCCGGCGTGATGACGCCCTGCCGATGCAGTTGTTTGAGGCTTTGCCGGGGGTAATAGATGAGGGTGCACAGCTCGGATATCTCCTGCGGTGTGAGTTCATCGCCCAGCCATAGGGACACCTTCTCCCGCACCACGCCAGAGCAGTTGTTCATCAGATGGCAGAACGCCTCATATTCGCCGTGAATGTCGCTGATGAAGTGCTCCGTCCCGCGCGGCAGGGACAGGACGCCGCCCAGATTGATAATCTCTGTACACAAAGCCTGTCGGCTGGGATATTGCTCCGCCAGCAGAGACAGATACTTCACTCGTTCGGCAGATAACATTTTCGCTTGCACCTCCAGCCGGTATTTCATTTGCGGTACGTCTTCAGAAGTATTCGTGCTCAAAGGGCACGTTTCCTGCGGAGTTGCGCCCTTCTGGACAGGGAAACACGCACCCCTGGCGACTTGCAGGCAGTTCGTCGCCAGGGGTGCTGTTATTCGTTGTCAGCGTCGGGACCGGTCGTACTCTGGCAGCCCCGTTTGTCTCATTCGGCCAGATACTTCCTGAGCGTTTGCCGCACCGCGTCCTTGCCCCCCAGCAGCTCGGCGAACAGGCTCTCGATGCGGTCAGCCAGTCCGATCTCGCACAGGTCGCTGCCGAAGATGACCTTGTTGGCGAGGATCGGG
>JAFLST010000074.1 GCA_022510815.1 Christensenellaceae bacterium | reverse complement strand
CGCTGGAAAAGGTGATCGCGCACATCATCCAGTGGCGCTTTATCCGTCCGGCGAAGCGCCCCTATCAGACTGAAAACTTCTATGCCGTGATTGAACGGCAGAACCGACTAAACACGGAGGTGCATGCTATTGTCAAAAAGCCATGCCGTCGTCAAGCTGACGAAGGCAGAAAGGAAACAGATTGCCGCGGCCAAGGCGAGAGCCGCGCAGGATAAATCCGTGCCGCAGTCCGCGCAGAACACCATCCCCTTTGAACGTATGTGGGAGGATGGCATCTGCCGTGTATGCGGCAATCGTTATACCAAGACCATTCAGTTTTATGACATCAACTACCAGCTTGCCTTGAAGGAGGATCAGGAAGCCATTCTCCAGATGTGGGGCGACTACATCAATTACTACGACAGTTCGATTGATGTGCAGTTTTCCTTCATCAACCTCTTTAACAGCATGACCAGCGAGGAGCTGGCCATCTATATCGAGGAGCGTCAGGATCGGCAGAACGACATTCGCGTCGAGTTTGCCAAGATCATCCGGGATGCGCGGGAGCAGGGCAACAACGGTCTGGTTAAGGTGAAATTCGCCACCGTCAGCATCGAGGCAGAGAATATCAAGGCAGCGCGGTCACGGCTGAAACGCATCGAGAGCGATGTGCTGGGCAACTTCAAGCGGCTGGAGGTTAAGGCCATGCCGCTGGACGGCGTGATGCGCTTGCAGCTCCTGCACAGCATCTTCCACATGGACACGCTGGAGCCGTTCAACTTCAAGTGGGAATGGCTGGCTCCTTCGGGCCTCTCGCCCAAGGATTTCATCGCGCCCAGCTCCTTCGATTTCAGGGATAAGCGCACGTTCGGCATCGGAAACAAGCTGGCTTCGGTCAGCTATTTCCAGATTCTCGCGCCGGAGCTGAAAGACAGCCTGCTGGCTGACTTCCTCGAAATGGAAACCAGCCAGATTGTCACGATCCATATTAAGCCTATGGATCAGCCTGCCGCCGTCAAGACCATCAAACGCAAGTTGACCGACCTTGACAAGATGAAGATCGACGAGCAGATGAAAGCGGTTCGTGCCGGGTACGACATGGACATCATCCCTTCCGATCTCATGGTGTACGGCGCGGACGCGAAAAAGATTCTGGAGGACTTGCAGAGCCACAACGAGCGCATGTTCCTCGTCACCATTCTGGTCATGTGCACGGGCGACACCAAGCGGCAGCTTGAAAACAACGTGTTCGCCGCGCAGAGCATCGCGCAGCAGCATAACTGCCAGCTCATTCGGCTGGACTTCCAGCAGGAAATGGGTCTGGTGTCCTCGCTGCCCCTCGGCCTGAACCAGATCGAGATTCACCGCGCCCTGACCACCAGCGCGCTGGCGATTTTCGTCCCTTTCACCACGCGGGAGCTGTTTCAGCCAAGCCGGGAAGCGTTGTACTACGGCCTCAACGCCCTGTCGCGCAACCTCATCATGGCTGACCGGAAGCTGTTGAAAAACCCCAACGGCCTGATTCTCGGCACCCCCGGCAGCGGCAAGTCGTTCGCTGCCAAGCGTGAGATCGCCAATGTGTTCCTTGTCACGGGCGACGATATCATCGTCTGCGACCCGGAGGGCGAGTATTACGCGCTGGTACAGCAGTTCGATGGACAGGTGATCCGGCTCTCCCCGACCACCACGCAGTACATCAACCCGATGGACATCAGCCTCGACTACTCGGAGGATGAAAACCCGCTGTCCTTGAAGTCGGACTTCATCCTGTCCCTGTGTGAGCTGATCGTGGGCGGTCATAATGGCTTGCAGCCCATCGAGCGGACGGTGATCGACCGCGCTGTGCGTCTGGTCTACCAGAAATACCTCATGGACCCCCGCCCTGAGAATGTTCCCATCCTTGGCGACCTTTACAACGCTCTGCTAGCGCAGGATGAAAAGGAAGCTCGGCATATCGCCACGGCGCTGGAAATGTACGTTTCCGGCTCCCTCAACATCTTCAATCATAGGACGAATGTGGACATCAACAACCGCCTTGTGTGCTTTGACATCAAAGACCTCGGCAAACAGCTCAAACAGCTCGGTATGCTCATCGTCCAAGATCAGGTGTGGGGCAGGATCACGGCAAACCGCGCGGCGGGCAAGTCCACCCGGTACTATATCGACGAGTTCCATCTGCTCCTCAAGGAGGAACAGACGGCGGCGTACAGCGTGGAGATCTGGAAGCGTGCCCGCAAGTGGGGCGGCATCCCCACGGGCATCACGCAGAACGTGAAAGATCTGCTGGCAAGCCGCGAGATCGAGAACATCTTCGAGAACAGCGACTTCATCTACATGCTCAATCAGGCGGGCGGCGATAGGCAGATTCTCGCCAAGCAACTGAACATCTCGCCCCATCAGCTCTCCTATGTCACGCAGTCAAACGAGGGCGAGGGGCTTTTGTTCTACGGCAATGTGATTCTGCCCTTCCAAGACAAGTTCCCCAAGGACACCAAGCTCTACAACATCATGACGACCAAGCCTGCCGAGCTTGCGGCGTAAGAAAGGAGTTCATACGATGAAATTCGCCATCATCGGCGGCATCCTCACGCTCATGTGCTTTGCATGGGTGCTGTGTCGGGCTGCATCGCTGGCTGACCAGCGCATGGAGGAGGATTGCGAGAGGACATGACCATGCAAAGAAAAGGACAACGAGCGCGGGTAAGGTATACGGGCAACGTTCCCGGCGAAACTGCCAGCAAGTTTACCTACCGTGGCTCGGATGCGGCTGCTGAACAGAGCAGCCCTATCAGGACGGAGAACACCACGCGGGCCGGGCCGCGTGGGGATTCTCCCTTCCGCTATACCAGGCAGGATGCTGTCAGCGCCAGAGACGCGCCGGAACCTATGACGCGCAGCCGTCAGAACCGTCCGGCTATGGCGGCGTCGCAAGATGCGCCAGAACCGCAGAAGGGTGATGCGCCGCGCAAGGCTTCCACCTCCCGCAGCGCTGAACAGCGAGTAGATCAGGCCGATAGCCTCCCAGAAGCGGGAACCATTACCCGCAATAAGCGGCGGCTGTACTTCACGGATGAAGAACGGGCAACTCCCGCACTGAAAAAGCCGATACGCAAAGCGGATAAGGCTGCTGACAAGTACGATGCGGCGATGGCGAAGATCGCCCGCAGCGAACGCGGTTCCGTCAGAAAAGGTATTCCCAGCCAGCCCAGCCATGCCATAGGTGACGCGGCTTCCGCGTCCCTCCATCGTCAGCTTGATGATGCACAGGATGATAACGTAGGTGTTCAGGCTGTTAATGAGCTGTCCCGTGCTGGTGAATCCGCCCTGCGAACGGGAGAAAGAGCCTATTACACCCATCGGGCAAAGCCCTATCGGGAAGCGGCAAAAGCCGAAGCAAAGCTCGACCGGGTTAATATCCATGCGCTCCAAACCCGAGCCCACCATACCACGCAACGCAACACGGTCAATCCTGTTTCGCGTCTCCGGCAGCGTCGGTCAATCCGCAAGCAGTATGCCGCCGCGCATCGAGGTCGGAACGCCGCCGCCACCGCGCAGGCCGCGAGAAGGAGCGCGGAGACTTCCCGGAAGGCGGGGTCATTCGTGGTACGGCACCGTCATGGTGTGGCGATCGGTATTCTGGCCGCCCTGCTGCTATTCGTTGTCAACAGCCTTTCTGCCTGCGCGCCGCTGCTTCAAACGGTGGTCAACGCTGTTGCCATCGGCACCTATCCTGCGGAAGAATCGGATATTCTTGCCGCGGAGCGGGC
>JAFLST010000073.1 GCA_022510815.1 Christensenellaceae bacterium | reverse complement strand
TCCGGCCACGCGGCGCTCAAGGAGAATCACTTCCTCGACGACGGCATGTACCTCGTGACGGTGCTGATCGTCCGCGCCATGAAGCTCAAGCAGGCCGGGCAGACCCTCGGCAGCCTCATCGCAGACCTCAAGGAGCCGGTGGAGAGCAAGGAAATCCGCCTGAACATCACGGAGGCGGACTTCCGCGCGGCGGGCAAGGCGGCGATTCAGAAGGTGCTGGACTACGCCAACGCGGCCGACACATGGCACATCGCGCCGGACAATCGCGAGGGCGTGCGCATCTCCTTCGATCTGGACGGCGGCATGGACAATGGCTGGTTCCTGCTTCGTCTCTCCGTGCATGACCCGGTGCTGCCGCTGAACGTGGAGAGCGACGTGCCCGGCGGCGTGAAGCACATGCTGATTGACCTGTTCAATGTGCTCAAGGACTGCGGCGGCATTGATCTGGAGCCGCTGGAAAAGGCGATTCGGGGATAATGGAAGAATGGCGAGAGGGACGCTTTGGAGCTCAAAGCGCCCCTCTCCTGCTCTCCCGACCGGCTGCTGCGGCAGTGTTCCATCGCGGATGTGCCGGAGGCAGGGTGGCGTGGAAGTCCGTGGCCCTGTCGCGCATCTGCTGAACATCAATTCGGCGAAAGAGATGATTGGTCATGAATCGGGACCGTGCAAGGCTGGTGGCATGGGCGCTGTTTGCGCTGTTTTTGATTTTTCCGGGGCTGGCGCGAGTGCTTGGCGTGCCGGAGCTGGTCTGGCCGGGCATTGCGGCGCTGATCGGCATGGTTGCTGTCGCGCTTATTTTTGACCGGTGTCCGCACTGCCGGGCGCGTTTGAGCTGGTCGCACGGCAGATTCTGCCCCCGGTGCGGCAAATCGCTGAAGGAGGAACCGTGAGCATCCCCATTCTGTACATCTTCGGCGCGTCGGGCTCGGGCACGACCACGCTGGGCCGGGCGGCAAGCGAGGCGCTGGGCTGGCGGCTCTGCGACATTGACGACTATTTCTGGCTGCCCACCGATCCGCCTTTCATCGCGGCCCGGCCCCGGGAGGAGCGCCTGTCGCTGCTCATGCGCGACGTCGAAGGCGCGTCCGGCATGGTGCTGACGGGCTGGGGCGAGAGCTGGGTGCATCCGCTGATCCCGGATTTCACGCTGGCGGTACGGCTGACGCTGGAACAGAGCTTGCGGCTTGCGCGGCTCGAGGCCCGGGAGCGGGCGAACTTTGGCAGCCGTCTCGACCCCGGCGGCGATATGCACGCGGAGCACCTCAAATTCATGGACTGGGCCGCTCAGTTCGACACGGGCGGCCTTGACATTCGCAGCAAGGCGTCCCTCGACGCGTGGCAGGCGAGGATGACCTGCCCGGTGCTGACGCTGGACAGCGCCCGCAGCGTGGAGGACAACCTTACGCAGGTATTGACCGCATTGAACGCAAAGGAGACTTGACCATGACAAGACCCATGCGCCGCATCCGCCAGCAGCTTGATTGGGCGGCCTGCGAGGAAATCCTTATGCGCGGCACCTCCGGCGTGCTGGCCCTCAGCGGCGACGACGGATATCCCTATGCCGTGCCGCTGTCCTATGTCTGGGCAGAGGGCAAGCTGATCTTCCATGGCGCGAAATCAGGCCACAAGCTGGACGCCATGCGCCATGAGCCCCGCGCGTCCTTCTGCGTGATCGGCGAGGATGAGATCGTCCCGGAGCGTTACACCACCCATTTCCGCAGCGTGATCTGCTTCGGGCGCATGCGCGTGGCGGAGGAGCCCGACGAGATGCGGCGGCTCACCCTGCTGCTGGGCGAGAAGTATTGGCCCGATCACCCCAAAGAGGCTTATGAAGAAATCGACGGCGCGATGAGTCGCCTGTGCGTGTTCGTGATGGACGTGGAGCGTGTGACGGGCAAGCAGGCCATCGAGCTGGTGCCAAAGGAGTCATAACCATGGAACGCTATCAGGATGTGAACGCCCGCACCATCGATCGCTGGATTGCCGAGGGCTGGGAGTGGGGCCAGCCGATCAGCCACGAGATCTACGAGAGTGCCCTTTCCGGCGACTGGGACGTGGTGCTCACGCCGCTCAAGGCCGTGCCCCATGGATGGTTCGGCGACCTGCGGGGCAAGCGGGTGCTGGGTCTGGCCAGCGGCGGCGGGCAGCAGATGCCGATCTTCGCGGCGTTAGGGGCCGAGTGCACCGTGCTGGATTATTCGGAGCGGCAGCTCGAGAGCGAGCGTATGGTCGCGGCCCGGGAGGGATATGACATCCGCGTCGTCCGCGCCGACATGACCCAGCCGCTGCCCTTTGAAGACGGCGAGTTCGACCTGATCTTCCACCCGGTGTCCAACTGCTACGTCCGCGAGGTGGAGGGCATCTGGCGCGAGTGCCATCGGGTGCTGCGGGAGGGCGGCGCGCTGCTGGCGGGGTTCAGCAACAGCTTTGTCTACGCGCTGGACAACGATGAGCGCACCGTCGTCAACACCCTGCCCTTCGACCCGGTCGCGAATCCCGAGCAGATGAAGCAGCTCGAGGAGGAGGACTGCGGCGTGCAGTTTTCCCACACGCTGGAGGAGCAGATCGGCGGGCAGCTCCGGGCTGGCCTCACGATCACCGACTTTTATGAGGACTACGATACCGAGGGCGGCCTGTGCGAGCATCATGTGCCCTGCTACATCGCCACAAGGGCAGTGAAGGGCGCAGAGCTGACAGCAGGGGCATACCAGCGGGACGCGATGAGCCTGCTCAACCCGGCGATTCCGCCCGAGGACGTGCTGCTCAACGCGGTTATGGGCCTGTGCGGCGAGGCTGGCGAGGCCATCGACATCGTGAAGAAGCAGCGCTTTCAGGGACATCCGCTGGATCGGGACGCGCTCATCAAGGAGCTGGGCGACGTGGCGTGGTATCTGGCGGAAGCGGCGCAGGGACTCGGCGTGCCGCTGGAGGAGATTCTCCGGCGCAACCTCGACAAGCTGCACCGGCGCTATCCCGCGGGATTCAGCGCGGAGGAGTCCATGCGCCGGGACGGAAGGGCCTGAGCGGCAGTACATGGGAAATACAGTTTTTCCCTTGACCCGGCAGTGAGGATGCGCTATCATATCATTATATTCCGGCGAAGGGAGGCAGGTTCCATGGCGAAGCGCGTTAAGGCGATGTGTATGGGCATGTGTGAGAGCATGTGCTCTGTTTTCCCATGCGCCTGCCGCCGAATGTAAGCGTCATTGAACTGATGCGTCCGGGAAGGCGTCCGCATGGATGCCTTCCCGTTTTTGCTGTGAAAGGAGCGCGACCATGCACGCCTGCAAGCGAATTCCCACCGGATCGACGGATTTCTGTTGACAGCGGCGCATAACCTTCCATGATCCGAAATGATCTGCAGAGACAAGGAGCGTATGATGTATGAAGATTTATGAGAGCATCACGGATTTGATCGGCGGCACCCCTTTGCTGAAGCTGAACAGCTTCGCCCGGAATAATGGCCTTGAGGCGACGATCGCCGCCAAGCTGGAGTATTTCAATCCAGCCGGTTCGGTCAAGGACCGGATTGCCCGGGCCATGCTGGATGATGCGGAAGCAAAGGGCCTCCTGAAGCCTGATTCGGTCATCATCGAGCCCACCAGCGGCAACACGGGCATCGGGCTGGCCTCCGCGGCGGCGGCCCGGGGCTATAAGCTGATTCTGACCATGCCCGAGACCATGAGCGTCGAGCGCCGCAACCTGCTCAAGGCCTACGGCGCGGAGCTGGTGCTCACCGAGGGCGCGAAGGGCATGAAGGGCGCCATTGCCAAGGCGGAGGAGCTGGCCGCCGCCACGCCGAACAGCTTCATTCCCGGTCAGTTTGTTAACCCGGCCAACCCGGCGGTTCACCGCGCCACCACGGGCCCGGAGATTTGGGCGGACACCGATGGCAAGGTTGATATTTTCGTCGCGGGCGTGGGTACGGGAGGAACCGTCACGGGCGTCGGCGAATATCTGAAGGCGCAGAACCCGAACGTCAGGGTGGTGGCCGTGGAGCCGGCGGACTCCCCGGTGCTGTCGAAGGGCGTCGCGGGCCCGCACAAGATTCAGGGCATCGGCGCGGGCTTCGTGCCGGATACGCTGAACA
>JAFLST010000072.1 GCA_022510815.1 Christensenellaceae bacterium | reverse complement strand
CCACTTGTCACCGGGATGACATCGACATGTCACCCTCCTGTGTGGTAAAGTGGTATTGGCAAAAAGAGAACACCAGTTCCCTTATGCCAAACCCCCGGGTGGCGTCGGAGGGACCGCAGGCCCTTCGACTCTCTTCAAAAACTGACGACATGCGCGTCAGTTTTTGTGCTTTTTAGGATAAAAAGCCACCTTACAGACATGGGCGGTCTGGCATCGGACCGCTCATGTCTGCCATCCTCGACAAAGTCCTGACTTTGTCGAACTCATGAAAGGAGGTCACCGATGAAGGAAGAGCCCATATCCGGCATCGCGACGCCGGAGGAGGTGCTGGCCACGTTCACGGCGATGCTGCGGGGCGAGAAGCCTGCCGAGCAGATGAAGGCCGCGGAGAATCTGGCCAAGCACTACGGCATGCTCACGCCCCGGGAGGAGAGGGCGGCGGTGAAGCCCGAGATCGCGGAGGAAATCGAGGAAGCGATGCGGTCGCTGGAGGCATGCGATGGACAGGACGGCCCTTGAGCTGCTGGTGCGCCACCCCGCCCGGGTGGCCCGCTGGTGCGGCCAGAGGCTGCTGACCGACGAGCTGCACGGCCCGTGGATGCGCGAGATGATCGCCGGGCAGGGCGACATGACCCTGCTGAGCCACCGGGGCAGCTACAAGACGACCTGCCTTGCGGTGAGCATGGCGATCATGCTGCTGGCCTACCCGCGGCGGAACATCCTGTTCATGCGCAAGACGGACGACGACGTAACGGAGATCATCCGGCAGGTGAAGCAGCTTCTGCTCTGCGACGCGATGCAGTTGCTCTCCTCCAAGCTCTACGGCAGCCCGGTCGCCCTCGCCCGCAGCGACATGCACTCCCTCTCGACCGACTGCTACGCCGCGCCCCGGGGCGCCCCGCAGCTGGTGGGGCAGGGCATCGGCGGGTCGCTGACCGGCAAGCACGCGGACATCGTCATCACCGACGACATCGTCAACCTGCAGGACCGGCTCAGCCCCGTCGAGCGCGACCGCACCCGGCTGGTCTATCAGGAGCTGCAGAACATCCGCAACCCCGGCGGGCGGATCATCAACACCGGCACGCCGTGGCACCCCGAGGACGCGATCTCCCTCATGCCCAACGTCCGGCGCTGGGACTGCTACCAGACAGGGCTGCTCACCCCCGGGCAGCTTGAGAAACTGAGGCAAGTGATGACGCCATCGCTCTTTGCGGCGAACTACGAGCTCAAGCACATTGCCCGGGAGGACGCCCTGTTGGATTCGCCCCCGCGCTTCACGGCGGACGAGAGCCTGATGTGGGACGGCATCGCGCACATCGACGCGGCCTATGGCGGGGCGGACGACACGGCCCTGACCTGCGGCCGGGTGACCGCCGAGGGCGTCTTGCTCTACGGGCGGCTGTGGCACGGGCATGTGGACGCGGTGATCGACGAGATCCTCGCCGAGTGCGACCGGCTGCGCTGCGGGCCCATCCATGTGGAGACCAACGGCGACAGGGGGTATCTCGCCCGGGAGCTGCGGCTGCGCGGCGCGATGGTCCGCCCCTACTTCGAGCGCCTGCCCAAGGCCGTCAAGATCAGCGCCTACCTGCGCAAGCACTGGCCCCGCACCCTCATCCTCGAGGGCACCGACCGCGACTACCTCACCCAGCTCATGGATTACTCCGACCACGCCGCCCACGACGACGCCCCTGACAGCGCCGCCTGCATGCTGCGCCTGCTCGAACGGAAAGGAGACCTGCTTTGAAGCACCGCAAATACGTCATGCTCTTCGGCGACACCAGCGCCGCCGTGAACGAGTTAGGCGACGAGGCGGCGGGACGGCTGTTCAAGGCGATCCTGCGCTACGCCGGCGACCGCGAGGAGGTCGCGCTGCCGGGCGAGGAAAAGCTGGTCTACCGGATGCTCATCAACCAGTTCGTGCGGGACGACGAGGCCTACCTGCGCAAGTCCGAGAAGAACCGGCGCTACCGCGAGGCCCAGCAGGACGAAAAAAGACCCGAAAAGCCCCCGGAAGACCGCGAAAGCCTCCAAGACAAAGACAAAGACAAAGACGAAGACCATGACAAGGACGAAGAAAACGACAAAGACAAGGACAAAGACAAAGAGGGTTTTTCTGTCGTCCGCGGTCATGGGGCCGCGTCTGCGCGCGGAGGCTCCGCGGCGGACCCCCTGCCCCGGGGCTTCACCCCACCCACCCCGCAGGAGGTTCGGTCTTACTGTCAGGAGGCGGGGCTGACCTTCGATCCTGTCCGCTTCTGCGACTACAACGCCTCCCGGGGCTGGATGCTGGGCGCCCGGCCGATGACCGACTGGCGGGCCGCGGCGCGAGTGTGGGCCTCCCGGGGCGATCTGCCCTCCCCGGCCGCCCGGGCCTCCCCCGCCGCCCCTGCCGCCGCCCCCAAGCCGCGCCTGCTCAGCCATCAGAGCTACCCCCAGCGCGAGTACGCCAACAATCTCGACGCCCTCGACGCGATGATGGCGCAGTATTTCAGGGACAACCCCGACGCCCGGGAAAAGGAGGGGTGAGCCACCCCCGACCCCAACCAAGAAAGGAGAATCACATGTTCACCGAGATCACATGGCAGGACTGGCTCGCGGCGGCGGACCCGACGGCCCTGACGCTCAAGGCCATCGACCGTTACAAGGCCTCCCGCACCTTCGCCCGGGCGCTGGAGGCGTCCTGCTACTTCCGCGGGGAGAACACCGCCGTCGCCCGCAAGACCGTCCTGCGCGCCCGCAAGATCGAGACCCGCGACGCCTCGGGCCGCAAGCGCATCCGCTCCGCCACGCAGGACGTGGTGGGCAACCGCATCCCCAGCGGGTTCCTGTTCCGCTTCGTCACCCAGCAGAACCAGTACCTGCTCTCCGAGGGCGTGGGCCTCCCCGGCGACATCCGCCCCCGGCTGGGCGCCGACTTTGACCAGCAGCTCGAGCTCCTCGGCGAAAAGGCCCTGCTCCACGGCACCGCGTGGGGCTACTGGAACACCGACCACCTCGAGGTCCTCGAGGCCGCCAAGAACCCCTACTCCGGCTTCCTCGCCCTGCTGGACGAGCTGACCGGCGAGGCCATGGTGGGCATCCAGTTCTGGCAGGTGAGCGCGGAGCGGCCGATGTATGTGCGGCTGTTCGAGCTGGACGGCGTCACCCTCCTGCGCCGCGCCGGCGACGCCATCGACGTGGTGCAGCCCAAGCGCCCCTACCTGATGACCGTGCGCTCCGACGCGCTGGGCGAGTCCGTCGCCTCCCAGGGGAATTACGGCGCGCTGCCCGTGATCCCGCTCCACGCCAACGCTGGCCATCACAGCGAGCTCACCCCCGCCATCAAGGCCAAGATCGACGCCTACGACCACATCCTCTCCGACTTTGCCGACAACCTCGACCGCGCCAACGACGTCTACTGGGTGCTGAACAACTTCGCCGGCACCACCGACGACGTGGCCGAGCTGCTGGAGGAGATCAACCGCGTCAAGGCCGTGGCGAACCTGTCCGACGGCTCGGGGGCCGCCTCCACCGCGGAGCCCCGCACCATCGACGTGCCCTACGCCGCCCGTCAGGCCGCCCTGACCCTGCTCGAGCGCGCGCTCTATCAGGACTACATGGCCCTCGACATGGACGCCCTCACCGGCGGCAGCCTCACCAACGTCGCCATCCGCGCCGCCGCGGCCAACCTCAACCTCAAGGCCGACCGCTACGAGTGGCAGGTGCGGCGGTTCGTCAGCAGCCTGCTGCGGCTGATCGGCTGCCCCTGCGAGGAGATCCGCTTCAAGCGGCAGGCCATCGCCAACGAGAGCGAGACCGTGGCCGACATTGCCGTCATGCGCGGCGACATCGACCATCGCACCGCCCTGCGGCTCAACCCCTACATCCAGCCCGAGGAGGTCGAGGGGCTGCTGCTGGGCGACGCCGCCCCCCTCTGACCCGCCCGCCAACGCCGGCA
The DNA here is from genome assembly GCA_022510815.1 of Christensenellaceae bacterium. Lineage (GTDB taxonomy): Bacteria > Bacillota > Clostridia > Christensenellales > Aristaeellaceae > UBA11524. The sequence continues at coordinate 695 of JAFLST010000072.1, read as the reverse complement.
CCCTACTTGCAGAAAGGAAGATTTGCATGTCCCTGACCCGCAAGCTCCTGCGGGAGCTTCACCTCGAAGACGCGCACATCGAGCGCATCATCGCCGCGCATGTCGAGACGGTCGACGCGCTGCGGCAGGAACGCGACGCCCTGAGCGCCCAAGCCGCTCAGCTGGACAGCATCGCAGCGGAACGCGATGCGCTCCGCGATCAGGTGGCCGACCTGACCGCCCACCGGGACGAGGCCGCCCGCATTCAGGCCGACTTTGACGCCTACCGCGCGCAGGTGGACGCCGACCGCCTGTCCGCCGCCCGACAGTCCGCCATCCGCGCGGCGCTGCTGGATGCGGGGGCGAATCCGCAGGCCGTCGACCTGCTGGCGGGGGCCGTCGTGACCGATGACGCCGCGTGGGAGGAGGGCCGCCTCAAGGACGCCGCGGGCACCCTCGCGCCGGTGCGGGAGCGCTACGCCTCGCTGTTCGCCCGGCCCGTCCCCGTGCCCACGCCCCGCCTCTCGCCCCCCGGCGGCGACGCCCCTGCCCTCACCCGCGACGACGTCGGCCGCATGTCCGAGCAGGAAATCCTCGCCAACTGGGGCGCCGTGCAGTCCGCGCTCCGCGGCATGTGACCGAGGACGGACAGAGGGCATAATGCGAGAGGGGCAGCTTTCGGGCCGAAAGCTCCCCTCTCGCGCTCTCCCCCGAAA
>JAFLST010000071.1 GCA_022510815.1 Christensenellaceae bacterium | reverse complement strand
CTGCTCCCGGTGGACAGCGAGCACAGCGCGATCTTCCAGTGCCTGCAGGGCGCGGCGGGGAACAGACCCGAGCGGCTGCTGCTGACGGCTTCCGGCGGGCCCTTCCGCACATGGGAGAAGGAGCGCATGGCCCGGGCGACCCGAGCCGACGCCCTCAATCATCCGACATGGAACATGGGCGCGAAGATCACCATCGACTCGGCGAGCATGTTCAACAAAGCCCTCGAGATCATGGAAGCCCGGTGGCTGTTCGACATGCCCGCGGAGAGGATTCAGGTCGTGGTGCATCCCCAGAGCATTGTGCACTCGGCCATTGAGTTTGCCGACGGCGCGGTCATCGCGCAGATGGGCGTGCCGGACATGCGCGTGCCCATCCAGTACGCCATGACGTATCCCGGGCGTGTGCCCAGCCCTGCCAAGGCCCTCGATCTGTTTGCGCTGGGCCATCTGACCTTTGAGCCGGGTGATCCGGAGCGGTTCCCGGCGCTGCGGCTGGCAGGGGAGTGCCTGAACGCTGGCGGCGCGGCCTGCGCGGTGCTGAATGGCGCGAACGAGGCGGCAGTGGCGGCGTTCCTGCGGGATGAGATTCCCTTCGGCGGCATCGCGATGCTGGTGGAGGAAGCTGTTACGCGGCTGGCCGGACTGCCCGCGGACACGCTGGAGGATATCTTTGAGGCGGATGCGCAGGCGCGCAGGGTGGCGGCAGAGCTGCTGCCGGAGGCTGCCCGGCGCTTTTGACCGGCGGAAAGGAGCCTTATGACGATTCTTTATGTCCTGATTGCGATTCTCCTGCTGGGTATCCTCGTTGTGGCCCATGAGTTCGGCCACTTTATGGCGGCGCGGCTGACGGGCATCGAGGTGATGGAGTTCGCGGTGGGCTTCGGACCGAAGCTGCTGAGCCGCACCAGCAAAAAGACGGGCACGAAATTCAGCCTGCGGGCGATTCCGCTGGGCGGTTTCTGCTCCTTCTACGGCGAGGACGACGTATCGGGCAAGACGAAGGAAGACCCTCGCGCCTACAGCAGGCAGAGCGTGTGGAAGCGCATGTTCACGGTGCTGATGGGCCCGATGATGAACTTTATTCTGGCCTTCGTGGTCGCTGCGGCGTACGTCTTCTGCACGGGCATCACCGATGTGGAGCCGTATCTGCTGGACGTGGACGCGGGCGGCCCGGCACAGGTGGCGGGCTTGCAGGCGGGCGACGTGATTGCCGAGGTCAACGGCGTGAACGTGCTGGACGGCACCATCGACACGCTGCTTGCCGCCATCGACGGCCCGGATGAATTGTCCTTCACCGTTCTGCGTGGGGACGAAACGCTGCCGCTGACCTGCACGCCCTTCTGGGATGAAGCTGCCGGGCAGTATCGCATCGGCATTACGGTCAGCAGCCGCTACACGGGGACGACCCATCCGGTCACGCTGGGCACGGCTATCCGACAGAGCTGGGACACCTGCGTGTACGCGGGCGGCATGATCCTCAACGCGGTGGGCGCGCTGGTGACCAGGGGAGAGGGCTTCGATCAGACCTCCGGGCCGGTGGGCGTGGTCAGCATCGTCAGTCAGGAGGTGCAGGCCTACGGCTTCGACGCCTTCATCAACCTGCTGGTGGTCATCTCCATCAATCTGGGCATCATGAACCTGCTGCCCATTCCCGGGCTGGACGGCTCCCGCTTCCTCTTCATGGTGGTCGAGGCCATCCGCCGCAAGCCTGTCCCGCAGGAAAAGGAAGCCATGGTGCATCTGGTGGGCATGCTTTTCCTCTTTTCGCTGATGATCTTCTTCACCTTCCGCGACGTGATGAACCTGTTCCACTGAGCAGTCGTGATCTACCATAGGAGGCCGGTATGAAGAAAGCGCTGATTTTATTTCTGGCCGTTCTGTGCCTGCTGCCGCTGACCGCGCAGGGCGAAACCTCGCTGCGGGGCTGGCAGAAGGGACAGGGCTATCAGTATGTGCTTTTCGGCAATTATCCCTACGAGAAGGACGGAACCGAGGCGCCTGTTCTCTGGCGCATTCTGGAGGTCAAGGACGATCAGGCGCTGCTGCTGACGGAGTATGTGATCGACACCAGTCAGGTGATCTTCGAGACGGACAAGACGGTCATCGAGAAGAAAACCTATCGCCGCATCAACAGCTATGCGGAGAGCGACCTGTACGTTCACCTGAACACCACGGTTCTTGACACGCTGCTGGGCGACGATCCCATCCGGGATGCGCTGATCGAGGAGCCCGGCGGCGGCAAGCTGTTCATCCTCAACACCATGCAGTTCCTGAACACGGAATACGGCTTTTCCGCCACGCGATGGAACGAGCAGAAGTCCCGCTGGGCCGGCGGCACGCCCTACGCCATCGAGCGCGGACTGTATGCCAGCAACAACAAGCAGAGCACTTATTGGGTCGCGGATCTCAAGAGCACTGACGGCTACATGATGCAGCTCGTGGGCTATAACGGTCACCTGAGCTGGGGCGGATACACCCGGACGAATGTGGGCCTGCGGCTTTCCGTACGGCTGGACCTGACCCGCCTCGCCGTTGCACAGGGCGACGGCACCATGGAATCGCCCTTCATCTTCGCTTACGACGCGTCGGTGACTGCAAAGCCGACCGAGGAGCCGACTGCCGAACCCACGGCTGAGCCGACGGAAGCGCCGACCGCCGAGCTCTCCGAAGCGCCTGTGCTGGAGCCTGTGGAAACGCCCGCGGCAGAACCGACCGCGGAGCCCACGGAGGAGCCGACGCCGGAGGCAACCGAATTCCCTGCGCCCAGGGCCGACGATGGGACGATCACGCTCTCCTTTGTGGGCGACTGCTCGATCGGCGATTCGATTCAGTACCGTGGCTATGGCTCGTCCTATCATAACATCCTGGCGGAAAACGGCTACGAATGGCCCTTCTCGCTGGTGAAGCAGTATCTGGAAGCGGATGATCTGACGCTGGCCAACTGCGAGGTCGTGCTGACCACGCTTTCCCGGCATACGGACAAGGTGTTCAATCTGATCGGCCTGCCGGAGTATGCGCAGGCCTTCGCCGAGGGCAGCATAGAGATCGTCAACACGGTCAACAACCACGCTTTGGATTTTTACAACGCGGGCTATGAGGATACCCTGAGCGCGCTGGACGCGGCGGGAATCAAGCATTTTGGCACCATCAACGCTTGGCGCGAGGACGGGTACAACGATATCCTGATTCAGGAGGTCGGCGGCCTGCGCATCGGCTTCATCGGCTACACCTATCCGCAGATCGAGATGGAGGCCACCCGGCGGATCATCCCCAGCATCCAGAGCCTGAAGGAAGCGGAGGGCTGCGATCTGGTGGTCGTCAGCCTGCACTGGGGCAAGGAGACGAGCATGAAGCCCGTCAACTCGGAGTACGAGATGTCGAGGAGCCTGATCGACGCGGGTGCGGATGTGATCTGGGGGCATCATCCCCATGTGATCCAGCCCATCGAGTTCTACAACGGCAGGCCGATCTTCTACAGCACGGGCAATTTCACCTTCGGCACCATGTCGCAGGTCGATCCGTCCACGGGCATCTTCCAGCTCACCTATGAGCAGGTGGACGGCGAGGCGGTGCTCAAGCAGCTCCGGGTGATTCCCTGCCGCACGCAGGGCGCGCCCGACTACCGGCCCTACGAGCTGACCGACCCGACCGAGCGGCAGGCGGTCTTCAAGAAGCTGACCCATCAGCGGACAGCCAAGGGCTTTGAGAACCCGCCCGAATCCTTTCTGGAGACGGGTATCATCGAGTTTGAGAACGGGCAGATGCTGCCCTGACGCGCCAAGGAGAAGCAGTCATGTCTGATACGCGAATGGTTCATGTGGGCGATCTGCCTCTGGGCGGCGGCGCGCCGGTGCTGGTGCAGTCGATGACGAACACCGACACCCGCGATGCGGATGCGACCCTTGCGCAGATCAGGGCGCTGGCTGACGCTGGCTGCGACATCGTCCGGGTCAGCGTCTATGACGAGGACTGCGCCAGAGCCGTGAAGGCGCTGGTGGACGGCTCCCCGGTGCCGCTGGTGGCGGACATTCATTTCAATCACCGTCTGGCCATCATGGCTGCGGAGAACGGCATTGCCAAGCTGCGCATCAATCCCGGCAACATCGGCGGCGAGGCGAACGTCCGGGAGCTGGCGGACTGTGCGAAGGCGCATCACATTCCGATCCGAATCGGCGTGAACAGCGGCTCCATCGAGAAGGAGATTCTCCAGAAGCACGGCGGCCCCACGGCACAGGGCATGGTCGACAGCGCTCTCAGCCATGCGCGGATGCTGGAGAGGGCTGGCTTTGGCGATATCGTGCTGTCCATGAAGGCCTCCGATGTGCGCATGACGGTGGAGGCCTACGAGCTGGCGGCGCGGCAGTGCGATTATCCGCTGCATGTCGGCGTGACGGAAGCGGGCCTGCCGGGTCAGGGCACCGTCAAGAGCGCCATCGGCATCGGGGCGCTGCTGCTGCAGGGCATCGGCGACACCATCCGCGTCAGCCTCACGGGCGATCCGCTGAATGAAGCCAAGGCGGCGTGGGATATCCTCCATGCCCTCGATATCCGTGCCCGGGGCGTGCAGCTCATTTCCTGCCCGACCTGCGGGCGCACCTGCATCGACGTGGCGGGCATCGCGGCCCGGGTGGAACGCGAGCTCGGCGACATTGACGTGCCGCTCAAGGTGGCGGTCATGGGCTGCGTGGTCAACGGCCCCGGCGAGGCCCGGGAAGCGGACGTCGGCGTAGCTGGCGGGAAGAGTGGCGGCGCGCTGTTCCTCAAAGGGCAGGAGCCCCGCAAGATCACCGGCGACCTCGGCGAGGCGCTCATCCGGGAGGC
>JAFLST010000070.1 GCA_022510815.1 Christensenellaceae bacterium | reverse complement strand
GGGCCGCATCATCCTGTTCATCGACGAGCTGCACACCATCGTCGGCGCGGGCAAGGCGGACGGCGCGATGGACGCGGGCAATCTCCTCAAGCCCATGCTGGCGAGGGGTGAGCTGCATTGCATCGGCGCGACGACGCTGAATGAATACCGCCAGTACATCGAGAAGGACGCGGCCCTTGAGCGGCGCTTCCAGCCCGTGATGGTCGGGGAGCCGACGGTCGAGGACACCATCGCCATCCTGCGCGGCCTTAAGGAGCGCTATGAGGTCTTCCACGGCGTGAAGATTCAGGACAGCGCGCTGATTTCCGCCGCGACGCTCTCCAATCGCTACATCACAGACCGCTTCCTGCCGGACAAGGCCATTGATCTGGTGGACGAGGCCTGCGCGATGATCCGCACGGAGATCGACTCGCTGCCGACGGAGCTCGACGACATCAGCCGCCGGATCATGCAGCTCGAGATCGAGGAAGCGGCGCTGAAAAAGGACGACGACGCGCTGTCGCAGGCGCGGCTGGGGGATTTGCAGAAGGAGCTGGCCGAGCAGCGGGACGCGTTCAATCAGATGAAGGCCCGCTGGGAGAGCGAGAAGGACGCCATCGGCAAGGTGACGAAGCTGCGGGAGGACATTGAGCGGATCAACGGCGAGATCGAGCGGGCAGAGCGGGAGTACGACCTGAACCGCGCCGCAGAGCTCAAATACGGCGAGCTGCCCCGGCTGCAGAAGGAGCTCAGCGAGGAGGAAGCCATTGCCGAGCGGGCCAAAGGGGAGGACAGCCTCCTGCGCGACCGGGTTACCGACGAGGAGATCGCGCGCATTGTGGGCCGCTGGACGGGCATCCCTGTCAGCAAGCTGATGGAGGGCGAGCGGGAGAAGCTGTTGCACCTCGAGGATGTGCTGCACGAGCGGGTCATTGGTCAGGACGAGGCGGTCACGAAGGTCTGCGAGGCCATTCTGCGCAGCCGCGCGGGCATTCAGGATCCGAACAGGCCGCTGGGCAGCTTCCTGTTCCTCGGCCCCACCGGCGTGGGCAAGACCGAGCTGGCCAAGGCGCTGGCACAGGCGCTGTTCGACGATGAGAAGAACATGGTGCGCATCGACATGTCCGAGTACATGGAGAAGTTCAGCGTCTCGCGGCTCATCGGCGCGCCTCCCGGGTATGTGGGCTATGACGAGGGCGGTCAGCTCACCGAAGCGGTGCGGCGGCGTCCCTATTCCGTGGTGCTCTTTGACGAGGTGGAGAAGGCGCACCCGGACGTGTTCAACGTGCTTTTGCAGGTGCTCGACGACGGGCGCATCACCGACAGTCAGGGTCGGACGGTGGATTTCAAGAACACCATCCTCATCATGACGAGCAACCTCGGCAGCGAGTATATCCTGAATGGCATTGCGGAGGACGATATCACGCCCGAGGCCCGGGAGCAGGTCGACAGGATGCTCAAGGGGCACTTCCGGCCGGAGTTCCTCAACCGCATTGATGAGATCGTGTATTACAAGCCCCTGACCCGGTCGCAGATCGGCCGGATTGTCGGGCTGATGCTGGAGGGCCTGAACCGCCGCCTTGCTGACCGGCAGCTCTCGGTGCGCCTGACCGACGCGGCCCTTGAAACGGTTATCGCGCAGGGATTCGACCCGGTGTATGGCGCGAGGCCGCTCAAGCGGTATCTGCAGTCGAAGGTCGAGACGCTGGTGGCCCGGCGCATCATTGCCGCGGACGTGACCCCCGGCGCAGAGCTGACCGTGGACGCGGATGAGCGCGGGAACCTGACGGTCACAGGATAACAGCCATGAAGGAAGGCCCCTCATAGAGGAGCCTTCCTTTTTACTGGTTTTCCATCTCCATCATCCACGCAATGCGGTCGAGCTCGCTGACCAGCTGCCGAGCGTCGATGAGTCCATCGACGAACTGGCTTTTGAGCTTTTTGAAGTTTTCATAGCCCTCGTCGGTTGTGAAGATGTTCGGGCCGGGGAAGTACAGGTGCTGAGCGTATTTCTTCCAAGCAGCGAGGTCTTCCGGGGCGAAGGTGTATTCATAGTCCCGCTGATATGCCGCCATCTCCTCCTGAATGCGAGCCATTTCATCCCGGATATCCGCTTCCTTCATGGTCTTGAGCTCCTCGGCGAACCGGGCGAGGGAATTCCAATGGGAGTCCAGATCGGTCATGTCGACATACTCGGCATAGGGCGTGTCGTCGCCGTTCAGCCAGTGTTCGCACATGTCAATCTGATTCTGTGACAGGCGCTGTACCCGGTCGTAAACCTCGTTGCGCACCGGCTGCGCATCCTTGAACATCATCTCAATCTCGGCGTGGTGGATCGAGGAACGCTCGTCGTGGATGGTGTCGAGCAGGTCGTCTTCCACGGCGGCAATGGCTAACTCCGGATTGGCCGTGCCCGCATAAACGCCGGACACTTGCAGCAGGAATCGCATGACCGTGGGCTGATCCTCATGGATGCGCAGGTTGACCTGCCACGCTTCAAGCTGGCTGTACTCCAGTTCGCCGATCGCGCCCCCGAAGAGCCCGTAGTTGGAGTTGCTGTCCGTCTTGATCGGTTCGAAGCGGAAGACGCGCTCGCCGACGGCCTTCGCTTTGTCCAGAAGCGGGATCAGCTCAGGATCGTCGAAGCGCAGCGGTTTCCCGGCGTAGAGGGTCTGGTCGATGTAGCTGTCCAGCAGCTCGTCCACCAGCCTGCCGCTGTAGCTGTGGATGTTGTAGTCGGTGGGCTCATACTGGGCGAAGACGTTCAGCGTCAAGTTGGGATCGTCTTCCCGGCGGTCGAGCCACGCGTCAATGAAGTCGAGGTATTCTCCGAAGGTCTGCGGGATATCCTCGCGCGTGTAACCAGCCTCCAGCCACTTTTCTGGCCAGACGGTCTTCGGGAACCCACCCTGATACATGATGTGAGTCGGCACGCTGTAGATATGTCCATCATAGGTGCACAGGGCGGCGATGTCCGGGTGCAGCCGGGACACCACGTCCCGAATGATCTCGCTGTCAGATAGGTCAAGCAGATATCCCTTTTGATAGAGCAGCTGCAGGTTGGCATACGCCGATGAGACCTTGAACGCGTCCCACTGGAAGCTGCCGGACAGGAGCTGATTGTTCAGCTCCATACCATAGTAGAACAGGCGCAGGTTGGCGTCGCGGTTGGTGATGATCTGCACATCCGGATGCGACGCTCTAAACGCGTCGGTCGGGGAAACATCAAATAGCCGCAGCGTCTCCGCGCAGGCCGCGGAGGTCAGGGTCATCAGGCAGAGGAGGATTGCGAACAGCTTTCTCATGGTCAGTCTCCCTTCTGGATGTTCTCGCCAGAAAGACGCTTTCGTGCCATGAAAGGTGGCGTTACAGCTGTAAAATATATCCTGCGGGCGGCATGGCACGCGGATCAGAAAATCTTCTGGAAAGGAGCACAGATTCTGATGGATTTCCGGCCCGGGGTATGATATGATAGGAGATGACACCCGGCGCTGTGGCTGGGGAAACACACCTATATATAGGAAGAAAAGGCACGCTGTTGCAGGAGGTGCGGCATGGAACGTTATTTTGGAGAGAAGACGCCGAAGCTGGGCTTCGGGCTGATGCGCCTGCCCAAGGTGGACGGGAAGATCGACATCGAGCAGACCAAGCAGATGGTCGACCTGTTCATGGAAGCCGGGCAGACTTATTTTGACACGGCCTATGTCTACGATAGCGGCGAGTCGGAAAAGGCGGCGAAGCTGGCGCTGGTGGATCGCTATCCCCGGGAGAGCTATACCCTGTGCACGAAGCTGTGCGCATGGATGGGCCCGCAGGATGAGCAGAGCGCCAAGCAGCAGTTTTATACCAGCCTTGAGCGCACCGGCGCGGGCTACTTCGATTATTATCTGCTCCATGCCCTGCAGCGCGGCAACTACAAGGTCTACGACGAGTTTCACATCTGGGATTTCGTGAAGGAGCAGAAGGCCAAGGGGCTGATCAAGTACTACGGTTTCTCCTTCCACGCGGACCCGGCGCTGCTGGAGGAGCTGCTGACGGATCATCCTGACGTGGATTTCGTCCAGCTCCAGATCAACTATGCCGACTGGGAGAACCCCGGCGTGGCCTCCCGCGAGTGCTGGGAGATCGCCCGTAGGCACGGCAAGTCCATCACCATCATGGAGCCGGTCAAGGGCGGCGCGCTGGCGGACCCGGTGCCCGGCGTGCGGCGAATTCTCAAGGAGGCGAATCCGGATGTTTCCATCGCGTCGTGGGCCGTTCGCTTTGCCGCGTCGCTGGACGGTATCATCACGGTGCTCTCGGGCATGTCCAACCTTGAGCAGATGAAGGATAACCTATCTTATATGAAGGATTTCAAGCCCCTCAGCGAGGCGGAGCAGGCGGTCATCAGGCGCGCGCAGGCCGCGCTGAACGAGGATACGTCCATCCCCTGCACGGCCTGTCATTATTGCACCGACGGCTGCCCGATGAACATCCCGATTCCGGAGATTTTCTCGGTCAGCAACCGGCAGCGGGGCAACGAGGCGTTCCGCGGCAAGCGGGAATACACCATTGCCACCACGGGCAAGGGTAAAGCTTCCGTGTGCGTGGAGTGCGGTCAGTGCGAGCAGGCCTGTCCGCAGCAGATCAACGTGATTACCCGGCTGAAAGACTGCGCGGCGCAGTTCGAGAACTGAATCATGGCCATGTCCGCAGGGACATGGCTTTTTTATATCTTGGGGTGGTCGGCCGTTCGCAGCACAACCTATATGGATTGTCCAAATAAACACCAAAAATACACAAATAATAGTAGATTGACGATTGACAAACTATACATCTTGGCAGTAAAATATTGGTGATGCTGGGGCGGTGAACCGCTCCGGTATCTTAAGCTTTTCACGATAGCGGGGCGGCACGGCTGCTCCTTATCAGGAAGTGGTTCCAGTTCGCAAGAGGCGAAGGAGGCAAAAGCAGATGAAGCGTAGGATCATGGCATTGGTACTCAGTGTAATGAT
>JAFLST010000007.1:70386-76816 GCA_022510815.1 Christensenellaceae bacterium | reverse complement strand
TGAAAATGGAAAGCCTGTAATCAGCTCTGTCTTGATTTTCTACCGTACATCCGACTGTGACATGATTGTATCCGTCGTTCCAGTCCTCTGGGATGCAATCCATAAACCGTTCAATACGCTTTGTCAAAAAGAGAAAGTGCAGATCGGAACGCTCTCTGATCATCTGCCAGCATTCAGGACGCCATTCATCGGCATCTTCAATTAGAAAATCCGTGGAGAAGCAGAGATACACAGTCTGGCCCGACGCAATCTTGAATGCTCCTGATTTGTTTTTAGCGATAGGCGCGTAGAAGTTATCCGTCTTTACAATGCAGTCCGTATCAATTCCACGCTTGAGGTCACCCTTATGAATATAACAATATCTGCATCCCTCGCTGTGTTTGTGGCAGCCGCGCCACGGATTCCACATTGCCATCAATCAAGCTCCTCAACTGTTCGGCGAATAACCGCTCATTAAATTCCGATTCATCGCATGATGAGTATAACGCACGCCTTATGCTTCTCGGCAATTTCTCATAGCCTCTGAAAGGGACACTTCCTTGCGAAGTGTCCCTTTCAGAGGTTCCTGCTATTTTGATGCGCCGGATCAGCCGCCGACCTTCTCGAAATCACTGGCCGGATGCTTGCACCACGGGCAGACGAAATCCGCGGGGAGCTCGTCACCCTCGTAGACGTAGCCGCAGACGGTGCAGCGCCAGACGGTCTTCTCCTGCGGGGGCTGGGCGGCAGGCTTGGGCTTGATGCTGGCGTGATAGTAGGCGTAGGTGGCGGAGGGCGCGCTGTCGAGCACCTCCATGTCGCTGATCGTCGCGACGAACAGCGTGTGGCTGCCCAGATCAACGGTCTCGATCACCTTGCCGGAGATGTAGGCGTTGGTGCCCTCGGTGATGTACAGCAGGCCGTTCTCGCCACGCTTGCAGCCCGTGAAGCCGTCAAACTTGTCCGTGCCGCGGCCGCTCTGAAAGCCGAAGTGCTTGAACAGATCGAAGGAAGCCTTCTCGGAGAGAATGCTGACCGTGAACGCGCCGGTGGCCTTGATCATGTCGTGGGTCAGGTTCTGCTTGTTGACCGCGACGGTGATCTTGCCGTCCGCCGCCTGAATGGCCGTGTTGATGATGCAGCCGTTATCCTTGCCGTCCTGCTGGGCAGTGAGCACGAACAGGCCATAGGAAAGCTTAAATAAAGCCTTGTCGTCCATGAAAACAACCTCCTCTGTGATGATGTTGATTCCATCTTAGCAGAGGAGGCTGTTCTTGTCAATCGTCCACCCGGATAAAGTCCGAAGCGCCGTGATTGCACAGCGGGCAGATGATGTCCTCGGGCAGCTCATCGCCGACGTACTCCCAGCCGCAGACCACGCAGCGCCAGACGGTTTTGCTGCCGGTCTTGGGCGTGCTGGACTGGGGGCGCAGGTGCTCCTGATAGAAGCTGTAGGTCATGGACGCCGCGTCGTCGAGCACGGCCATATCGCTGATCTTGGCGATGAACATGGTATGCGTGTCCAGATCGACGGTCTGCTCCACCTCGCAGGAGAAGAACGCGTTCGTGCCCTGAGTCAGGTAAGGAATGCCCTCCTTGTCCCGCTCCCAGCCGGAGAAGTCCGCAAACTTGTCCGCGTCCCGGCCGCTCTTAAAGCCAAAGCGCTCCAGCAGCTCGAACGCCGCGCGCTCCGACAGGTTGCTGAGGGTGAAGCGGCCTGTGTCCAGAATCATCTCCTGCGTGAGACTCTTCTTGTTCACGGTCACGGACAGGCGGTGCGACGTGTCGGTGACCTGCACGGCGGTGTTGATAACGCAGCCGTTGTCTTTGCCGTCCTGTCGGGCGCAGAGCACATGCATGCCGTAGGTGAGCTTGAACAGCGCCTGTGTGTCCGGCTTCGTGCCGGTTTCCTTGCGGTCGATTACGGTCATAAAAAACGCCTCCTTTGCCTCTATCATGTCCGGTTCGGCGGAAATGATGCGGCAGGGGAGGCGCTTGCGTTACAGGGAGAGGGACGCAGATGCTTTGCTCGCGGGCGCGTCGGTCAGCACGGCCTTTTTCGCGGCGGAGAGCATCAGCTTCAGGCGGTTGAGCTGATTGGCCTCGCTGGAACCGGGGTCGTAGTCCACCGCGACGATGTTCGCCTGCGGGTAGTGGCTGCGCAGCTTCTTGATGACGCCCTTGCCGACCACATGGTTGGGCAGGCACGCAAAGGGCTGAATGCAGACGATGTTCGGCGTGCCGGTCAGCAGCAGCTCGGCCATCTCGCCTGTGAGGAACCAGCCCTCGCCATACTGATTGCCCAACGACAGGAAGGGCTCGGCCAGCTCGGCGATGTGCTCAATGGGCATGGGAGCATCGAAGCGGCGGCTCTTCTCAAGCGCCTTGAGCGCGGGTCTGCGGATGGCGCGGATACCCTGCACGCCAAGGAATGCCGTGGCGGAGGTCGTCCACTTTGTGCCGAGGTACTTGTGCTTGAAGTCGCCGTTGTACACGCTGTAGTTGAGGAAGTCCATCAGATCCGGCACCACGGCCTCCGCGCCCTCCTGCTCGAGGAGGCCCACAAGGCTGTTGTTGGCCAGCGGCATGTACTTGACCAGTATCTCGCCCACGATGCCCACCCGCGGCTTGCGGAGCGTCTCGTCGATGGGGAAGCTGTCGAAGGCCTGCACCAGCCCTTCGCAGACGGACTTGTAGCTGCGGCGCGACTTAGGATTCACCAGCGAATCGACGCAGATGTCCGTCCACTCCTGCGCCAGCGCGTTGGCGGAGCCGGGGGTGAGCTCATAGGGACGGACGCGGTAGAGGCAGCGCATCAGCAGGTCGCCGTAGACCACGGCCCGCAGCGCGTCGAGGTAGAGCGTCACCGGCGGCTTGAAGCCCCCGTTGGTCTCCATACCGTTGGCATTGATGGAGATGACCGGGATATGGCTCAGCCCGGCCTTTTCCAGCGCCCGGCGGATGAACCCCACATAGTTGCTCGCGCGGCAGCAGCCGCCGGTCTGGGTCATGGCGAGGGCGAGGCGATCGGTGTCGTATTTGCCGGAGAGCACGGCTTCCATCATCTGCCCGACGGTGATGATGGACGGATAGCAGGCGTCGTTGTTGACGAACTTGAGTCCTGTGTCAATGGCGGTGCGGCTGTCTCCGTCCAGCATGACCACGTTGTAGCCATACTTGCGCAGCAACGGCTCAAGGATGCGGAAGTGCAGCGGGCTCATGTTGGGCGCGAGGATGGTGTAGCCCGCGTCGTACATGGCCTTGGTGAATTCGGTGCGCTCATAGGCAGCGGGCTGCGGATGGGCGTGGATGCCCTGGCGCTCGCGCTGATCCATCGCCGCCAGCAGGCTGCGAACGCGAATCCGGGCCGCGCCGAGGCTGTTCACCTCGTCAATCTTGATGAGGGTGTACAGCTTGCCGGACTTCTCCAGAATCTCGCTGACCTGATCGGTGGTCACCGCGTCAAGGCCGCAGCCGAAGGAGTTGAGCTGGATCAGCTCGAGATCCTTGCGGTCACGGACGAATTCGGCGGCCTTATACAGCCGGGAGTGATACACCCACTGATCACGCACCCGCAGGGGATGCTCGGTGGGGAAGTCCTCCGGCAGGCTGTCCTCGGTGAGCACCGCCAGCCTATAGGAGGCAATCAGCTCCGGAATGCCATGGTTGATTTCCGGGTCGACATGATAGGGCCGTCCCGCCAGCACGATGCCCCGGCGACCGTTCTGTTTCATCCAGTCGAGGGCGCGCTGTCCCTCAGCCCGCACGTCGGCCTTGGCCTTCTGCTGCTCTGCCCACGCGGCGCGGACGGCTTCACGGGTCTCCCGTTCGGGAACGGAGAAGGTCTCCCGGAAGAATCCTGCCAGCCGGTCCGCCGCGACCTTTTCGCTGGTCAGCGCAAGGAAGGGCTTCAGGATTCGCGCGCTGCCGGAGGTGATATCCTCGACATTGTTGGCGATGTTCTCGGGGTTCGCGGCGACCATGGGGCAGTTGAAGTGGTTCTGCGCGTCAGGCTGCTCCTGATGCTCGTAGAACACGCTGGGGTAGAGGATGGTCTTGACACCCTCGTCGATCAGCCACTGGACATGCCCATGGGCCAGCTTGGCAGGGTAGCATTCGCTCTCGGAGGGGATGCTCTCCATGCCCTGCTCGTAAATCTTCCGCGATGAGGCAGGGGAGATCACGACCCGGAAGCCGAGCTTCGTCAGCAGCGTCGCCCAGAAGGGGTAATTCTCGTAAAGGTTCAGCACGTGAGGGATGCCGATCACGCCGCGGGGCGCGCTGGCCTCCTCCAGCGGGGCATAGTCGAACAGGCGCTGCAGCTTGTAGGCGGCGACGTTCGGGCCCTTATCGCTGCTGGCAGACTGGCCCAGCCCCTTCTCGCAGCGGTTGCCGGTGATGTGCCGCCGCCCGCCGGGGAACTGACTGACCGTCAGCATGCAGTGGTTGGTGCAGCCCTGACAGCGGGCAGTGCGGGTCTGATAGGTCATCGCGAGGATATCCGCGATGGGCATGGTGGTGGAGGCTTCACCAGTATAACGCTCCCGGGCAATCAGCGCCGCGCCGAACGCGCCCATCATGCCGGAGATATCCGGGCAGATGGCCTCCACGCCCGCCAGCTGCTCAAAGGCCCGCAGCACCGCCCGATTGTGGAAGGTGCCGCCCTGCACCACGATGTGGCTGCCCAGCTCCTTGGCGTCGGCCAGCTTGATGACCTTGAACAGGGCATTCTTGATAACCGAGCAGGCCAGACCGGCGGAGATATCCTGCACAGACGCGCCCTGCTTCTGGGCCTGCTTGACGTTGGAGTTCATGAACACGGTGCAGCGGGTGCCCAGATCGACGGGCTCCGGGGAAAAGAGCGCTTCCGCGGCAAATCCCTCGGCAGTGTAGCCCAGCGAATTCGCGAAGTTCTCGAGGAAGGAGCCGCAGCCCGAGGAGCAGGCTTCGTTGAGCAGGATGGTGTCCACGGAGCCATCCTTGAGCTTGATGCACTTCATGTCCTGCCCGCCGATATCCAGCACGCAGTCCACCTGCGGGTCAAAGAACGCCGCGGCGGTGCAGTGAGCGATGGTCTCCACCTCGCCGTCATCAAGCCGGAAGGCGGATTTCAGCAGATCCTCGCCATAGCCTGTGGAGCATGAGCGGGCGATATGGGCCGTGTCGGGCATCTGATCCAACAGCTCCCGCAGCGCCCGGCGGGCCGTCTCAATGGGATTGCCCTGATTGCTGGCGTAGAAAGAGTAAAGCAATTCGCCCTGACTGCCAATCAGCGCGACCTTGGTCGTGGTTGAGCCCGCATCGATGCCGAGGAAGCAGTCACCCGCGTAAGCAGACAGATCGCCCCGGGTCACCTTGGCTCGATTGTGCCGTTTAAGGAAAACGGTGTATTCGTCGTGGTTCCTGAACAGCGGCGGCAAACGCTTGAGGCCCCATGTGAGCATCACGCCCTGCTGCAGGCGGTCAAGAAGCTGGTCAAGGGGCATTTCGACGGCGGAGTCGCTTTCCAGCGCCGCGCCGGTTGCCGCGAACAGGTGGCTGTTCTCAGGGATGATCGCCGTTTCGTCAGTCAGCTTGAGCGTGCGGATGAACGCCTGACGGAGCTGCGGCAGGAAGTGCAGCGGCCCGCCAAGGAAAGCCACATGCCCGCGGATCGGCTTACCGCAGGCAAGACCGGAAATGGTCTGGTTAACCACCGCCTGAAAAATTGACGCCGCGAGGTCTTCCCGTGCCGCGCCCTCGTTGATGAGTGGCTGGATATCCGACTTGGCGAACACGCCGCATCGGGCCGCGATGGGATAGAGCTCTTTATAGCTTGCGGCAAGCTGATCGAGGCCTGTCGCGTCGGTCTTGAGCAGGGAAGCCATCTGGTCGATAAAGGAACCGGTGCCGCCCGCGCAGACGCCGTTCATGCGCTCCTCGAGCCCGCCGGTAAAATAGATAATCTTCGCATCCTCGCCGCCCAGCTCGATGGCCACATCCGTCTGAGGCGCCGCCTGCTGCAGCGCTGTTGCTACAGCCACCACTTCCTGCACAAAGCCCACATGCAGCTCCGTGGCAAGGGACAGCGCGCCGGAGCCGGTCATGTTGACCCTTAACGCACAGGGGCCGAGCTTCTCCCGGGCCTCCCGCATCATGTCCGCGAGGGTCTCCTGCGTGTGGGCGCGATGGCGGCGGTATTCGCCGTAAAGTATCTCGCCCTTGTCATCGAGGAGCACCAGCTTGACGGTGGTTGAGCCGATGTCGATGCCGGCGCGATAGGTGTTCATTGACATGCTTGATTCACTACTCCATCTGTCAGAGGCGCTTGTCACGCCATGCGGCATGGATGATCCAATCCTGCCGCAATATTCTACAATTCGCCTCAATCATCCGGAAATCCTCTCTTTTGCGCGAAAAAGTCAGGCTATATAATAGGAAATGATAGCAATCGCTGACATGCGGATAAAGG
>JAFLST010000007.1:0-70286 GCA_022510815.1 Christensenellaceae bacterium | reverse complement strand
AAAAGTCAGGCTATATAATAGGAAATGATAGCAATCGCTGACATGCGGATAAAGGCTTTGTTGTTCACGCTATGAACACTTTTTGTGGATTAGTCCTGTGTATAAAGTAGGGGATAAAGATATAAACAAACCAACTTAAGTCTTTCTACTAAAGTGTTTCCGAAAAACGACGATACAGCTTCTATAATTAAAAAGTATAAGGGATAAAACTCTCTTAAAATTTCGGAAATAGGAAGCATAGTTATCCCAAATTAGGGGATAAAACAGTAATCACAAATCAAATCATCCACCAGTCATCAACATTTTATCAATCGATTATCCACAAAAACCGACCGTTGTTTTCTGTCTGCAAAGATATATCAAACCGCTTATCCACAGCAACTTGACGATGGCAGAACAAAAAAGCGGATGGGCTGTGCCCATCCGCATCCATTGGCTGCTATTCAGTTAGGACGAATTCTTTACGCCTCGTCGTCCGGGTCATCGTCTTCGTTGAGCCGGGTGCTGGCAATCTGCATCAGTTTGGCCTCAAGTGCCTGGTCTTCCACCGGGACGAATTCCTCAAATTCCTCACCATGTTCGTCGGTGGTGGCAACCACCTTCATGATGTAGCAGGTGATCTCTTCCTGCTCGTCGGCTTCGTCGTCGGGGGCGCACTGTGCATCCGCGCTCTGCTCGGCGTCTTCGCCATCCTCCGCTTCTGTCAGGATTGCGTATTCCTCACCGTTGTAGAAGAAGTAATCTATGATTTCAAAGAGGATGGTGTTGCCCTCATCGTCCATCATTTCGATGACGTCGGGCTCATACGCCTCATCCGATTCCGGGGCGTTGAAACCTTGTGCTTCCTGATCCAACGGTATCACCTCTTTCTTTTTTGCTGCCGTCACAGCGGCTTCTCTCTTTCCTGTTTGCACTCTCATTATACATGAAGATGGCGCATTTGGCAAGTATTTTACCAAAACTTTTTAATTTGACTTTGCGGGGAACATTTGATATACTATTTTTTGATAGGCTTCTTCTGTAGAGGCGTCTTGCTTCCGTCCGGGCGCTGGATGACCACCCCGGCCAGCACGGCCTCCATGTTGGCGCGGAAGCCGTCGAGGTATTCACGCCTCAGCGCCGCCTGTTCCCGCACTTCCGCTTCGGTCAGCCCGACGGTCTTTTTTTTGCGGGCGAGCTCGTTGATGCGGTCAATTTTCTGCTTCTCCATAACATGATTCCTCCTGACAGGGGTGAGACCGGATGGTCGAAGGTAAGTGGTTTGCGCCGGGCGCGGAGATCGGTCAGGCGCTGGCAATCAGGCAGGCGGTTTTGGGCCGCGGTGCTGATGAACTGGATAAGCTGAGCTGGAATGTGCTGGTGCGGCACGAGGGCGAGGTGGCCGCGACGGGGCGGCTGTGGTGGCAGGACGGCGCGTTCTGGCTGGGAGACATCGCGGTGCTACCGGAGAAGCGCGGCCTTGGCTTGGGCGATCTGACGCTGCGGCTGCTGCTGTTCAAGGCGGAGAGCCATGCGGCAAGGCTGATGAAGCTCGCGTGCCCTGCGGATGTCGTGCCTTTCTTTGAGCGGCTGGGGTTCCGGACAGAGGAAACCCGCGAGAACGGCATGGTGGTCATGCTGCTTCGCGGGGAAGAGCTGTGCCTTGACAGCTGCAAGGGCTGTCAAAAGGATTGCCAAAATCGGAAATGATTATCGGTTTGCTTTGCGCCGGATCGCCAGCGTGGTGACAGCAACGACCGCCATGGCCGCAGCCATGACGCCGTAGTCGATGTAGAGGTTTTCGCTGTGATCAACGGCGAACTCCTGCGCAATGCCGATGCCGATGCAGGCGGCGGTGATGAGCCATGGAATGATGACATGGCTCTTTTTTGCACCCTTTTTGGCAAGGCGGAGCGTCCAGACCAGCAGCGCCGCAGCGGGCAGCAGGATCGCCACGATCTGGCTGATGTGCACGAAATGATGCACGACCATGTGACCGTCGTCCCGCAGGCTTTCGAGCACCACCTGAGCGCAGCCGTAGAGGGTCATGAACACCAGCAGCAGGTCGCCGTCGGCAGTTTGTCCCTTGCGGGAGAATAGCCAGACGATCAGCGCCAGCAGGGTGATGCCGGTGACGACGGCCTCATAGAGGTATACGGCGTGCCAGTAGCTGCCGTAGCTCTCCACGCTGATGGGCAGCAGCCAGTCGCTCATGACCGCCTCACCCCAGCCCATGCCTTCCACGGTGGACTCGGCGATGCGCTCGATGATCACGCCCAGCGGCGCGCCCAGTCCGACGGCATCAAGCAGGACGGCAGGCTTCACGCCCTGCTGTTTCGCTGTCAGCCACGCAGCCAACAGCAAACCGCCGAACGCGCCGAACATAGAGCCGCCGCCCTCCCAGAAATGCAGCATGAGCTCAGGGCCCTGCGCGATGTAGGTGGGAAGCGTAGCCAGACAGAAGGTGACGCGAGAGCAGAGCCATGCGAGCGGAATGCCGGCGGCGCACAGGCGAATCCACACACTGTAGGGCACCTTTTGCAGGCGGCACCACAGCCCGGCGCCCAGCAGCGTAGCCAGCAGTGCCAGCGAGGCCAGCAGGCCGTAGGAGGTAAAGAGCGTGTCCATCAGTTGCCCTCCGCGCCGTCAAGGCCGAAGTCAATCAGCGTGCCGAAATAGATGAAGTCAGATACGGCCCGCTCGGCCTTGAAGGATTTCTGGGAATAATTCTCGCCGTTGAAATACATCAGGGCGCTGTTGCCGCCGTCCAGATTGTACGCGTTGATACAGCCCTGGTCGTACATGAACTGCGCCAGCGCCGCGGCGGTGCAGCCATTAGAGTCGGCAGCGTCGCGACCGTCAACCACGACCAGCAGGTATTCCAGCGGGCCAAGCTGACCGATGGCGCTGCGGGGTTCCTTGCCGCCGAGATTGTACTTGGTGTAATAGCTGTAGTCCGCGGCGTCCCGGAGCTTGCCGTCCACCACCAGCGCGGGGCCGAAGTTGAACGTGTTGACAATAACGGGCTCATGGGTGGGGTCGAGCAGCTCGTCATAGGCAGGATCCAGATTGGACTGAAGCGCAAAATGGAAGTCGCCGTTAGCGTCGATGAGCAGCATATCCCGCTTGGAGGAAGGATTGGTCCGCTTGGGCATCACATACTGCATGCGCATGACGTAGCCGTAGTTGTCCTTGGAGAAATAGTCGCCGCCGATGGCCACGACCGCGTTGTGAGCCTGCGCCATGGTGGAAATCTTGTTGTCCTTCTTGCCGTAGGGCTGCTGAACGCCCGTGCGGAGCTGGGAGGGATCAACGATCTTCACGCGAGCGACATTGAAGCGCGCGTCATCGACCCAGATATGCTCGACGGTAACGGACAGCGTCTCGTCCTCGTAGGAGCTCTCGGTGAAGTTCGCGGGATCAGCAATGTGGGGAATGGCCTCCAGATCGTCGAGAGGCAGGGGCTCCCACGTCGTTTCCGCCAGCGCGGCGGGGACGAGCAGGGTCAGGATCAGCAGAGCGGTCAGCAGCTTGCGCATGGGGATGGCCTCCTTTGGCGTTATGAATTACAGCATCATGGGGCTGGGCAGCGCGGCGGCAAAAGCGATAAGCAGCGCCACGGCCAGCAGGGTGAGGATGATGTCGGCTGTCTTGAGCTTCTTCACTGGTTATCCTCCTTGAAGACCCACTTGTTCTGCACGCGGAAGCTGAGGAAATACAGCAGCGTGTCGATGATGAGCTTGGAGACGTTGTCAAGGGCTTTCGGCATGCCCAGACGGCCCAGAAGCGCCACGCCCAGCCACGAAAGGGCCATGATGACGACGCACAGCAGCGCGTATTTGAGCGCGGTTTTTCCTGTCTGCTTCTTGAACTTGAAGACGAAAGCGCGATTCATCAGGAAGTTGCAGGGGGCGGAGATGAGCCTCGCCACCACCGTGCTGACGGCGATGATGAGGTCTCGCGCCCATGGCACGCCAGCCAGAATCAGGTGCTCCATCAGCGCGAATACGCCCTGATCGATCAGGAACGAGGCGATGGACGCGCCCATGAACTTGAAGAAGCTCCCGAGAATCACCTTGTAGATGCGCCAGCTGTCCCGGATGGGATGGAAGTGTGTTCCGGCGTTCTCGTTCTCGTAGACGGTCTCGATGGTCAGAGGGATCATCGGGATATTCGCCCGGGCGCAGGCGATGAGCACCTGCATTTCGTACTCAAAGCGCTCGCCGGGGACGTCCATCATGAAGTCCAGCTCCTCCCGCCGGAAGGCGCGCAGACCGGTCTGAGTATCCGGCAGCCACTGTCCGTAGAGGGCCCAGAACACGCCGCTGGTCGTCTTGTTGCCAAAGCGCGACTTGGGCGGCACATCCGGGAGATTGAAATCCCGGGAGCCCAGATAGAGGGCCTTTTTTTCCTCCTGAAGCGCTTCGGCGAGTCTGCGGCAGTCTTCGGGGGTATGCTGTCCATCCGCGTCGGCGGTGATGACGCCGTTGACCTCCGGCATGCTGTCCCGAATGTAGGCATAGCCCGTTTTGAGCGCGCAGCCCTTGCCGCGGTTCACCTCGTGATGCAGCACGGTGCAGCCGTCCATTTCTGACAGACGGTTGAAGATGTGCTGGTAGTCCGCGCTGGAACCGTCGTCGACGATGACGATGCGGTCAAAGCCCTGCTCGCGGAGCCGCTCGGCATAGGCGGGAAGGCGGTCGTCTGGCTCCAGTGAAGGAATCAGGATAACCGCGCCGGTTGGCAGACGTTCCATGATTGACAGTCCTTTCGTGCGTCAGTTTGCGATCTGTGTATCCAGATAATCCAGCATCAGCGGGGCCATGTCGACGCCCGCGTGCCGGCTGATAAGCTCGGTCAAGTCCTCGCGTGTGGCGATGCGGAAGAGGTATTCATGCTGATAGTCCCTGAGCAGCGCGTCGAGACCATCCTTGCCCAGATAATTCTCGAGGGCCAGCCACAGGGCAGCGCCGCGACTGTAGACCACCAGCGAATACTCATTCATGTTCGCGAAATAGTCAAGGGGGCTTCCCGGCGTGATCCCGCCGGGCACGGTAATGCGCAGGCTGGTTTCGATCCGGTCATAAGCGGCGGAGGCCCGCATGCTCTGTCCCTGCGCAGCCTCAATGTAGTCCAGAAGCGCGTATTCGCACAGGGACTCGTCCTGCCATGGCTGATACCAGCCGTCGGAGCCCACCTGCACCGCCCACCACTGATGGGCGACCTCATGCGCCACGATGTAGGCCAGACCGTCGCCGCCGGACGCGATAACGTCCGCGCCGATCATCACCAAACGGGGATACTCCATGCCGCCGAAGGGGAAGTCCACCTCCGCGAGCGTCAGGGTGGGGTAGCCATAGCTGCCGTAGCGCTCCTCATAGCAGCGGAGAGCCCGCGCGGCGGTGTTCAGCATGGCGTCCGCGGAAGAGGCGGTGGATGCGCAGGCAGTCAGGAGCACATCGCCCTCCATGCGCTGACGGACGGCCCAATGATCGCTGATGACGAGACAGAAGTCCCGCGCCGTCTTGGCGCTCAGGGTACAGACCTGCATGCCGCCGGAGACAGCCGTTTCTCCCGCGCCGGTTGCCGCGACCGTATATCCCTCCGGCAGGGTCAGGCGCACCGTCCAGTTGGCGCACTCGCTGAAGAAGGGATCGCCGACGGCCGTGTACTTGTCCAGCCGCCATTCGCCGTCCATCCAGACCGCGGCAGTGGGGAATACATTGCCCAGCGCAAAGGTGCCGTCCGCATAGCCAAAGCGGCTGCTGCATTCTGGAATGTCGACCCGGTAGGTCAGCGCGAGCCGGATGATCTCGCCATCGCCCCAGTCAGCGGGGATGGACAGCATGGTCCGCGCGCCGTCGAGCCACCTATAGGCCGCGGAGGAGCCGTTCACTTCAGCGCCGCTCAGCCGGAGCCCGCCCGCGTTGAAGCCGTCTTCATAGCAGAACGCGTATAGCTCGTCCGACGCGGCAGGGGAGGTTTCCTCCAGCAGGTACGCGCCCGACCAGCTCCGCAGCACCACCGCAGATTGATCCTGCCCGGTGCGGTTGCGCAGGGTCATCACCTGCGTCGCCGTGAGCAGCCGGGCTTCCGGGTCAAACACCGCGTCGATGACGATCTCGTCAAGCCCCTCGGAGGCAGCAAGCGTCTCGGGCCGCTCGTCTGGCAGATGAATAGGCTGCGGCCATTCGACGCGAAGGATCAGAATCACCGCGGCGCAGGCGGTCATCATCAGTGCAACGATCACCGACGCCCAAAGCCAAGCGCGGCGGTTTTCCTCCCGTGACAGCTTCCTGCTCATGGCGGCTCCTTTCCACAACACTCCACCATCCATTATACAACAAATCGCTCAAGAAGACAACGCCATGTGTCCGTTTGCGCCGCGAAAAATGTAAAAAATGCGCGCTGCGCCGCTGCGGAGAAAACCTTTCTGCGGCAATAAAAAAGCTGTCCCTGTCAGGAAGGACAGCCGGGCTTCGGGGGTTCATGTACGCCGCCCATCGCCGCGTGCTCTGCGGAGAGTTCGGTATAGAGCTGGCAGGCGTTCCACAGGACGTTGGTAGGGGTCAGCATGGCCTTGAGCCGGAAGGGCGGCATGCGGAGCTGCCTGAGCGCCGCCAGAAAGCGGTTCAGCAGCGCGTCGTCAAACCCGGCCATGACCAGCATCTCGCCGACGGAGCCATCTGCGTTGGCTTCATCGGTGCGCTCCTGAAGGCCCAGCAGTGCGCCCAGCGGCTGAGCGTAGTCCTCCGGGGCAACGGGCTTCACGGCGATGCCCAGCTTCAGGCAGCAGAAGCGCAGCCGGGACAGGCGGTCATCGGACAGGGCAAAGGCCAGCAGGGTCGGGCGGGACATGCGGGTCGCTCCTTTTGGGACAGGATGAGATATGCTTCGCCGCGGATAGAGGCTTTTCCTGCCGGGAAGACATTTTCTGCGTCAGTCAGTCCTTGCGGCAGGGGAAAAGACGTGCTATAATAGCCGCAGGAGGGATTTTATGAATGCACATGTGCTGCTGAAAGCCTGCGAGCAAGCGGGTATCAGCTTTTTCACCGGCGTGCCGGACTCCCAGCTTGCGGGTCTGTGCGACACGCTCTACGCGACCTACGGCGTGGACAGCCCGCGTCATCTCGTCGCTGCCAACGAAGGTAATGCCATCGGCCTGTGCGCGGGGCATTATCTGGCGACGGGCAAGCCAGCCCTGTGCTACATGCAGAACAGCGGCCTCGGCAACGCGGTTAATCCGCTGGCGTCGCTGATGGACGCGCAGGTGTACGCGCTGCCCAGCCTGCTGGTGATCGGCTGGCGCGGTGAACCCGGCGTGCATGACGAGCCCCAGCATGTCAAGCAGGGGCAGGTCACGCTCGGTCAGCTTGAGCTCTTGGATATTCCGTATTTCGTGCTGTCGAAGGACATGACGGAGGAAGCATTCGCCGAGGCCTTCGCGGAGACGGTGAAGCAACTGGAAGCGGGAAGAACGGCGGCCATCGTGGTGCGCAAGGGTGCGCTGACCTGCCCCGAGAAGCCTGTCTACCGCAACGACAACACCCTGTCCCGCGAGGACGCGGTGGGCCGGATCATCGCGCTGGCCGGGGAGAAGGACGCCTTTATCTCCACGACGGGCAAGCTGAGCCGGGAGCTGTTTGAGCTGCGGGAAGCGCGCGGCGAAGGCCATGAGCGGGATTTCCTGACCGTCGGTTCCATGGGGCATGCCTCGATGATCGCCCTGAGCGTAGCCCTGTCGAAACCCGGGCGGCGCATCTGGTGCCTCGACGGCGACGGCGCGGCGCTGATGCACTTAGGCGCGATGGCTGTGCTGGCCCAGCGCAGGCCTAAGAACATGATTCATGTGGTGGTCAACAATGCCGCTCATGAGACGGTCGGCGGCATGCCCGTGTGCGAGGGCGCGCTGGACGTGACGGCGGTGGCAAAGGCCGTCGGCTATGGGCTGGTGCTGCGGGCGGACTCGGCGGAAGCTCTTGACGCGGCGGTGAAGGAGGCCATGGCGGCGGACTGCCTGACCTTGATTGAGGTTATGTGCTCTGTGGGTTCCCGGGCCGATCTGGGCCGCCCCACCACCACGCCGGTGCAGAATCGCGACGCGCTGATGAGTTTCCTTGCGGAATAAAGCCGGGCACGCGATCAAGGAAGAAATCCGTGACAGGATTTCTTCTTTTTTTTCCAAGGACATCAGCCAAAGCGCCCTGCTGCGTCGTCTAACAAATGAACGAGCCAGTGAAGGAGTGATTGCCATGACCGAGACTATCAGGCCGCAGCATGACCGGAGAGCCGAAACGCCGGATGAAGCGCTGCTGCGGCTGATGCAGGCGTGGGAGGTGCCCATCCGGCGCATGTGCTGCGTTTATCTGCGCGATGAGGACATGGCCCGGGACGCGGTTCAGGAGACCTTTCTCAAGGCATACCGGGGATTGAGCGGTTTCCGGGGCGAGAGCAGCGAGCGGACGTGGCTGATGCGCATTGCGATCAACACCTGCCGGGACATGCGCAAGGCGGCGTGGTTCCGATTCGTTGACCGAAGGGTCACGCTGGAGAAGCTGCCCGAGCCCGTGGCGGAGACGTCGTGGGAGCGCACTGACCTGACCCTCGACGTGATGAAGCTGCCCACGAAGTTGCTGGACGTGGTGCTTCTGCACTTCTATCAGGGCATGTCGGTGCGTGAGGTCGGCGCGGCGCTGGGCATTCCGTATCAGACGGTGACAAGCCGCCTGAAAGCCGCATGCGCAAAGCTGCGCGTGCAGATGGAGGAAGGAGGGAACCGCGATGATTGAGCGCAAGCCGGAGGATATCCGCAGGGCCATTGACGGCGAGCTGTCCGGCGTGAGCAGCGACCCGTTCCTCTACCAGCGCGTGCTGAACATAGCGAAGGAGCCGCAGACGCGCAGGCGTTCCCGCAGGATGACCGTGGCGCTGGTGGTGCTGGCTGTGCTGATGCTGTCCACTGCCGTGGCGGTGGCGACCAACTGGACAAGCGTGCAGTGGTTCCTGACCAATCGGAGGCTGACTCCGGTGGACGTGGACACTGCGGCCATCACGCATCCATCATCTCAGAATCATGACAGCGAATGGCTCAACGTCACCGTGATGGACGCCTACTGGTACGACTATGGCGATGACGGCAAGCTGGCTGTGACGATGCATCTGGATGTGAAGGACCCGGATGTCGCCTTCTGCCTCGACACCGATATCGGCACGGATGGCGAGAGCGACGACCTGATCTGGTGGCGCGGCAGCATCATCCCGGTGATTGAGTGGCTGGATGGGCGGGCATGCATCACGGCGTCACCGGGCAGCGGAGGCGCGCCCCAGCCGGCGCTGGTCAACGGCGAGAAGTGCCTTGTCGGCTATGACCATATTCAGGAGGAGCAGGGTATCACCCTGATATTGGAGCTGCAGAAGGTGCCGGATCTGTCGCAGGGCGCGACGGTCAGCATTCCCCTGTGGGCTGTCAGGAGGGTGCCGGACGAAACGAACACATGGCTGGAGTTTACGGATGAGCAGGAGCTCATCACCCTCGTTTTCGAGCTTCCGCCCATGCGCAAGGGCCCGCCGTTCTCCTTTGACGATTATGAGTGAATCTCCTCTCAGACGTCTTGCCGGGCGAAAAAAGCGCGCATAGGGCTTGCACTTTTTTCCAGAATAGATTATGATGGTGTTATCAACGATCCGCTCCGGCGGACAATATTCATGAAATGAGGCGAGACGCATGGAGAAGGCCAAGGTCTATTTTACCAAGACGCTGACGCCCGAGGCGGTCATTGCGATGTTTGAGAAGCTGGGCGTGCAGCTGCCCGGCAAGGTGGCTGTGAAGGTGCACTCCGGCGAGGCAGGCAACCAGAACTATCTGCGCCCCGAATTTTTGAAGCCCATGGTGGAGCATGTCGGCGGCGTTATTGTCGAGTGCAACACGGCCTACGACGGCGAGCGCAACGAGACCGACAGGCACCTGAAGCTCTTTGCGGATCACGGCTGGTCGAAGCACTTCGAGGTCGACCTGCTGGACGCCGAGGGCCCTGACCTGTCTCTGCCCATCCCGAACGGCAAGGTGCTGAAGGAGAACCTCGTCGGCAAGAACATTGTGAACTATGATTCCATGCTGGTGCTCTCCCACTTCAAGGGCCATCCGATGGGCGGCTACGGCGGAGCGCTCAAGCAGCTCTCCATCGGCTGTGCGTCCACGGCGGGCAAGTGTCTGATCCACTCCGGCGGCAAGGTGACCGACCAGCGCACCGTGTGGAGCAACACCGCGCCGCAGGACACCTTCTGCGAGGCCATGGCGGAGGCGGCCCAGACGGTGCACGAGCGCTTTGCGGGCAAGATCGCCTATGTGAACATCGTGTGCAACCTGTCCGTGGACTGCGACTGCTGCGCCGTGGCGGAGGATCCCTGCATGGCGGATATCGGCATCCTGTCCTCTGCGGACCCGGTGGCGCTGGATCAGGCCTGCCTTGACCTGATCTACCAGTCTGACGACCCCGGCAAGGCGCATCTGATCGAGCGGATCGAGTCCCGGCACGGCGTGCATACCATCGAAGCCGCAGGCGAGCTGGGCTTCGGAACCCGGGACTATGAGCTGATCAATGTGGAGGCGTAAGACCTCTCAAGCAGGAAAAAAAGCGGCGAAAGCCGCTTTTTTTCATCCGATCAGCAGTCGGAACAGCAGGAGAATCGCCAGTCCGGCGAGGTTGTAGGCGGTGAAGACGAGCAGGTAGCGGCCCTTTTGCGCATTCGGCTCGGCGGCGTAGAGCTTGTAGGAGATCAGGCTGGCCATGGAAGCGATAAGCGTGCCAAGTCCGCCGATGTTCACGCCCGCCAGCAGCGCCGTGTAGTTCCGGGTGAAGCCGGAGAGCAGCAGCGCCGCGGGCACATTGCTCAGAGCCTGACTCATCAGCGCGGAGAGCAGCACCTCCCGGCCTTCAAGCGCCTGCTGCAGCCACGCGCTGATGCCCTCCACACGCCCCAGATTGCCCACGAAGACGAAGAAGCCCACGAAGGTCAGCAGCAGCGCGTAGTCCACCTGCCGGAGCAGCCGGGCCTGCCTCAAGGCCAGCACGCCAGCCACGGTGACCGCCAGCGCCACGCCCCATGGCAGCACCCGGAACACCACCAGCAGATTCACCGCGAATAGTACGGCATAGGCGGTTAGCTCCCGCTTTGGCATGGCTCTTTTTTCGTCCGGGAGCGTCATGCGAACAGGCTCCCGGGGGATGACCAGCGTGACCAGCAGGATGAGCAGGAGGGACAGGAGCGTCAGGGGCAGCATCGCCCGGAAGAAATCGCCGACCGACATCCCGGAGACGGAGAAAAGGTAAAGGTTCTGCGGGTTGCCGATGGGCGTGGCCATGCTGCCGAGGTTAGCGGCGATGGTCTGCAGGACGACGACGCGGATGGTCTGCCGCTCCTGCCCGCACAGATGCAGGGCCATGATGGCGAAGGGCACGAAGGTGATCAGCGCCACGTCGTTGGTGATGAGCATGCTGCTGAAGAAGCACAGGAGCACCAGCATCTGGCACAGCCGCCGCAGATGCGCCACGCGCCCGAAGACCCGGGCGATCAGCCAGTCGAACAGCCCGATGCTCTGGAAGCCCTTTACCAGCAGCATCAGGCAGAACAGCAGCGCCAGCACGCGCACGTCCACATAGCCGGCATAGGCCGCGTCCGGCGGCGTCACAAACATCGACACCACAGCCAGCACAAGGGCAATGACGAGCACTTTTTCACGTTTCAGCCAGTCGAGCATGTTCATCCCTCAATCGTCCGTCGTATTCTGAATATCGCTAAGGCGATTTTCCATGTGAACAGGGCGCTCTCTTGAAGAAAGCGCCCAGACCATCAGCAACCCCACGGGTGGTGTTGGAGGGCTCGCAGCCCCTCCGACTTCAGTCAAAACTGACGACATGGGCATCAGTTTCAGCAATTATCGTAAAAAGCTTCCTTGACAGACCATGGCGGTCTGGTGTCGGACTGCCATGGTCTGCTTGCCTCGACAAAGTCCTGACTTTGTCGACTGGTTACAGCTTTGCCAGCTCTTCCTGATTAGCCAGCACATAATGTCCCGGGTCCACCTCGGTCCAGACAGGCTTGTCGGTTTCGTAGTGGTGACAGCTCGGGTCATAGACCTCCAGCACCTTGTTCTTTTCCACGTCGGGATTGGGCTGGGGAATGGCCGAGAGAAGCGCCCGGGTATAGGGGTGAAGCGGGCGGCGGAAAAGAGACTCAGTGTCCGACAGCTCAACGATCTGCCCCTGATGCACCACGGCGATCCGGTCGCAGATGAACCGCATCACGGACAGGTCGTGGCTGATGAAGAGATAGGTGAGTCCGCGCTCCTTCTGGAGCTCGCTCATCAGGTTCAGCACCTGCGCCCGGATGGACACGTCCAGCGCGGAGATGGGCTCGTCGGCGATGATGAATTCGGGGTTCATGACCAGCGCCCTCGCGATGCCGATGCGCTGCCGCTGACCGCCGGAGAACTCATGAGGGAATCGGGTGGCGAACTCCGGCAGCAGGCCCACGGCACGCAGAGCGGCATCGACGCGCTCGGCGATTTCCTGCCGCTTCAGGCCACGGCCCTGCAGCCCCTCAGAGACAATATAGTCGATCTTCGCCCGCTCGTTGAGGGAGGCCATGGGGTCCTGAAAGATCATCTGAATCTTGTTGACGATCTCCCGATCCAGCTCTTTGCTGATGCGCCCGGTGATCTCCCGGCCCTTGAACTTGATGGAACCCTTGCTGGCCGGATAAACGCGGATGATCGCGCGGCCGATGGTCGTCTTGCCGGAGCCGGATTCGCCAACGATGCCGAAGGTTTCGCCGCGATACACATCGAAGGACACGCCTCGGACGGCCTCAAAGCGGTTGCGCCGGGCGCCGAAGGCTACATGCAGGTCGCGCACCTCAAGGATGACGTCTCGTTCACTCATGGTCGACACCTCCCAGCTCTCTCAGCTTCCGGATGGCCCGCGGAGGCGTGACCCGAGGCGCACGCTTGTCCATCAGCCATGTGCGGGCGCGATGGGTCGGGGAGGCCTCGAAGTACGGCGGCTGCTCCTGATGGTCGATATTCAGCGCGAGGGGATTGCGGGTCGCGAAAGCGTCGCCGGAGATTTCCTTGAACAGGTTGGGCGGCGTGCCCTTGATGGCAAAGAGCTCGCTGCCACGCTCGCTGAGCTGCGGCAGGGAGGACAGCAGCGCCCATGTGTAGGGGTGCCGGGGGTCGAAGAAAATCTCCCGCACCAGCCCTAACTCGATGATGTCGCCCGCATACATGACCGCCACGCGCTCGGCGATGTTGGCGACCACGCCCAGATCGTGGGTGATGAAGATGATCGTCAGGCCGTACTTTTCCTTGAGCTCGTGCAGCAGGTTCAGCACCTGCGCCTGAATGGTCACGTCCAGCGCGGTGGTGGGCTCGTCGCAGATGAGCACCTTGGGCCTGCAGGCCATGGCGATGGCAATGACGATACGCTGCCGCATGCCGCCGGAGAGCTCATGAGGATACTGCCTGAAGCGCTTCTCCGGGTTGTCGATGCGCACGTCGCCCAGCAGGCGGATGACCTCATCGTGCAGCGCCTGTCCCTTGAGCCCCTGATGGAGCTTGAGCGCCTCGCCGATCTGCGCGCCGATGCGCTTGAGCGGATTCAGGCTGGTCATGGGGTCCTGGGGAATCATGCAGATTTCCTTGCCCCGGATACGCAGCCATTCGCTGTTTTTGGTGAACTTCGCCAGATCGACATAGTCGCCGTGTTCGTCCTTGCCCGCGGCGGGCAGGGAAAGCAGGGCTTTGTCGGCCGTGTAGTATTTGATGGAGCCGTCGGTGATGCGTCCGTTGGGGTCCAGCAGGCCGATAAAGTTTTTGTTGAGCACGCTCTTGCCGCAGCCGGATTCGCCCACGATGGCAAGGGACTCGCCGTGCATCACGTCAAGCTGAACGCCCCGCAGCGCATGCAGCGAGCGTCCGCGCAGGTTGAACCGGACATGCAGGTTCGAGACGGAAAGAATCGGATGCTGATCCATGCTTATTCGCTCCTTTCCGTCACAGGTGGTTCTTCGGGTCGGCGGCGTCCGAGAAGGCATTGCCGACGATGTAGAAGGAAACGGTCACGATGGACAGAATGATGGTCGGGTAGATGAGCTGGTAGCGCAGGCTGGGGCTCATCATCAGCTCGCGGCCTCGGTTGATCAGGTTGCCGAGGCTGGGGATGGTCGCGGGCAGGCCCAGACCGATGTAGGTGATGAACACCTCGGAGCCGATCGCGCCGGGGATGGACAGGGCCATCCGCAGCATGATGACCGACACCAGATAGGGGAGGAGATTCTTCATGATGATGCGCCATGTGGAGGTGCCAAGGCAGCGAGAGGCGACGTTATAGTCCCGGTCGCGGATGATAAGCACCTGATTGCGGACGAACCGGGCCATGCCGATCCAGCCGGTGATGGACATGGCGAAGATAATCGTTCCCACGCCGGGCCGGAGAATGAAGGACACCAGAATCAGCACGATGGTGGTGGGGATATTGTCCAGCACATTGTAGATTTCCGTAAAGATGAAATCCAGCTTGCGCAGGTAACCCCACATCACGCCCATCAGGATGCCGACGAAAGCCTCGATGAAGGCTACGCAGATGCCGATGAACAGCGAGGTGCGCGTGCCGCTCCAGAGCTGCGCCCACAGGTCCTGACCGATGGAGTTGGTGCCCAGCCAGTGCACGCTGTCAGGCGGCTGGTTGCGCAGGGGCAGGCCCATCTCGTTGTTGCTGACGAGGAAAGCGTCGAACTGTCCGGGCAGATACGGCTGAATGAAGGTGAAAATCACGATCAGCAGCATCACCAGCAGGAGCAGCATGGCCAGCCGGTTGTGCGCAAAGGCCCGCAGGGTGGAACCCCAGTAGGAATAGTTGCTCAGGCCAGTGCGCTCGACCTCGGCCTCGTCGAAGTCCGCGAAGGAGAACAGCTGCTCATCGGAAAGCTGCTGCTTGAGCGACTCGGAAACATGCTGCTCCAGCGATTCGATCTTCGGATGCTTGATGAGGGGCATCAGCGGTCACCGCCTTTCTTGGTGAAGCTGATTCTCGGGTCCATCAGCACCATCAGCAGATCGCCGAGAATCAGGCCGATGACGCCCACGCAGGCGTAAAGCAGCACGATGCCCTGCACCATGGTGTTGTCCTGCCGCTTGATCACGTCCACCAGCAGGCCGCCCATGCCCGGAATCGAGTACAGGGACTCGATGTAGATCGAGCCGATCACCGTGTTGAGGAAGGAGGTCGGGATATACTGCACCATGGGCACGAAGGAGTTGCGGAAGATGTGCCGGAACATGATGCTGTTCTCATCCACGCCCTTGATGCGGGCCAGCATGATATAGTCCTTGCGGCTCTCGTCGACCATGTAGCGCCTGAGCCACATGGCGTAATAGGCGATATTGCCCAGCGACATGGAGAAGACGGGCAGAATCCACGACTTCGGATTGTTGGCGTTGAAGAGCAGGCTGACATTCAGCAGCTCCGTGCCGTAGAGCTGGATGAACAGATAATAGACTGCTGCGGGAACCGCGTTGATCAGCACGATAAAGCCCGTGCCGAGATGATCGAAGAAATGCCCCTTATACTTGGCCATCAGCGTGCCCATGGGCAGGCCGATCAGCAGCGAAAGCAGCAGGGACAGCGATCCCAGCTTAATGGAAACGGGAATCTTCGGCGCAAGTATCTCCGTCACCGCGACGTTGTTGCGGTAGATGCGGGAGGTGCCAAGATCCCCGTGAAGAATCAGATTTTTGAAGAAGTTGCCGAGCTGTACGAAAATCGGCTGGTCAAGGCCCATCTGATGGATGCCGTTGCGGATCTGCTCCTCGGTCATCTTTTCATAGTTGGGGAAATAACCCTCGATGGGCATCTGCCGGACGAGGATAAACACGACGGTCAGGATGATAAACAGGGTCAGGATGCTGCGAAGGAGTCGCTTTGCCAGATATGAGGCCACAGTCGTCTTCCTCTCTCATTGTGAAAACGGTCATTGGCGTGATGAATACAACAGAGGGGAGAAGCCCCGGGATGGAGCTTCTCCCACAAATCAACCATGCGGATAAGCGCTTGCTGATTAGTTCGCGGCCTGAGCCTGCCACTCGGCAAAGTTGGCCTCGTATTCCTTGGCGGTGATGAATTCATCACTCAGGTGCTGATACTTGAAGCGCAGGATGCTGATGCCGAAGGGAGCGTACTCGCCCTCGAAAATGTTCAGCTTGGTCACCTGATAGTCGGCAGGGGAGATGTAGTACGGGATAACCATGGCGTTGTTGATGAGCATCGCCTCGGCCTCCGCGAACTTGTTGTAGCGCACGGTCATGTCGACAACCTCCGCCTTAGCCGCGTCCACGGCGGCGTAGTAGGCGGTCAGGAACTCCTTGGTCTCGGCGAAGTCGCTTTCCAGCATCAGGTCCATCTTGTTATAGGTGTTGCCGATGTGCTCGCCGGTTTCCGAGTCGCGCTTGATGGCGAAGGGATCGGTAAAGGTCTGGGGATCAGCGTAGTCAGCGCCCCAGTTGCAGCGCATGAAGCTGTACTGGCCGCCCGTGCGGGTGGAGGGCAGGAAGTTCTCGGTGGGACGAGGATTGAGGACGCAGACGACATAGTCCGTGCCCAGCACGCCCTCGATCTGCTGCTTGAGCAGGATGGACTCGTTCTCCCAGTCGGCCATGTCGGAGCGGTAGCTGACGAGCATCTGAATCGGGAAGGTCACGCCCGCTTCGGTCAGCTCTTCAATGGCGGCAGCCTTGTAGGCCAGCGCCGCGTCGGCGTTGAAGAAGTTCTCCTCGATGCCGTCAAAGGCGGGCAGGGTGGAGAAGTCCGTGCCGTCCACATAGCTGAAGGTGGCGGGGGTGATGGTGCGCTGCGTGATGGACTCGGGATCTTCGGGCTCCATGGCGCGCATGGCGTAGGTACGGTCGAAGGCGCTCATGATGGAGTGACGGAAGTTGGCGTTGTTGACGGCAATCAGCCAGTCGCCGGGGTTCCACGCTTCATCATACTGGGGGTTGAAATTGAAGGCATAGAAGTAGCTGTAGTCCGGGGTCACGCGGCTGCGGGTGACGATGTCGCCATGATTGGCCTTCCAGTCGTCAACGATGCTGACGTCCAGAGAAGCGGAATCGACATCGCCCCTGAGCGCCATCGCGGGCGCGGAGGTGGAAGCGGAAGAGTTGTAGATGCGCTCGATCGCCTCAATGAAGATGTTGTCGGCGTCCCAGTTGTTCGCGTTCTTGACGTAGTAGTGACGCCCCTGCGGCACATATTCGGTCATGATGTAAGCGCCGGAGTAGTAGAGCTTGTCGTTGGAGGTGCCGAAGTCGGCACCCAGCTCCTCCAGCAGCGGGCCGTAAGCGGGCAGGAAGCTGCCGTAGGTCAGCGAGGAGAGGAAGTAGGGCAGCGGGGCGCTCAGGGTGTACTCGACGGTGTAATCATCGAGCGCCTTGACGCCGACCTCAGCGAAGTCGGTGATCTCGCCCGCGTAATACTTGTCGGCGTTCAGGATGTACGCGCCCTCGACGGCGTACTCGATGGCGCTCTCGTATTCGGGGGTCAGGATGTACTTGAGCGCGGACACGAAGTCGTTGGCAGTCACCTCAGCCACTTCGGCGCCGGTGTAGTCATACCACTTCTGGCCCTGACGCAGGTGGAAGGTCCAGACAAGGCCGTCGTCGGAATTCTCCCAGCTCTCGGCCAGACCGGGGATGATTTTGCCGGTGTTGTCATACTCCACCAGCGTGTCGACGATGTTCGCGCCGACAGTCTGCTCCCACTGCTTGCTGGCGATCAGATAGTTCAGCGTGGACACCTCGCTGGCGTACAGGGCCGTATAAGTCGTGTCCTCCGCCAAGGCAGAGACGCAGGTCAGCGCCATGCAAAGGCACAGCAGGAAAGCGAGCGTTCTTTTCATCATGCGGAAACCTCCTCTAATGTTGGAACTTACCTTGAAAAGAATACAACGGCAAGATGGCGTTGTCAAGGCGAACACCATGCTTTTTGCGTCAGCATCATGTTTTTTCGGTGCATTTATGGGCATGCGGGACGATTTAATCGCAGGCCCGGGCCAGCGCGCGGAACAGCGCCAGATGCTTTTCATCCTTCCACCAGAGCCGCTCCGGATGCCACTGGACGCCAATGAAGAAGGGGTGCCCCGTCAGCTCCGCGCCCTCGATCACGCCGTCCGGAGCCGAGGCCGTCTGCACGAAGCCTTCTCCGAGGCGGTTCACGGCCTGATGGTGCAGGGAGTTGACCATCAGCTCCTCTGTGCCGCTGATGTCGCGGAGCCTGCTGCCCGGCGCGAGGGTCACGGCGTGAGAAACGTAGGTCTCCGGCTGCTTCTGACGATGGCTGATGGTGTCGCCGCCCCGGTCGGTGAGCAGATCCTGATACACGTCGCCGCCCAGCGCGATATTCAGCACCTGAAAGCCCCGGCAAATGCCCAGCACGGGCTTGTCGCCGCGGTTGATGAGCAGCCGGGCCAGCGCCAGCTCGTTGGCGTCCCTCAGGGGGCTGATGGCGCCGCATCCCGCGTGCTGCTGCTGGCCGAAGCGGAGAGGATCAACATCCACGCCGCCGGAGAAAACGAAGCCGTCCAGTCTGTCGATCAGCGCTGACAGCGTGTTTTCGTCGTCGGTGATGGGCAGCAGCACTGGCAGCGCGCCCGCCGCCTCGAGGGCGTCCATGCACCGGCGGTAAATGGTCAGATATTCCTCGGAGTCCGTCAGTCCGGCGGTCACGCCGATAAGCGGCTTTTTCATGGTCATTCCTCCCGTGTTTTTCCAATCTATTCATTTGATCGCAAGGAACATGCGCGATCCGCGGCGAATACCTCCTCCATCGAGAGGAGGAAGATGCCCATGGAGCTTGCCGTCGGCCGGATGCCCCACGGCCCCCGCAACCAGATTTCCGACGTGCTCGGGGTAACTGTCGGGCACGCGACAGTAGATCGGGACGACTGCCATACGGGCGTCACGGTGGTGCTGCCTCACGGGGAGAACCCCTTCACGCACCCGGTGACAGCCGCGTCCTGCGTGTTCAACGGCTATGGCAAGACGCAGGGCCTCGTGCAGGTGGATGAGCTGGGCACGATCGAGACGCCCATCGCCCTGACGAACACCCTCAACGTGGGCAAGGTGCATGACGCGCTGGTGAGCTGGATGCTCGACCGCTGCGGGAAGGACGGCGTGCCGCTGCGCAGCGTGAACCCGGTGGTCTGCGAGTGCAACGACAGCCGAATCAGCGACATTGCCCGCAGGCCCGTGGGGAAGGACGAGGTCTGCGCGGCCATTGAGTCTGCGTCGGCGGACTTCGCGGAGGGCAGCGTCGGCGCGGGCCGGGGAACGGTCTGCTACGGCATGAAGGGCGGTATCGGCTCCTCCTCGCGGCTCATCGAGCTGGACGGGGAGACCTTCACCCTCGGCGTGCTGGTGCAGAGCAATTACGGCGCGTCGGCAGATTTCCGGGCGGCGGTGCTGCCAGCAGGCCTCGCGGAATGCGACAAGGGGTCGATCATCATGATCGTCGCGACTGATCTGCCTCTGACGGCACGGCAGCTGAAGCGCGTGCTGCGGCGGTGCAGCGTAGGCATGGCGCGGCTGGGATCATACATCGGCCATGGAAGCGGCGAGATTGCTGTGGGCTTCACCACTGCTCCGAGGGAGCGCAGGGGCCGCTTCGACGTGCTCCGCTCGCTGCGGGAGGAGGACATGAACCTGCCCTTCCGCGCTGTGGGCGAGGCGACCGAGGAGGCCATTCTCAAGTCGATGCTCCTCTCCGGCGACGACCGGGCCCTTGACGGCAGCGCGATTCCCTCGCTGCGGACATATTTGAAGTCCGTTACCACCTGATGGCTTAGGGGCGCAGCGTTCGTCTCATTGTAGTCCATCGTGTGAAGAATGTCAATTTGTAAGAGATGCAACAATTCCGCGGAGAGCTTGACGATGCCGGTTTCTGCCATTACAATAGGGTTGGACAGGCGTGGAACGGCTGTGCTGGCTCATTGGGCGACGCCATGGAACGGAGGTGCAATCATGCCGAAAACAAAGCGGATGCTGACCGAGGCCGAAGCGAAGATTCTTGAAGTGCTCTGGGACAGGCCCGGCCAGACCATGATGGAGATCACCCGCGCGCTGGCTGAGGATACAGCATGGTCGAAGCACACGGTGACGACGCTGCTCAAGCGCATGATCGAAAAGGAAACCGTCGCCATGGACGACAGCGGGCCGGTGCGGCGATACAGCCCGGCCATCGGGCGCGAGGCGGTGATGCGGCTTGAGACGCGCTCGCTGCTGGATCGCCTGTTCTCCGGCAACGCTTCGCTGCTGGTGAACAATCTGGTGGAGAGCGGCGAGCTGTCCCGGGCGGACGTCGAAGCCCTGCTCAAGACCTTGGACGGTGCAAAAGAAGAATGATGGAGGCGCTTGCAGATGCAGCGTTTGTTTAATGACGGATGGCGCTTCGCGAAACTGCCCCTCGGCAGCGGGATCGAAGACGCGCGGGCGGCGGACTGGACACGGGTCGATCTGCCGCACGATTTTCTGATTCATCAGGCGGATGATCTCTATGAAAGCTGTGACGGCTGGTATCGCCGCGCTCTGCAGGTTCCCGAGGAATGGCTCGGGAAGCGCGTGCTGCTGCGCTTTGACGGCGTGTACATGGACTGCGACGTGCTGCTGAATGGCGGTATCGTCTGCGCCCATCACTATGGCTACACTGCCTTTGACGCGGATTTGACGGGCTTTCTGCGCTCCGGCGAAAACGAGCTGATGGTGCACATCCGTCATGCTTCGCCCAACAGCCGCTGGTATTCCGGCGCGGGCATCTTCCGGGACGTGACGCTGCATGTCCTTGAGCCGCGGCATATCCCGCTGGACGGCACCTATGTCACGACGGCCCGGAGCGGCAAGGACTGGACGCTGACCGTCGCCGCTGAACTGGCAGGCCCGGAAGGAAGCGAAACGCTGTCCCATCGGCTGCTGGACGGAAAAGGGAACGTGGTCGCGGCCTGCGAGGTTCCTGCGGCAGGAAGCAGCGTCGAGGCAGCCATGACCGTGGAAGCCCCCGACCTGTGGCATCCGGATGAGCCGAACCTCTACACGCTGGAAACGCGCCTCGGCGGGCAGGTCATCCGGCAGAACGTGGGCTTCCGGGAGTACTCATTCTCCCCGGATACAGGGCTGTCTGTGAACGGGCGGCCTGTCAAGCTGCGCGGCGTGTGTCTGCATCATGACCTCGGCGCGTTGGGCGCGGCGTTTCATGTCAAGGCGGCACGGCGGCAGCTCAAGGCCATGAAGACCATGGGCGTCAATGCCCTGCGCACCAGCCACAATCCGCCTGCCCGACAGATGCTCGATCTGTGCGATGAGCTGGGCATTCTCGTGGTGGACGAGCTGCTGGATATGTGGGTGCGCCCGAAGACGGACTTCGACTATGCCCGCTTCTTCCCAACGGACATGCCCGCCGATGTGGCGAGCTGGGTGCGCCGGGACAGGAATCATCCCTGCCTGCTGATGTGGTCGCTGGGCAACGAGATACTCGACACCCATCTGGACGCGTCGGCGGTGGGCGTGGCGAAGGCCCTTCACGATAACGTCCGCCTTCATGACCCGAAGCGCAACGGCCTGACCACCATCGGCAGCAACTATATGCCGTGGGAGGGCGCGCAGAATTGCGCCGAGCAGGTGGATGCCGCTGGCTACAATTACGGCGAGAAGTACTACGAGGAGCATCATGCGGCGCACCCGGACTGGCTGATTTACGGCAGCGAGACGGCTTCCGCGCTGTCCAGCCGGGGAATCTACCGCTTCCCGATGGACGTGAACATTCTCTCCGACGAGGACATGCAGTGCTCCGATCTGGCCAACAGCATCAATAGCTGGGGCACGCCGGACATGCGGCGCTGCATTGTCGAGGACCTGAACACACCCTATTCCATGGGCCAGTTCCTCTGGACGGGCACGGACTACATCGGCGAGCCCACGCCCTACCGCACGCGCTCAAGCTACTTCGGCATGATGGACACCGCCTGCTTCCCGAAGGAATACTGGTGGCTCATCAAGTCCCTGTGGACGGACGAGCCGATGGCGCATATCGGCGTGACGTGGGACTGGAACCCGGGACAGACGATCGACATTCCCGTGATGACGAATGCCGCGTCGGCGGAGCTTTTCCTCAACGGTCGGTCGCTGGGCCGTCAGGAGGTGGAGCGCCGGGACTGGCAGCGGTGCCGTCCTGTCTGGCGTGCGGCCTTTGAACCGGGCGAGCTGTGCGCGCGGGCCTATGACGGGCAGGGGAACCTGATCGCAGAGGATATCCGCCGCACCTCCGGGGACAGCGCGAGTATTGTACTTTCCGCCGAGGACAGCGCGCTTCTTGCCAACGGCGAGGACATGACCTTCGTGACCATCACCATGGCGGACGATAACGGCCTGCCTGTGGACAATGCCATTGACCGGGTACATGTGGCGGTAACGGGGCCGGGTCGGCTGCTGGGGCTGGACAACGGCGACAGCACCGACCGGGAGGGCTACAAGACCACGACCCGCCGCCTGTTCAGCGGCAAGCTGCTGGCTATGATCGGCACGACGAAAGAGGCGGGCGTCATCCGCGTCACGGTGTCGTCGCCCGGCAAGGCTCCCGCTGTGCTGGAAATCCCCGCGGTGGAAGCGCCGGGCAGGGAAGGGATCGCCTGTGATTACACCTGCCCTGATACGCCCATGCCGCAGGATGTGCCCGTCCGCCGCATCGACCTTGTGCCGCTGTCCGACGGCAATCTGACGCCCGACCGCCGCGAGGTGATCTATCGGGTGCGCGTGCTGCCGGAGAATGCTGCGCCGCAGTCCATCGAATACCGCGTGACCAGCGCCAAGGGCATTCCGTCTCCCTGCGCGGAGGTGATCCCCAGCGAAGGAACCGTCACGGTAAGGGCGCTGGGTGACGGCGACGTGTACCTGCGGGCAACCTGCACGAACGGCTACGGCCACGCGCGGGTCATCAGCCAGCAGGAGATCAGCATCCGCGGCGTTGGTCAGGCGGCGCTGAATCCCTATGAGTTCATCCTTGGCGGTCTTTACGACCTGTCCGATGGCGACATTGGCGAGGGCAACGAGCAGGGCCTGACCTTCGGCGAGGGAACGACCATGGCGGGCTTCTCCCGCGTGGACTTTGGCGATGTGGGCTCCGACGAGATCACGCTGCCGATCTTTGCGCTCAACGATGAGCCATACTTTATCACCATCTGGCAGGGCGATCCGCGTCACGGCGGCGAATCGCTGGGCACCTTCCGCTATCAGAAGCCGTCCATCTGGGCGACCTATCAGCCGGAGACCTACAAGCTGCCCAGGCGCCTCGCGGGCATCAAGACGATCTGCTTTACCATGGCCCAACGGGTGCACCTGCACGGCTTCTCCTTTACCCGGCAGAGCCGCGCGTGGCTGCCTCTGTCCGTGCTGGAGGCGGATACCGTCTACGGCGACAGCTTCGCCCGCACCGAGAAGGGCATTGTCGGCATCGGCAACAATGTGTCCATCGAGTTCGCGCACATGGACTTCGGTGAAGCGACGTCCGCGCTGCTGACCATTGACGGCGCGACGGCGCTGACGGAACAGCCGGTGACCATTCGTTTCCGCAACGCAGAGGGCAAGGAACTGACAGCGCTGGCTCCCTTCGCAGGCGGTGAGCGGGGAGAGCAGACCTTCCGCGTGGATGTGCTGCCCGGCGAGTGCACTGTGTCCTTCGTGTTCCTGCCCGGCAGCCGGTTTGACTTTTATGGGTTCAGGTTCCGGAAGGAATCGTGACAGGAGCAGGCGACCAGAAAAAGGGGCGTGGCGCGTCGATTGGCGGCCATGCCCCTTTTGGAATTGCGCTATTGGGATTTACCCCTGACTACGGGTTTCTTTTATTGATAAACTGCTCTAAAGCTGCTTCGTATAATGCCGATGCAGACAGAGAGTTGCTGTTTGAAAGCTCTTCATAAAACGCGACGTATTGTTGCTGCTGATTGAAAAATCTTGTATCCCCCATTATTCTTTTGAGGTAATACTCGGCCAATCCTTCGGTCAAACACCATGTTTCAAAACTGTTGAACGCATTGGCATGACGCAATGCCTTCATCAACAGATAGATAATAAATTCATGCCCGATAAAGTAAAAAGCATCCGTATGCGTTCTTTCAATCCCAAAGACGTCTTGATCGTTTGAAATGTCTATCGCTTCTGCGCCGCCGGCAACAGAGGTGACAAGGGTTGCTGTAAAAGAATCGCTCTCCAAGAGCCCTACAAGGTTTTCGGCTTTTTCACTAAACAGTGTGCTTTCAAAAAGATCTGATAATTCAGGTATGTATTGTTCGATTTTCGCTTTTTCGTGCTCCCATATGGTTTCGATGTAATTATCATAATGCTTGACCATGATCTCTGAAAGCTCGATGATGATTTCAGTATATGGTATCAGCGATTTGTCCACATATTCCGGGATGTTGCCATTCAAAATCTCGTTGCCCAACAGGATCAATCCGTGATAATACGCCTTTGCCGAAATGCGAGCGCAAGCGGGTTGAGATACCATTAAATCGAACAACTGGCCACAATGCTGGCCTCCGCAAACAGTCAACAAATCTTCGTGGCGTTTGATGACGGATAAATCCTCGGTAGGATATAGCACACAATACTTTGCGCTGTATTCGTTATCGTAACCGCATTTGGCGACGGCCAACATATGAAAGACATAATTTGTATCTTGATTCGCGGCAAAGCGTATTTTGTTCATATCGTATTTCCTTTTGCTTTGATTCAGCCATGCTGGCATGACGCGCATAGGGAGCGAATCCCCGAAAAAGCAAGAGCGGCCCGAAGGCCGCTCTTGTTGGTTGAACTTACTTGATCTCGACGGTCGCGCCAACAGCCTTGAACTGCTCGGCGATCTTCTCGGCCTCTTCCTTGGAGACGCCTTCCTTGAGGGTCTTGGGAGCGGACTCGACCATCTCCTTGGCTTCCTTCAGGCCCAGACCGGACACGACTTCGCGCACGACCTTGATGACCTTGATCTTCTCGGCGCCCGGATCCTTCAGGATGACGTCGAACTCGGTCTTCTCTTCCTCAGCAGCAGCGGCAGCGCCACCAGCGGCGGGGCCAGCAACAACAGCGGTAGCAGCGGCGGACACGCCGAACTTCTCTTCCATGGCCTTGACCAGATCGGCCAGCTCAAGCACCGTCATAGATTCAACGGCAGCGATGATCTCCTCATGAGTCATGATATTCAGCCTCCTATTAGCTTGATGTTTTTGTGTAGTTCATGCCGCGCTCAGGCGGCTTGGCGGATCAGGCCGCCGTCTCTTCCTTCTGCTTGCGGATCGCGTCGACCACGCGGACGAAGCTCGCCACAGTGTTGCTCATGCAGCCAAGCAGCTTGGCCAGCAGCACCTCGCGGCTCGGCAGGGAAGCCAGATGAGAGATGGTCTTGACGTCGACCGCCTCGGCACCCAGAAGACCGCCGACGATCTTGAGGGACTCCAGCTTGTTCTTGTCGATGAAGTCGCTGATGACCTTCGGGCCGGCAACGGGATCCTTCATGCCGAAGACGAACGCGTTGGGGCCGTTCAGCAGATCATCCAGACCGGTGATGTTCAGCTCAGCCAGCGCGCGGGCAACCAGACGGTTCTTCAGCACGCAGTACTGCACGTCGTTCTCACGGCACTGCTTGCGCAGCTCGGTGACCTGAGCCACGGTCAGGCCGCTGTAGCTGCAGATGACCGTCGACTGGGCGTTCTTGAGCTTCTCAACGATCTCGGCAACTGCCTGTTCTTTCAGCTCACGATTCTTGCTCATTTCCTCTTTGCACCTCCTCTATGGTTTGGGAGTAAAAGAAAACCCTTGCGCAGGCGCAAGGGATGAGCAAAAGCTTAATCCATCACGCCTCGGCAGGCGGAGCCACGCTCCTTTACATCCTTGCGGATACCGGCTGTCTCTGGCACAGGTTTCTTCAAAACCGAATAAGATTATAGCATAGTTGGCAGGGCTTGTCAACGGTTTTCGCGATTTTTTGCCTCAGCGGATGACCAGCTCCACCGGGCAGTGATCGGAGCCCATGATCTCCGCATGGATGTCCGCGCTCACCAGCCGCTCCCGCAGCCTGTCCGAGGCGATAAAGTAGTCGATGCGCCACCCCGCGTTTTTCTCCCGGGCATGGAACATGTACGACCACCATGAATAGGCGTCTCGCCGGTCAGGGTAGAAGAAGCGGAACGTGTCCGTGAACCCTGCCGCCAGCAGAGAAGTCATCTTGCCGCGCTCCTCCTGCGTAAAGCCCGCGTTGCGCAGATTGCTCTTGGGATTCTTAAGGTCGATCTCCGTGTGCGCCACGTTCAGATCGCCGCAGAAGATCACCGGCTTCACCGCGTCCAGCGAGCGCAGATAGCCGAGGAAAGCGTCCTCCCACGTCATGCGGTAGTCAAGCCGCGTCAGCTCCCGCTGGGCGTTGGGCGTGTACACCGTCACGAGCCAGAAATCACCCATGTCCAGCGTGATGACCCGGCCCTCGTGATCATGCTCTTCCACGCCGATGCCGTAGCGCACCGACAGCGGCTCCTGCTTGGTGAACACCGCCGTGCCGGAATAGCCCTTCTTCTCGGCATAGTTCCAGTATTGATGGTATCCCGGCAGGTCGAGCGCGACCTGCCCCGCCTGCAGCTTGGTCTCCTGCAGGCAGAACACGTCCGCGTCCAGCGCCTCAAAGGCCTCCATGAAATTCTTGCCCAGCACGGCCCGCAGGCCGTTGACGTTCCACGAAATCAGCTTCATACGCATATCCTCCGCGTTCATTATATCGGTACGCCGGAGCGCTGTCAAGGCTTGCGCA
Organism: Christensenellaceae bacterium; assembly: GCA_022510815.1. Lineage (GTDB taxonomy): Bacteria > Bacillota > Clostridia > Christensenellales > Aristaeellaceae > UBA11524. Next base: position 43,416 of record JAFLST010000007.1, on the reverse strand, counting down.
AACCGCGTGAATGCGGTATCATGGTGGCGGAGGAGGCGGTCGCATGCGCGTGGAAGCCCGGGCAAAGATCAATTGGTCGCTGGATATCGTCGGTCAGCGGGAGGACGGTTATCATCTGCTGGATATGCTGATGCAGCCCGTCACGCTCAGCGACACGGTGACCCTGCTTCCCGCTGAGAAACTGTCCCTGACCACCGGCGGGCACCCGCTGCTTCCGGCGGACGAGCATAATCTGGCATACCGGGCGGCGGCGGCGCTGAAGGAAGCGACCGGATACCCCGGCGGCGCGGCGATCCATGTGGAGAAGCGCATCCCGGCAGGCGCGGGCATGGGCGGCGGCAGCGCGGACGCGGCGGCGGTGCTGGCGGGGCTCAACAGGCTCTGGGGACTCGGATTATCTCAGCCGGAGCTGGAGCGCATGGGCCTGACCCTCGGCGCGGATGTGCCCTTCTGCTTGCGCGGCGGCCTGACCCGTACCACGGGCATCGGCGAGACCATGGAAGCGGTGTCCTGCGGCAGGGATTATGAGCTGGTCGTCATCCAGCCTTGCGAGGGCCTTTCGACCGGGACGGTGTTCCGGGCTTATCACGAGCGGGAACAGGCGGCGCATCCGGATACCGACGCGGCGCAGGCGGCTCTGACGGCAGGGGATACGGTGCTGCTGGCCCGGAGCCTTGGCAATGTGCTCCAGCCTGTCAGCGAGACGCTGCGCCCGGCGATTCGTGAGGCGGTGGAAGCCCTGCAAAACAGCGGCGCGGCCATTGCGCTGATGACCGGCAGCGGCTCGGCGGTGTTCGGGGCCTTTGAGGATGCGGCAATCGCCGATCGGGCTTTTGGTGTCCTCCGCGCAAGATGGCCCGGGACTTGGCGATGCCGGACGTGCAGGGAGAGCTTGATTATCACAGCGTGAGCAAAGCCGCATCCGGCAAGGGATGCGGCTTTTGGATTACGGATTGTTCATGTTGACAGGCGTGACGACGCAGTTGATAAACTCGACGAAGTATGCCTGCTTCTCGGGAAAGGCGAAATAGTTACGCGGCATGGGATCGTTAAAGCCGTCGATGACGGTGTCGAAGGTCAGCGTTTCTCCGGCGGGCAGGGGAAAGACCGTCGGCTTGCCGCCGATCTCCGCGTCAATGGAGGAGAAGGCTATGTAGGCGTCTTCTCCCTCGATGGCCGATGCAGTATAGACGCCGGGCTGCATTTCGTAATACATCATGCGCCTTGCCTGCCGGATGGTTTCCGCCTGCGCGTCAGCACCGTTCTGCTTGATGAGCGGCGTGAGCACAGCGTGCTCCGGCAGGGTCACGCACATGTCGGCATATAGGTAAATGCTGTAGCTTGCCGCGCCGTGGATAGCGAACTCATTGAGGGTCATGCCACTGCTCAGGCTGGTGATTAACGCACCATTGCACTGATCATCCGTGACCACTGTGTACAGCCCGCTGGACAGGTCGGCGCCCACGCGGTAGATGCCCGGCGCGTCGATGCGCACGTCCTGCGCTGTATCATATCTGGAAATCCAAGGGTCGAGGCGCTCGGTTTCGGTTGACGGGCTGATGCACGAGGGGCAGGCCATCAGCTCATTATAGGGTTCCTGCGACAGTTCGCTTGCCGATACGGTGATCTGTCGCTCCCAGTATTTTTCGTTCATCAAGGAGCACTGGCTTTCCGCGTGATAGAACTGTCCGCCATCCGGGTTGACATAGTAGGTATTTCCCTCAGCCTGCGCCGCGCACATCAGAAGCATCAGACAAAGTGACGGTAACAAAATGCGTTTCATGATTCGACCTCCCTGAATCGGTGTGTCAATGATGCAACGAACGGCGGCTGGGAATCCTTTCCGGCCCTGAAGATTGTTACATAATAAAAAAGACTGCCATGACGGCAGTCGAGTCAGCGTTGCTTTTTGCCTGACACAATATGGAAAACAGGATATTCCCTGTCACTGCTCCGCTTGTTGCGCTGATACACAAGGGAATAGCCTCGCTGTATGATATTGAACCGGGCATTCAATAAATCAATGCTCTGCAAGACGCCCTTGAAATACGCCTGCTGATCCTCTGCGCTCCCTGCTGTGAAGGATGCTGATCCGGGCCGCACCACATAATGAATCTCCCAGTCAGGGGCAGGATGCGCCAGAACACAAATGGCCCCGTCGCGATAACAGACCCTTTCAGCTTGTCCCTGCGCGGCGTATTCACTCACCATTTCGTGATCCGTGAACATATGAAAATGTACCTGTTGCACCTCCTGCCGTCTGCCTCCGTTGGCAACCAGTGTAAAGGCGTCGTGATACTCGGGACGCATTGCGCTGATATCCTGTGCGGCCTCCCAAATCTTCACAAAATACCGCGCGAAGTCATCCGACGCCATTTGCTGCAAATTCTTCACGGCTCTTTTCGGCGATATGATCAAATGATTGTTATAGCAAGGCTGAGGATGACGGAACGCAATGATTTCAGTGCTGCTATATACTTTTTTCACAGGGATTGCCCAACTGCAGTGCTGAAAAGCGCTTCCCACGATTTGCCCCATCAAGGGCCCTTTCGCGATTTTGAACAGCAGCTTCCTGAACATCTTGCCAATCCTCCGCAGACCTGCATGCCACCCGCGCCCGGTTGATGAATCCAGAGTGTTTGACCGGGCTTTTGCCGATGACCTGAAAAACAAGGAAACAGCATGACAATGTCATGCCGCTTCCTGCAAAGTTGATATGCCTGTTTGATGATTATTTCTTCTGGCCGTAATAGGCGTTGGGACCATGCTTGCGCATGAAGTGCTTGTCCTGAATGTTCTGCGGCGCGGGGGCGGCGTTCGGCTTGATCTGCCGGGTGTAGACCGCCATCTTGGCGACCTCCTCGAGCACCACCGCGTGATACACCGCCTGCGCGGCATCCTTGCCCCAAGTGAAGGGGCCGTGACTGGCGCACACGATGCCCGGAACATGCACCGGATTGATTCCGCGGCCGTTCAGCGTCTCGATGATGACCTTGCCGGTGTTCTTCTCGTAGTCTTCTTCGATCTCCTCGGTGGTCAGGTGACGCGCGCAGGGCACAGGACCGTAGAAGTAGTCGGCATGGGTCGTGCCATAGCAGGGAATGTCCTCCGCCGCCTGCGCCCAGCCCACCGCGTAGGGGCTGTGGGTGTGGACGATGCCGCCCAGTGCCGGGAATGCCTTGTACAGCTCAATGTGCGTCTTGGTGTCAGAGGAGGGGTTCAGGTCGCCCTCGACGATTTCGCCGTTCAGGTTCAGCACCACGAGCTGATCAGATGTCAGCTCGTCATACTCCACACCCGAGGGCTTGATGACCACCAGTCCGGTTTCACGGTCGATGCCCGACACGTTACCCCATGTGTAGGTGACCAGATTGCGCTTCGGCAGTTCCATATTGGCCTCATAGACGGCCTTTTTCAGTGCTTCCAGCATGGGATTCGCTCCTTTCATGCGTCCTTTTCGTAGGCGACGAGCACGAGCCCCGGTTCCGCTTCCAGCTCCTTGCCGCTGTCGCGATAGCCCGCGCTCATGTAGCATTTTCTGTTTTTTTCCAGCTCTCTGGGAAAGTCAACGTAGTATTTCCGCGCGTCAGGGAAGTGCTTCTCGCAGAGGAGAATCGCCGTTCTGCCCACGCCGCGACTCTGGCAGTCGGGCTTTACATAGATTCGCAGCAGGTAGTATTCTCCGGCCTGCAGCTCGTCCACGAAGGGCGTTCTGCCGCAGCGGCGATACACGACGCCGCCGATGATCTCCTCGCCATCGAGAATGGTGAAATACTGAAAGGCAGGATGGTCCAGCCGCCGCAGAATATCCTCGGGGCCGCGCAGGCAGGGATTCCCCGCGTCATGATACAGCTCGTAGAGCGGCTGAAAAGCCGCCTTTTGCAGTGCGCATAGAATGTCGGCATCGCCGTGCACGGTTGGTCTTACGGTGATCATGATCGGTCCTCCTTGCTGTGGCGCGTGGCTAATGCGGCAGGGGCCTTGAGCGCGGGAGGAGATGCTATGAGCTCCAAAGCATTCCTCCCGCCGTGTCCTTACTTAATATTCGCCACCGCTGCCTTTTCAGCTTCCAGCGCCTGCACAAACTGGGCGGTGTACGCGTCGATGCCCGTCACGTCGGTGTAGTCCGGGGACTCGCTGCTGCCCTTGGCCGTGGCGAAGACAGCGCGGTTCAGGTAGTCCTCGAGGGACTCGCCGTCCCGCTTGTTCACGCGGTAGGCCGCCAGCAGCGCCATGCCCCACGGGCCGCCCTCGCCGGCGGTTTCCATGACGGACACAGGGGTCTTGAGCGCCGCAGCCAGCAGCTTCTGGCCGACGACGGGGGTCTTGAAGTAGCCGCCATGACCCAGCAGGGTGTCGATCTTGACGTTCTCGCGGGCGAGGATGTCCATGCCCAGCTTGAGAGAGGTCATCGCGCCGACGACGAGGCTGCGGGCGAAATTCGCAAAGGACATGTTCGCGTCAGGGGTGCGGACGATCATCGGACGGCCCTCGTCGAGGCCGGTGACGGGCTCGCCGGAGAAGTACGCCACGTTGATCACGCCGCCGCAGTCCTTATCGCCCTTGAGCGCGGCGTTGAAGATGGTGGTGTAGAGGTCGTTGGTGCTGATGGTGTGGCCCGAGGCCTCGAGGAAGCCCTTGAGCATGCCGGCCCAAGCGTTGATGTCGGAGGTGCAGTTGTTGCAGTGCACCATGGCGACGGGCTTGCCGGTGGGCGTGGTGACCATGTCGATCTCAGGATAGACCTTGCTGAGGGGCTTCTCGAGCACGACCATGGCGAACACGGAGGTGCCGGCAGAGACGTTGCCGGTGCGGGCGGCGACGGAGTTGGTCGCGGCCATGCCGGTGCCCGCATCGCCCTCGGGGGGAGCCATCAGCGCGCCGGGCTTGAGGGTGCCGGTGGGGTCAAGCAGCTTGGCGCCCTCGGCGGTCAGCACGCCCGCGTCTTCACCGGCGGAGAGCACCTGCGGCAGGATGTCCCGCAGCTTCCAGCTGTAGCCCTTCACGGCAGCGAGCGCGTCGAAGAGATCGACCATCCGCTGGTCGTAATCGCCCTTGGCGCTGTCGATGGGGAACATGCCGGAGGCCTCGCCCACGCCCAGTACCTTCTTGCCGGAGAGCTGCCAGTGGATGTAGCCCGCCAGCGTGGTCAGGTGGTCGATGTCCTTGACATGCGCTTCGCCGTTGAGCATCGCCTGATAAAGATGCGCGATGGACCAGCGCTGCGGGATGTTGAAGCCCAGCAGGTCAGTCAGCTCCGCGGCAGCCTCGCCGGTCATGGTGTTGCGCCAAGTGCGGAACTCGGCGAGCTGGCTGCCATCCTTGCCGAAGGGCAGGTAACCATGCATCATCGCCGACACGCCGAAGCCTGCCAGCGCGTCGAGGGTCACGCCGTACTGGGCCTGCACATCCTTGACGAGGTTCTGGTACGCGTCGCGAAGACCGGCCCACACGTCGTCGAGGTGATAGGTCCACACGCCGTTTTCAAGGCGGTTCTCCCATGTGTGGTCGCCGGAGGCGATGGGCGCGTGATCCTCGCCGATGAGCACGGCCTTGATGCGGGTGCTGCCGAACTCGATGCCCAGCACGCCCTTGCCCTCTTGGATAAACTTGCTGATCGCGGTATGGTCCATGTTGCTCTCTCCTATCTGTAAGAAAGTAATGGTATCAGTGGTAAATCCAGTATACCAGCGGGGGCAGGTGAAGTCAAGAGAAACGGCGGTCATCGGGCGGTGGCAAGCTGCTCCTCCTGCTCACGGAGCGCCTCGACGCGCTCGTTCAGCTTGCCAAGCACCTTGATGCCCTCCCGCAGCATGCCGTATTCGTTCAGGTGCACGTCCACCAGCAGAATCGCCGGCTCGCGGGTGGCAGGGGAGAGGCGCTTGTCCGTCTCGGCCATGGCCCGCAGAAGCAGCATCTGATCGGGAATGAACTTCTCGTCCAGCTTCATGACGAGGAAGCCGCCTTTGCGGTACAGAAGCTGGCTGATGCCCAGCCTGTTCGCCTGCGCGCGAATCTGCGCAATATCCAGCAGCGTCTCGACCACCGGGGGCACATCGCCGAAGCGGTCCACCAGCTCGTCGAGGATGTCGGAACGGTCGGCGTCGGTGGTCAGCGACGCGATGCGCTTGTACATCTCCATGCGCTGGCGGTCGTCCTTGACATAGTCGTTGGGCAGGTAGGCGTCCACCTTGAGGTCGACGCGGGTCTCGAGGCTCTCCTGACGGCCCGGCTTGCCGCTCAGCTCGTTCTGGGTCTCGACGAGGGTCTCCTCCATCAGCTTGCAGTACATGTCGTAGCCCACCGTCGCCAGATGACCGTGCTGTTCCGGACCGAGGATGTTGCCTGCGCCGCGTATCTCGAGGTCGCGCATGGCGATGCGGAAGCCCGCGCCGAATTCGGTGAACTCCCGGATGGCGCTGAGCCGCTGCTCGGCAGTCTCGGAGAGAATCTTGTCCTGCCGGACGGTGAAGTAAGCGTAGGCCTGACGGTTCGAGCGCCCCACGCGGCCGCGAATCTGGTAGAGCTGGCTGAGGCCGAATCTGTCCGCGTCGAAGACGATCAGCGTGTTCGCCGTGGGCACATCGAGACCGCTTTCGATGATGGTCGTGCACAGGAGCACGTCGTAGCTGCCCGCATAGAAGTCCATCATCACGTCCTCGAGACCGTGCTCGCGCATCTGACCGTGGGCCACGCCGATGCGGGCTTCCGGCACCAGCGCGTGGAGCCGGGCGTAGAACTCGTCGATGGTGCGCACGGAGTTATAGAGGAAATACACCTGACCGCCGCGGGAGAGCTCCCGCAGGATCGCGTCGCGCACAAGGCCGTCGGAATATTCCACCACATGGGTCTGCACGGGGAGCCGCTCCTCCGGCGGGGTTTCCAGCACCGACATGTCGCGGATGCCGACCATCGACATGTGCAGTGTGCGCGGGATGGGCGTGGCCGAGAGCGTCAGCACGTCCACCTGCGACTTCATGTTCTTGATGATCTCCTTGTGCTGCACGCCGAAGCGCTGCTCCTCATCCACGATGAGCAGGCCGAGGTTCTTGAACTTGACGGACTTGGCAAGGATGGCGTGGGTGCCGATGAGGATATCCACCTCACCGGCGGCGACCCGCGCGGTCACGTCCTTCTGCTCCTTGGCGGTGCGGAAGCGGGAGAGCATCTCGATGCGCACCGGGAAGCCCTTGAAGCGCTGCACGACGGTGTTGAAGTGCTGCTGGGCGAGGATGGTGGTGGGCGCGAGGATGGCGACCTGCTTGTTATCCATGATGGCCTTGAAGGCCGCCCGCAGGCTGACCTCCGTCTTGCCGTAGCCCACATCGCCGCAGAGCAGACGGTCCATGTTGCGCGGGGATTCCATGTCGGCGGTGATCTCCTGAACGGACTGCTCCTGATCGGGGGTCAGTTCATAGGGGAACATGTCCTCAAACTGCCGCTGCCACGGGGTGTCCGGGGAGAAGGCGTAGCCCGTCTGCTGGGCGCGCTTGGCGTAGAGGGTGACGAGATCAAAGGCCAGCTTCTTGATGCTGTCCTTGACCTTCGACTTCTGCCGCTGCCATTCGCTGCCGCCAAGGTTGTTGAGCTTGGGCTGCTCGGAGGGATTGCCGATGTAGCGCTGGACCCGGGAGAGCTGCTCGATGGGCACATAGAGCTTGTCCTTGCCCGCGTAAGCGATGAGCAGGTAGTCCCGCCGTGTGCCGCTGCTGCTCATCTGCACCGTGCCCTGATACACGCCCACGCCGTAGTCCTCGTGGACGACATAGTCGCCGGTCTTGAGGTCGGTAAAGGCGGCGATCTTCTCGCCGGAGTTACGGCGGGATTTGGCCTTGCGGTAGCCGGCGCCGTACACGTCAGTATCGGAGATGACCGCTAACTTCGCGTCAGGCCAGAGGAAGCCGTGGGAGAGCGTCACGGGCAGGATGGTCACCGTGCCGGTCTGCAGGGGCCTGTCCTCCTCGGTGAAGACGGCGGGCACCTCCAGCTCGTTGAGGCTCTGCGCCAGACGCTTGCCACGGGCCACGCCGCCGGAGAGCAGCGCCACCGTCCAGCCCTGACTGCGCCATGCATTGCAGTCCTCGGCGAGGGGCTTCATCTGCGAGCTGTATCCGGCCACGCCCTTGCAGCCGAGGTCGATCGCGTCCGCCGGATTCACGCCGCCCATGCCCCGCAGCAGCTCCGCCGCCGCAACGATGGCCCGGCCCTGCATGGCGGACACCAGCTCGTCCCAGTCCATGAGCAGGGTTTCCTGCTCCTTTACCGCCTCGCCGCGGTCCATGGCGCTCTGCAGGTCTTCGGCGAAGCTGTTCCGCCGCTCGAGGGCCCGCTGGCGCAGGTGATCCGGCTGGGAGAGCACGATGATCTCCGGCTGATACCAGTCCAGCAGGGAAGCTGTCTCGGGGGAGAGCACCGTCAGCCATGCCCGGATGCGCCGGAAGGGCAGGCCCTGCTCGACGATCTCGGCGTCAGAGTAGAGCTGCGCGGTGCGGCGTTCCAGCTCAGCGGCCCGGGCGGCGGAGCGCTCCTTTTCCCGGAGCTTGGGCGCGACTGCCTTGTCAAAGGCTTCGGCGAGGGCTTCCTCGTCGTCCGGCAGGGGAGGAAGGTCGTCAAAAAGGCGGGTCTCGGCCTGCTGTTCGGGCTGTCCGCGACGGATGGCCTCCCGCATGCGCCGGGCAGCGTCCGACCAACTGGCTTCGGGCAGAAGCACCTCCGTCGCGGGGGTCAGGGAGCAGCGCTCGACCTTCTCGAGGCTCCGCTGGCTGATGCAGTCGAAAGTGCGGATGGAGTCGATTTCATCGTCGAAGAACTCGATGCGCAGGCTGTGCGCGTCCGCAGGCGGGAATACGTCGAGAATCGCGCCGCGCATGGCGCACTGGCCCTTGCCCTCGACCATGTCGACCCGCTCGTAACCCATGCGGGTCAGCGCCCGGATCAGCGCGTCCGGGGCGTACACATCGCCGACCTTCAGGCTGATAACCGCTTCACGGAAGCCCGCCGCGTCGCCCATGCGCTGCACCGCCGCGTCCATCGAGGCGCACAGGAGCCGCACGCCGCCCTCCGTCACGCGGGAGAGGGTTTCCAGCCGCCGCCACGCGCTCTCATGGCTCGATGCGCCGCGGGTCAGATCCAGCTCGCCGCCGGGCAGGCAGGCCGCCTGCGTCCCCAGAAGCTGCTGCGCGTCCTCGGCGTCATGAGCCGCTTTCAGGTCGTTGCCCGAGAGCAGCAGTACCCGCTTCTCCGTCCGCTGGGCAATCAGCGACGCAACAAAAGCGGCCATGCTGTCTGGCAGGCCGGTCAGGGCAACGGTGTTCTTTTGCTCGATGTGGGTCAGGAGCTTTTGCATCGGGGCGGAGGTTGCGCCGCCCAGCAGTGCGTTGTTCATGGATGATCCTTTCAAGCTTTCTGATTATAGGTCTGCATCGCGTGGTCGATGCCGTTTTGCAGCCAGTCCTCCACGCAGTCAGCGGCGCGGGTAAAGGCATCCCGCATGGCGTCCTGCTCCTCGCGGATGCTGTAGTGGGAGAGCACCCAGTCGGCCAGATCCCAGCCCTCGGGCTTCGCGCCCACGCCAACCCGGACGCGGGGGAATTCCTGCCCGGGGACGTTTGCCATGATCGACCGCATGCCATTGTGCGTGCCAGCGCTTCCGGACTTGCGCACCCGCAGCCGGGCCAGCGGCAGGTCGATGTCATCGTAGATCACCAGCAGGTGGTCAAGCGGGCACTTGTACCAGCTCAAAAGCTCCGCGACGCACTGCCCCGAGAGGTTCATGAACGTCTGCGGTTGGCACAGTACCACCCGCTTGCCGGCATAGGTCGTTTCCGCCAGCAGCCCGCTGCACTTCTTCTTGGTCAAAGGGGCGTGCCACCGGTCGGACAGGATGCTCACCGTATCAAAGCCCGCGTTGTGCCGGGTGTGAGCGTACTGGGCGCCGGGGTTGCCGAGCCCCACCACCAGCCAAGTTTCTTTTTCCATGACCTGCTTGCTCCCATCCTGTGGATTTTACCAAAATGAAAGTGCCTTTCGGGGAGAGCGCGAGAGGGGAGCTTTGGACTCCAAAGCTTCCCTCTCGCAAATCACTTTCGCAGCCGTTCAATCTCCGCTTCGATCATCGCCTTGTTGGTGAAGTTCAGCGGCGAGAAGCGTCCCTCCAGCGCCGTTTCCAGCTTCTCGATGGCGGCGCCGGTGTTGCCGGCCTCGAGGTCGTAGCGGCTGAGGAACCACAGCGTGTCGATCTGGCCCGGCTTGATCTGGTGGGCCTTCTCGAAGAGCGGCTTGGCGGTTTCCTTGTCGCCGAGACAGCGATAGTAGGTCTGCGCCAGATTGTCGAGGCAGATGGGGTCTTCCTCGTCGTAATCGACGGCCTCCTTGTTGAACAGAAGGACCTTCTGCAGGCCGTCGTTCCATTCCTTTTCAGGGTCGACGGCCGGAGCGGCGGGCTGCGCTTCCTCGGAAGGCTCGGCGTCAGCTTCTGCCTCGGCGGCGGGTTCGGCAGCCTTGGCGAGGATGGCGGCGAGGCGATCCTGCTTCTTCGACAGGTCATACTGCTCGACGTACAGATAACCCAGCGCGCCATAGGTCAGGCCCGTGGGAGCTTTGGCGTGCTGGCGCTCCAGCAGGCGCACGCCGCGGTCGAGGTCGTCGAGCTTGAAGCAGCAGACAGCGTAGTCCATAAAGAGCTGCGACTTCTGCTCGGCGGTGAGACCGGGGGCCTTCTGTGTCTTGACGAGCACCTCCTGCGCCTTTTTGTACTCGCCCGCGCGGATCAGCAGCAGCGCGTAGGCCAGCATGGGGCGCGCCGCGATAAAGCCCTCGGCGTAGACTTCCTCATAAAGCCTGCGGGCCTCTTCGACCTGCCCTTTGGTTTGAAGGTTCATGGCCTTGCTGGCCTTGATGCCTGTCAGGAATCCCATATTCAGCAGCTCCTTTCCAACTTGCCTTTTAACCGCTGATAGCGCTTCTCCAGCGCCTCGCGGGTTTGGGTGGTTTCCGAATCCTCCGTCAGCGACGGTTCCGCCATCATCATCATGGCCCGGCGGGTCATGTCCAGCGCGGCGGCGGGGTCGCGCTCGATGTGCTCATAGTGCTTCGCCAGCTCGATCAGAGGAACGATGCCGCCCTCATGCCGGGCCATCATGCCCTGCCAGACGGTCTTCGCCTCGCTGCGTTCCCCGGCCCGGCGCAGGTTTCCGGCCAGCCGGAGCTGCCCCGGCACCCGCATGCTGCCCGCCGAGGCCAGCCGGTAGCATCGCCGGGCTTCCTCCGGGTGACGCATCCGCTCCAGCGCCACGCCCATGGAGTATACATCCTCGCTGTGCCGGAGAATCTCCGGCGCCTCGTAGAGCCGGGCCATGTGCCCCAGCAGCGTGCACAGGCTCGCGATGTCCTGCGCGTTGTGCTCCAGCACGTCCGTGAGCAGCGAGAAATCGCCGCACTTGAGGTAGCGGAAATACCGCTCCGGCACCTCGCTGCCCGGCAGATCGTCGACACGGGGCATGCCGAGAATGGCCTCCTCCAGCCGCCCCAGATTGCACTGACGGAGCCGCAGCTTCCACACGCGGCGGGCGATGTGCAGCAGGTCGATGTGCGGCTTATCGAGGCAGTCCGTGCGCATGCGGTTCATCAGGAAGCGATCCCGCAGCAGCGGTACGTCGAAGCTCCGCCCGTTGAAGGAGCAGATCACATCGAAGCGCCGCGCCGTTTCTTCCACCGCCTGCAGCAGGTACTTCTCCTCGGGATAGTCGCGCATGACGTATTGGTGCAGCTCGAAGCCCGTGTCCGTCAGCCAGCCCAGCCCCACCAGAAACGCCACCGTCCCCGCGCCGCCCTTGAGCCCGGTGGTCTCGGTGTCGAGGTACAGGATGCGCCGGGGATCCAGAGGATCCGGCATATCGTCGCCCTGCATGAGCATGATGGTCTCCCGGCGCAGATTGAAGCAGCCGGGAAACTCCGTCAGCGGGCGACGGAGGCATTCGTGCCAGCAGTCAGAGAACGTCTTCACCGGCGGCGCTGGCTTCGGCGCGGCAGGCTTGCTGCTCAGGGCATTCAGCTTGTCGCGCAGGTTCATGGAGCGGTCAGCCCCTTCAGGATGGCGATGGCAGTCTGCTTGCCGTTGTCGCCGATCTCACCCATCGGTCCCGCGCAGGAGGGACAGCCGGACTGGCATGCGCAGTTCTCAACGATTTGCAGGGCATTGTCCAGCAGCAGCCGCTGCATGCCGTAGGCCTTGTGCGCCAAACCGACGCCGCCGGGGAGGTTGTCGTAGAGGATGACGGTGGGTTTATCCGTAAAGGGACTCTTGACCTGATAGAGCACCGCCACATCCTGCGGGGAGCACATCAGGTACATCGGAGCGACGATGCGCAGCAGGTTGGTCACGGCCAGCATGCCGTTCTTGAGCGTATCGTTGTCGAACTGCGCCGCCAGCTCGTCGGGCAGCGTCCACCACATGGCGGTGGTGTGCATATCGGTCTCCGGGAGCCGCACATGACCGAAGCCCAGCGTCTCGTGGGTGTCGAACTTGATCTTCTTGAACATGGTCACCTGGCAGGTGACTTTCACCTCGCCCAGCGCGCGGGAAACGCCGTTTTCGGCGTTCTCCTGCTCGATATCCAGCAGCGAAAGGCTCACGTTCAGGTCGGAGTCGGTGTAGTAGCCCACATCCACCTGCCGGATGAAGGCCTTGCACGCGTCAAAGTCCAGCTTCTCCACCTGATACTGCTGGGCCTCGTGCATGTAGATGGCGTTCTCGTGCAGAAGCATCGGCACGGTATAGCGGTCCATCTCGCCGATTACGCGCGGATTGGCGGGATTGGTAATGTCGATGATCATGAAATTCTCTTCCGCCGCGGCGGAGCGCAGGGAGAGCTGCGAGGCGGGGAAGTCCTCGGCCATCCAGTGATAGCGCCCGTCGACATGGCGGAGAATGGACGCGTCGGTCAGGTAGTCGAGGAGCTGATCCGGCGCGGGCGCATTGCCGAAGCTGTCGCCGTCCTCAAAGGGCAGCTCGAAGGCTGCGCACTTGAAGTGGCTGAGCAGGATGTAAAGGTTGTCCGGGTTGAGCAGCGCGTTCTCCGGCGACTGATGCAGGAAGTAGTCCGGGTGGCTGACGATGTACTGATCCAGCGCCGTCGACGACGCGACGAAGAACACGATGCTGGTGGACTTGCGCCGTCCGGCCCGGCCTGCCTGCTGCCACGCGCTGGCGATGGTGCCCGGATAGCCGCAGAGCACACAGGCGTCCAGCGCGCCGATATCGATACCCAGCTCGAGGGCGTTGGTCGACACCACCGCGTCGATCTGTCCGGCGCGAAGGCCTTTCTCGATTTCCCGGCGCTGGGTGGGCAGATAGCCGCCCCGATAGCCGCGCACCTTGCCCGCGTTGCCGAGGGGATCGCGCACCATGTCCTTGAGGTAACGGGTCAGCACCTCCACCTGCAGCCGCGACCGGCAGAAGGTGATGGTCTGGATGCCGTTTTTGAGCAGCATGCTCGCGATGTTTCGGGTCTCGGGCAGCACGCCCCGGCGGATGCCGAGCTGACGGTTGACCACCGGAGGATTGTAGAACACGAAATGCCGCGCTCCCATGGGCGCGCCGTTATCGTCGATCAGCTCGATGGGCCGCCCGGTCAGCGTCTCGGCCAGCTCCTGCGGGTTGGCGATGGTGGCGCTGCAGAGGATGAACTGCGGATGACTGTTGTAAAACGCGCACAGGCGCATCAGCCGCCGCAGGACATTGGCGAGGTTCGAGCCGAACACGCCCCGGTAGGTATGGATCTCGTCGATGACAATGTATTTGAGGTTCTCAAACAGCTTGACCCACTTGGTGTGGTGGGGCAGGATGCCGGAGTGGAGCATGTCGGGGTTGGTGACCACAATATGCCCCGCCTGCCGCACAGCCCGCCGGGCCGCGCCGGGGGTGTCGCCGTCATAGGTGTAGGTCTTGATGTCCACGCCCATCTCCTCGATCAGCTCATAGAGCTCGCTGACCTGATCGGCGGAGAGCGCCTTGGTCGGGAAGAGGTACAGCGCCCGGGAGTCTTCATCCTTCAGAATGGAGGAGAGCACCGGCAGGTTGTAGCACATGGTCTTGCCGGAGGCCGTGGGGGTGACGACCACCACGTCCTTGCCCGCCAGCACCTCGCGCACGGCGTGGGCCTGATGGCTGTAGAGCTGATGGATACCGCGCTTTTGCAGCACGGGCAGGAGGCGGGGATCAAGGCCCTCGGGGCAGGGGGCGTACTGGGCCGGACGGGTGGGCAGCTCTTCCCAGCGCACGACGTTCTGCATGAACTGGCTGTCCCGGCGGAGCATGTCCGCAAGCTGGTCGACATTCATCCCGAAAGCACCTCCCTTGAAACGTGTATTCTCTATTATAGTAGCATTTCCATGCCTTGACAAGCGAACACCGCAAAAAAGCCCTCCCAAATTGGAAGGGCCTGCAGCATATCATCTCTGGGCAATATCCATCACGATTTCCCGGGCGATCATCAGCCCCATGACGGGCGGCACGAAGGCGGTGCTGCCGGGGATATCGCGGCGGGCGGTGCACTTGCGGGTGGTGCCGGGCGGGCAGACGCAGTGATAGCGGCAGCTCAGGGCAGGATCGTCGGCGGGCCGGATGGCGGGCTCGGTGGAATAGACCACCTTGAGGCTCTTGACGCCGCGGCGCTTGAGCTCCCTGCGCATGACCCGGGCCAGCGGGCAGATGCTGGTCTCGTAGATGTCCGCGACCTTGAGCTGTCCGGGGTCGAGCTTGTTGCCCGCGCCCATGGCGCTGATGACCGGCACGCCCGTCGCCTTGCAGCGGGTGATGAGATCCAGCTTGGCCGTGACCGTGTCCACCGCGTCGACAACGTAGCTGTACGCCGTAAAGTCGATCTCCTCCGCGTTCTCAGGCAGATAGAACATCTGCCGTGGCTCAACACGGATATCCGGATTGATGTCCTTGAGCCGCGCGGCCATCACGTCCACCTTGAACTGCCCGACAGTGGAGCGCAGGGCGATAAGCTGCCGGTTCATGTTGGTGATACAGACGCGGTCGTCGTCAAACAGGTCGATGGCGCCCACGCCGCTGCGGGCAAGCGCCTCACAGACGTAGCCGCCCACGCCGCCGATGCCGAAGACGGCCACCCGGGCGTTCTTAAGCCTGTCCATAGCTTCGGAGCCAAAGAGCAGCTCCATGCGGGAAAACTGGTTCATGGCGCCTCCTGGTCAGAACGAATCGAAGTAATCGAGCATGGCCTCGAGGCCCTCGACGGAGCCGGAGGTCAGGATCAGAGA
The DNA here is from genome assembly GCA_022510815.1 of Christensenellaceae bacterium. Classification (GTDB taxonomy): domain Bacteria; phylum Bacillota; class Clostridia; order Christensenellales; family Aristaeellaceae; genus UBA11524. The sequence goes on along the minus strand of JAFLST010000007.1, from coordinate 28,131 downwards.
ATAAAGGCCGTCGCCCTCGGGCATGAAGTCGCATTCGACGATCCTCACGGGGAAGGGCTGATTGGTCAGGGGATAGGTCGCGTCAAAGCCGTAATAAAGGTAGAAATACGGAATGTCGCCCAACTGATCGCAGCCGGTGTCGAGCAGCTCGACGTTGTCTGTGGCAATGCCCTGAGCGGCCAGCTTCGCGACGGCGAGCTTGAGCGCGAGCTGTGAGAAGGCCTCGCTGGCCAGCGCATTCATGCTGAAGAAGGGATCGGAAATCCATGTGGCGACGAGGCTGTCGGTGACAGGGGCTGGCGCGGCGTGGAGCCCGCCGGGGAGGATCATGGCGATGGTGGCGCCGTCGGCGCGCGGATAGGTCTTGATATACGCCTCCTCGGGCACGGTGAGGGTAAGAATGCCCAGATCGACCTCGACAAAGCCATCCTCTTCGGCCACAGCGGCGGCACACAGGAGCGTCATGGCAGCAAGCATCGCGAGCAGCCTTTTCATGAGCGCAACCTCCTTGATCGGGATGCCGGTACCAGTATAGCGAAATCTGCCCGCAAAAGCAAGTCTTTCCCTGCGAAAATGGCCCTTTGCACCCTTTACACCCTGCCGAAAAAATGCTATAATGTGTCAAGGTTACCAATCAGAAAGGAAGGTTGTTTGCCATGAAGCAGTTTATCGTTGAAACCTCGGCCCGCCATGTGCATGTTTCCCAGCAGGATCTCGAGACCCTTTTCGGCAAGGGCTATGAGCTCAAGATCAAGAAGATGCTGTCCCAGCCCGGTCAGTACGCCTGCGAGGAGCGGGTGGATGTCGTCGGCCCCAAGAAGACCCTCACCGGCGTGAGCATCCTCGGTCCCGTCCGCAATGCCACGCAGGTTGAAATTTCCCTGACCGACGCGCGCTCCATCGGCGTGGCGGCCCCCATCCGTGAGTCCGGCGACATCGCTGGCACCGGCGCCTGCAAGCTGGTGGGCCCCGCGGGCGAGGTCGAGATCAGCGAGGGCGTCATCGCCGCCAAGCGCCACATCCACATGACTCCCGCCGATGCGAAGGAGTGCGGCGTGAAGGACAAGGACGTGGTGAACGTGAAGGTCGCCACCCCCGAGCGCAGCGTGATCTTCGGCGATGTGGTCGTGCGCGTCAGCGACAAGTTCGCTCTGGCCATGCACATCGACACCGACGAGTCCAACGCCGCCGGCTGCGGCCGCGAAGTCTACGGCGAAATCGTGAAATAAGGAGGAAACCGCGCATGAAAATCCTGATTGTGAACGCTGGTTCTTCCTCTTTGAAGTATCAGCTCGTCGATATGACCAACGAGACCCTGATTGCCAAGGGCCTTGTGGAGCGCATCAACATCGAGGGCTCCCACCTGAACCAGAAAACCCCTGACGGCAAGGTGACCGACATCTATCAGCCCATCAAGGATCACGTCGAGGCCACGCAGCTGATGCTGGCAGCCCTGCAGGATCCGGAGAAGGGCGTCATCAAGTCCGTGGATGAGATCGGCGCGGTGGGCCATCGCGTGCTCCACGGCGGCGAGGAATTCACCGCGAGCTGCATCATCACCGAGGAGGTCAAGGCCTGCATCCGCAAGTTCATCCCCCTCGGCCCGCTGCACAATCCCGCCAACCTAATGGGCATCGAGGCCTGCGAGGCCGTCATGCCGACCACCCCGCAGGTGGCCGTGTTCGACACCGCCTTCCATCAGACCATGCCGCCCAAGGCCTTCATGTATGGCGTGCCTTACAAGTATTACAAGGAGCTGGGCGTGCGCCGCTATGGCTTCCATGGCACCAGCCACCGCTATGTGTCCAAGCGCGTGTGCGAGTTCCTCGGCGTTGATCCCGTGGGCAAGAAGATCATCATCGCGCATCTGGGCAACGGCTCCAGCCTGTCCGCGGTCGTCGACGGCAAGTGCGTTGATACCTCCATGGGCATCACGCCTCTGGAGGGCGTCGTGATGGGCACCCGCTCCGGCTCCTGCGACCCGGCTGTGGTGCAGTTCATCGCCAACAACGCGAACATGGACGTCAACGAAGTCCTTGACATGATGAACAAGAAGTCCGGTCTGCTGGGTATCTCCGAGCTGTCCAGCGACATGCGCGACATCGACGCCGCCGCTGACTCCGGCAACGAGAAGGCCGCGCTGGCCCGCGACATGCTGGTCTACGGCATCAAGAAGTACATCGGCTCCTACGCGGCTGCGATGGGCGGCGTGGACATCATTGCCTTCACTGCCGGCATCGGCGAGAACGGCCCCGAGCTGCGCGAAGCCGTCATGAAGGACATGGAGTTCCTCGGCGCGAAGATCGACCCCGCCAAAAACAATGTCAAGGGCAAGGAGACCATCATCTCCACCGACGACAGCAAGGTGACCGTGTGCGTCATCCCCACCAACGAGGAGATCATGATCGCCCGCGATACCCGCGATCTCGTGGCGAACAAGTAAGGACCAGTCCGTTCGTACAGGCTGATTGCTTTGGCAGTCAGCCTGTTTTTTGCGCGCAAGAGGCTTGACAAATGGGGCGAAACAGATTATAATTCACGTTATATAATGGTGGCGATAAAACGCGGAGGTGATGAAATGCCGCCCAAACCAAGGATCACCCGGGAGATGATCGTCGAAGCGGCGTTCGAGGTGACCCGGGAGCAGGGGATCGGGCAGGTCAATGCCCGCACCGTTTCGGAACGGCTTGGATGCTCCACACAGCCGGTGATGTATCACTTCAGGCACATCGGGGATATGAAACGGGCCGTGTATCAGCGGGCTGACGCCTATCATACAGAATACATCACCGATGTGCGAGGCGGGAATCACCTGCTGGAGATCGGTCTGAACTACATCCGCTTCGCGCATGCGGAGAAGCAATTGTTTCGGTTGCTGTTTCAGTCGAACGAGTTTGCCGGGAAGAATCTCGCCGAGCTGACCGACGCGGAGGAACTGGCGCCCGTCATCGGGGTGCTCTGCAGCGCGGCGGACATCAAGGCGGAGCAGGCGAGGGCCGCCTTCCGGATGTTGTTCCTGTTCGTACACGGCTACGCGAGCATGCTTGCCAATAACGAGCTCAACTACGATGAAAGCGCCGTCGCCGAGGATCTGACGCGGGTCCTTACCGGTGTGATCTGCGCAACGAAGGAGAAGTGACCATGACCAAACTGTATCTGAAGAATGAACTGACCTTTTCCCTCGTCTGGATCGCGCTCTACGTGGTGTTGCAAAGCGTGGCCGACGGCATATCCGAGGACCTGGGAACCATGAAGCTGATTACCGCGCCGCTGTGCATGGCCATGACCGCCGTGATTGCGGGGTGGATCGTGAAGAACGGCCTGACGGAGAAGTATGGCCTGCAGAAACCGCAGACCAGCGGCAAGCAGATGCTCTTTTACCTGCCGCTGGTCGTCATTGCGTCGAGCAGCCTGTGGTTCGGCTGTGCCATGAGCATGTCCGCAACGGAGGCTGCCCTGCGCGTGGTCAGCATGCTGTGCGTGGGCTTCATCGAGGAGATCATCTTCCGGGGCTTCCTGTTCAAGGCGATCAGCAACACCAACTTGAAGCGGGCCGTCGTCATCTCCAGCGTGACCTTCGGCCTGGGGCACATCGTCAACCTGCTTAATGGCGCACCGCTGTTTGAGACGCTGATGCAGATCGTCTACGCGGTGGCGCTGGGCTTCCTGTTCACCTTCATCTTCCTCAAGTCGGGCAGTCTGATCCCCTGCATCGTGACCCACAGCGCCATCAATAGCCTGAGCACCTTCGCCGTCATTTCGACCGACGCGCAGTTGGTCGTTATCACCATCGCGCTGACGGTGATTTCTGTCGCCTACTCGGCGTGGATTCTCCGGCAGAAGCGGACCTGACGGCTTTTTCGGAAAATGCTTGAAATACCCGTTGACAAAAGCCGGGAAAAATCTTATAATAAACTCTGGTCTGATTTGAGGTGAGGACATGAAGCTGGACGTCACCCATGCACTGCGAAATCCCGGACAGGAATTCCCCTTTGAAGCGGAGCAGGCCATTGCTGCGCAGGAAGTCAGCGGCGAGACGGTCATCTTTGACACGGCGCTGCTCAAGGGCGTTTATTCCGCCACGGAGGACGGCAGCGTCACGCTGGACGGCGTTCTGACGACGGTCGCTCACGCTCGATGCGCCAATTGTCTCTCGCCCGCTCAGGCGGACATTGAGGCTGAGTTCCGGGAAACCTTCTACCACGACGGCGAACCGGAGAGCGATGATCGCTTTGCCTACGAGGGCAGCGCGGTCGAGCTGGAAAGGCTGGCGATGTTCACCGCGATGCTGGAACTCCCGATGCGCTTCCTGTGCAGGGAGGACTGCCCCGGACTCGGGAAATTCGCGGGCAAGGACGTCTACACGCGCTCAAGCCAGAAGGAGCTGCCCGGTCAGCATCCTTTTGCGGCATTGCAGCAGTTGCTGGCTGAGAAAGAAGAACAAAACTAATGGTCGGCAGGAGGCTGCCCCATCGACGAATTGTGAGGTGTGAATCATGGCTCTTCCGAAGGGAAAAATCTCCAAGGCTCGTAAGCACAGCCGCCGCGCGAACTGGAAGCTCACGCTGCCCGGCATCGTCGAGTGCCCCCAGTGCCACGAGATGAAGCTGGCGCATCGCGTGTGCAAGCACTGCGGCTACTACAATGGCGTTCAGGTTATCGTCAAGAACGAGGAAAAGAACGCGTAAGTGAATACCCCCTCGCGAATGGAGAGGAGTACCCGGTTGGCGGAAGGTCAGAGAGTGCGGTTCATCGGCTGAGAGACCGCTCCTGATGCGCCGGGGAAGGTCGCTTCACAGAGCGCCGGGTGAACTGGCTTGTTTCGGCATGCCTTCAGCTTGGTGCGGTTCGCGCCCGTTACAGCGCGCTTGAGGCGAATTCTGTTCGCGAAGCAAGGTGGTACCACGGAAAGCAGCTCCGTCCTTCGGGATGAGGGCTGCTTTGCGTTTTGGGGAACCCCAAAGCCCTTCACGCACCCACCCGAAAAGCGGCAATCAACCGCGAGAGGCTGCACAAGCGCCGCATGATACTGATAGGGCAATCTTCACGAGAGAATTGCTGGGCTGCAGCGCCCAAGCAAGGCGCGGAAAGGGAGTCCAGAGAGCGCATTGCCCTCTGGCAGGAGGGCAGAGACAGCGTCCCTGCTGAAGCAGAGTCCGACGAAGGAGGTGACCCGCATGAACTATGGCCAGCAAGTCTTGTCCCGGCTGATGAACCCGGGCGTGCTGCTGATCGTCATAGGCGCGGTCATGGTGTATGGTTCCCGATGGATCATTCGGCTTGTCGCGCTGTCTCAGAACGAAAAAGCCAACCTGATCTGTAAAGCCATCGGCTGCGTCATCGCCGTTCTCGGCGCGCTGCTGATCTTTTCTTAAGCACGCGCGAAACGCATGACCGAAGGTAATGAGTTCAATCGCGAGAAGGGTTTCGAAAGGGCTGAAAGCCCTTCGCGGGATGCAAGGGCAGAGCCCTTGCCGGGGTGCAGGGGCGGAGCCCCTGTAACATGAAGGAGGATAAATCATGGACGCTCAGAACATGGAAAAGACATTTAACCCGCAGGCCATTGAAAATGATATCTATCAGGAATGGGAAGAAGGCGGCGCGTTTATTGCGCACCGGGAGGAGGGCAAGAAGCCCTTCACCATCGTGATGCCGCCGCCCAACATCACCGGTCAGCTCCACATGGGCCACGCCATGGACTGCACGCTGCAGGACGCGGCGATCCGCTATCACCGCATGAAGGGAGATCCGACGCTGTGGCTGCCCGGCACCGATCATGCCGCCATCGCGACGGAGGTCAAGATTGTCGACGCGATGCGCAAGGAAGGCCTGACCAAGGAGAGTCTTGGCCGCGAGGGCTTCCTTGAGCGCGCGTGGAAGTGGAAGGAAGAGTACGGCGGACGCATCAACCGCCAGCAGAGGCGCATGGGCGCGTCCTGCGACTGGAGCCGCGAGCGCTTTACGATGGACGAGGGCTGCTCCCGGGCCGTGCGCGAGGTGTTCGTGCGGCTGTACGAGAAGGGCCTCATCTACCGCGGCAACCGCATGATCAACTGGTGCCCTGCCTGCCAGTCCGCCCTGTCCGACGCGGAGGTGGAGTACAAGGAACAGGCCAGCCACCTGTGGCATATCCGCTATCCCGGCGCGGACGGCTCCGAGGGCGTGATCGTGGCGACGACCCGTCCCGAGACCATGCTGGGCGACACCGGCGTGGCTGTGAACCCGAACGATGAGCGCTACACTGACCTTGTGGGCAAGAAGGTGATCCTGCCCATCGTGGGCAAGGAGATTCCCGTGGTGGCCGACGACTATGTGGAGATGGACTTCGGCACCGGCGCGGTGAAGATGACTCCCGCCCATGACCCGAACGACTTCGAGGTGGCCCAGCGGCACAATCTGGAAATCCTCTGCGTGACCAACGATGACGGCACCATGAACGAGAATGCCGGGAAGTTCGCCGGCATGGATCCCATGGAGTGCCGCAAGGCCGTGGTGGAGGAGCTGGAGAAGCTCGGCTGCATGGTCAAGATTGAGGACTACACCCACAACGTGGGCTTCTGCTACCGCCATGGCAAGACCGTGGTGGAGCCGCGCCTGTCGGAGCAGTGGTTCGTGAAGATGAAGCCCCTTGCCGAGCCTGCTATTGCCGCGGTGCGTGAGGGCAAGACGCAGTTCGTGCCGGAGCGGTTCAGCAAGACCTATTACAACTGGATGGAGAACATCCGTGACTGGTGCATCAGCCGCCAGCTCTGGTGGGGCCATCGGATTCCCGCGTGGTACTGCGACGACTGCGGCGAGATGTCCGTGTCCCGCGAAGACCTGACCGTGTGCCCGAAGTGCGGCGGCAAGCATCTGCGGCAGGATGAGGACGTGCTGGATACATGGTTCTCCTCGGCGCTGTGGCCCTTCTCGACCCTCGGCTGGCCCGATCAGACCGAGGACCTCAAGTACTTCTATCCCACCAGCATGCTGGTGACAGGTTATGACATTATCTTCTTCTGGGTGGCGCGGATGATCTTCTCCGGCATCGAGAACATGGGCGAGACGCCCTTCGACACGGTGCTGATTCACGGCCTCGTGCGCGACGAGCTGGGCCGCAAGATGTCCAAGTCCCTCGGCAACGGCGTGGACCCGCTGGAGGTCATCGACGAGTACGGCGCGGACGCGCTGCGGTTCTCGCTGGTGATGGGCGTGTCCCCCGGCAATGACACCCGCTACTCCCGCGAGAAGGTCGAATCTGCCCGCAACTTCGCCAACAAGGTGTGGAACGCCAGCCGCTTTGTGCTGATGAACGTGACCGAGCGCCATGACATTCAGCCCGATCGGCTGACCCTCGCCGACCAGTGGATTCTGACCCACTTCCAAGACGCGGCACGCACCATCTCCCAGAACATGGAGGAAGGCGAGTTCGGTCTGGCGGCGAACCGCATCTATGACTTCGCGTGGTCGGAGTTCTGCGACTGGTATATCGAGCTGGCCAAGTCCCGTCTGAACGGCGATGACGAGGCCGCCAAGACCGCTGTGCAGGGCGTGCTGCTCTATGTGCTGGAGGGTCTGCTCAAGCTGCTGCATCCCTTCATGCCGTTCCTGACCGAGCAGGTGTATAAGTATCTGCCGGGCAGCGAGGGCTTCCTGATGCTGAAGCGCTGGCCGGAGATCAAGCCGGAATATGACTTCCCGGCGGAGGAAGCGCAGATGAACGGCATCATGGAAGTGATCCGTACCATCCGCAACCTGCGCGCCGAGATGAACGTGGCTCCCAGCAAGCGCACGCGCCTGATGCTGCTGCCTGCCGAGGGCTGGAACGACGCGCTGGCTGGCGCTGACGTGTACTTCCGTCGCCTTGCCGGCGCTTCGGAGACCGCGATCATTACCTCAAGCGACGAGATTGCCGAAAAGACCGTGTCCGCTGTGACGCAGCCCGGCACGCTGTATATCCCGCTGGGCGATCTGGTGGACTTCGCCAAGGAAATCGCCCGCCTCGAGAAGGAGCTGGCGAACCTTAACAACGAGGTGGCCCGCGCCGAAGGCAAGCTGAATAATCAGGGCTTCGTGTCGAAGGCGCCTGCCGCGCTGGTGGAGCAGGAGAAGCAGAAGCTCGCCGCCAACCGCCAGAAGGCCGAGGCCACCGCGACCCGCATCGCTGAATTGAAGGAGTCCATGTGAGCATGAACGCGCGGGAAGTCATCGAAGCGATCCATGGCTCCTATGCCACGGGCAGCAAGAACGGCTTCCGCAACACGCTTGATCTGCTGGACGCACTCTGTCCCATTCGCCGAGTACCGGTCATTCATGTGGCCGGTACCAACGGCAAGGGCAGCACCTGCGCCATGCTGGAATCCATCCTGCGTCACGCGGGATACAGGACGGGGCTGTATACCTCGCCCTTTTTGCAGGCATACCCCGAGCGCATCCGTCTGGACGGCGTGCCCATGTCTGACGCGCTCATTGAGAAATACGGCAATCCGCTCGTCAGGGCCGCACGGGAGCTGGAGAGGCGGGACGCCTTTGTCACGCCCTTCGAGATGGGCACGGCGCTGGCGCTGGCGGTGTTCGAGGGCGAGCAGGTCGACGCGGCTATCGTTGAGGTAGGCATGGGCGGCAGGCTCGACCCGACCAATGTGGTCAGCCCGATCCTCTGCGGCATCGCGGCCATCGGGCTGGATCACACGGCTTATCTGGGCGATACCCTCGCGGCCATTGCCGGGGAGAAGGCGGGCATCATCAAGCCGGGCGTGCCGGTGGTATGCCATCCCGCGGAGCCGGAGGTGGCGGCGGTCTTTGCCCGAACAGCCAAGGAGAAGCACGCCCCGCTGCGGCAGCTCAATTGGAATATGGTCATCCCTGTCAGCGCCGACGAGCGCGGCTCCGTAGCGACCTTCCGTCTGGAGCAGACTTGGCAGGATATGCGGCTCTCCCTGCCCGGCGAGCATCAGCTCACCAATGCGCTGACTGTGCTGGGCATGGTGGAGGAACTGCGCCGACAGGGCTGGAACCTGCCTGACGCCGCCGTGCGAGAGGGCCTCGCGGACACCGTCTGGCCAGCGCGGTTGGAGTGGTGCGGCAACGTCCTCATTGACGGCGCACACAATATTCAGGGCGTGTCGGCGCTGGCGGCGTTTGTATCAAAGCATCTGAGCGGCAGGCGGCGCGTGCTGCTGACGGGGGTGCTGCGGGACAAGCTGCAGCCGGAGATGCTGCGCGCTTTCAGAAGCCTGTCGAACGACATCGTCACGGTGACGCCGGACAGCCCGCGGGCGCTGCCTGCGGAGGAATATGCCGGGGCCCTGGCGGCTCAGGAGGCTCATGCGCGGGCCTCTGATACGCTGGCAGAGGGGCTTTCGATGGCCCGGCAGCTGGCCGGAGAGGACGGCGTGATCGTCGCGGCGGGGTCGCTGTACTTCGCGGGCGAGCTGCGGACGCTGCTGGGGCTCGGATGGAAATGAAGCGCTATCGTTTTGGCTTTGAGCCATGGGGCGTTGCGCTGTTCGCGCTGATCATGCTGCCAAACATTGTCTGGATGCTCGTGGCCGGGGAGAATGACCTGCTTATGCAGCCGTCCGTCACGCCGCGTCTGGACGTGGCTGTCTCCATCAGCCAAATCCTGACGGTGACCGGAATGATCTGCCTTCGCCGCTGTGAACGGTTGCCCTTCAAGCCGCTGTGGCCGCTGGCGCTTGTCGCCGCTTACCTGCTTATGTGGGCGCTCTATGGCTTGGGCGTGAACCATGTGTTGGTGCTGCTTGGCTTGGCAGTGCTGCCGTGCGCGGCGATTCTGGTGTTTCTGGCGGGGCGAAAGAACCGCATCGCATTGATCCCTGCAGCGGTGTTTGCGGCAGGTCACGTTCTTTCATCGTTCATCAATTTTGTACGCTGAAAGGAGCCTCCATGGAGATTCGCAGGCATGTCCCGGACTTGGCTGATCTGCTGCGCCTGTATGGCAGCGTGGGCTGGACGGCTTATACCGATGACCCGGACAGGCTCTGTCGCGCATGGCAAGGCTCGCTTCTGACGCTGTCCGCTTGGGTGGAAAAAATCCTCGTCGGCGCGCTCCGGGCGGTGGGCGACGGTGAGACAATCCTGTTCATTCAGGATGTGCTGGTCGTGCCGGAGCGGCAGCGCAGGGGCATCGGCACCATGCTGATGCGGGAGGCGCTGGCTGTGTATCCCCATGTCCGGCAGACGCAGCTTCTGACGGACAACGCGCCGGAGACGCTGGCTTTTTACCGGTCTCTGGGCTTCATGCCAGCCGAGGAAGCGGGCTGCAGGGCGCTCCTGCGGCTGAATCAGTGAAAGGAGTGACCGCGATGTATCTTGGAACAGTCTCCATTCTGACCGACGATGTGCCGCGGCTGGCGGCGTTCTATAAGGCGCTGCTGGGCGTGGATAATGGCAGTGACGACCCGGTGCATCAGACCATCATTGCCGAGGAAACCATGCTGACAGTCTACGACGACGGTCAGCCGAAGGGCGACGGTCAGCGGATGTGTCTGGCTTTCACGGTGGAGGACGTGTACGCCGAGCATGAGCGGCTCAAGGCCATGGGCGTGGAGATCATCGAGCCGCCGACGGCCCGGCCCTGGGGCGCGGTGAACGTGGTTTTCCGAGACCCTGACGGCAACGCGGTCTATCTGCGCAGCTTCCCGAAGCATGCGGAGGAAGGCGTGCGGCCAGCGTCGATGACCGACCTTGACTGGCTGGCGGCGCACGATCATCATGTCTCCCGCGATACCCTGTCCGAGAGCATCCGGCAGGGGCGCGTACTGATCGCGGAGCGGGACGGCGGGCGCGTGGGCTGGCTGCGCTGGAATCTCTTCTGGGACAACACGCCCTTCATGAACATGCTGTACCTGCTGGACGGACACCGCGGGCAGGGTCTGGGTCGGGTCATGGTGCGCCGCTGGGAGGCGGACATGGCAGCGCAGGGCCATGAACTCGTTATGACGTCCACGCAGGCCGATGAATCCGCGCAGCATTTCTACCGGAAGCTTGGCTGGCGCGACGCAGGGGCGCTGCTCCTGCCGGGCGAGACGACCGAACTGTTTTTCGTCAAGGAGCTGTCATGATCTACTATCAGGATGAAACCATGATGATCCGCAGCATGGAGCCTGCCGACGCGCAGCCTCTGACCGACGGCGAGCACGCGCAGGGCTGGCATACGGACATCGCGAAATTCAGGATGCGCCTGAAGGATCAGGAGGAGGGCCGGGCCATCGCGCTGGTGGCGGAGGCGGACGGTCAGCCGGTCGGCTATATCAACGTCTATCCTGACGCGAAGGATGGCGCCTTTGGCGGGCAGGGCCTGCCGGAGATCGTTGATTTTGGCGTGCTGGAGCCCTATCGCCGCAGGGGAATCGGCGGCAGGCTGATGGACACGGCGGAGCGGATTGCCGGGAAATACGCCGACACGGTCTACCTCGGCGTAGGCCTGCACAATGGCTACGGCAGCGCTCAGCGCATGTATGTGAAGAGGGGATACATCCCCGACGGCACCGGGGTCTGGTATCAGGACAGGATCTGCGATCCCTATGCTCCCTGCGTCAACGACGACGATCTGGTGCTGTATCTGTCAAAGAAGCTGAAATGAGGTGAGCGGATGACCTTCGTGCATGAGCCGGTGCTGCTGCAGGAGGTGCTGGAATGGATGGCCGTGAAGGAAAACGGCGTCTACTGCGACGGTACGCTGGGCGGCGGCGGACACAGCGGCGCGATGCTGGCGGCTTCAGGCGGCACGGCGGCGCTGTATGGCATTGACCGCGATTTGTCGGCGATTGCGGCGGCAACAGAGCGGCTGGGACAGTATCCCGGCTTTCACGCGCTGCACGGCAATTTCCACGACGCAAAGGCTCTGCTTGAGGCCGCGGAGGCTCCCGCGCTGGATGGCGCGCTGCTGGATCTGGGGGTGTCCTCGCCGCAGCTTGACCGGGCGGAGCGGGGGTTCTCCTATCATGAGGACGCGCCGCTCGACATGCGCATGGATCCGACGCAGGGGATGACGGCGGCTGAACTGCTCAACACCCTGCCGGAGAAGGAAATCTGCCGGATCATCCGCGAGTATGGCGAGGAGAAGTGGGCTGCGCGGATCGCGTCGATCATCTGCGAACACCGGGCCAAGAAGCCGCTGGAAACAACCTTTGATCTGGTGCACGCTATTGACGCGGCCATCCCTAAGGCTGTGCGCCGCAGGGACGACGGTCATCCGGCGCGCCGCACCTTTCAGGCGATCCGTATCGCGGTGAACGACGAACTCGACCCGCTGGATCAGGCGGTCTGTGATCTTGTCGATTGCCTCAAGCCCGGCGGGCGCATGCTGGTAATCACCTTTCACTCGCTGGAGGACAGGATCGTCAAGCGGTGCTTCCAGCGGCTGCAGAATCCCTGCACCTGCCCGCCCAAGGCGCCCGTATGCACCTGCGGCAAGAAGCCTGTGGTCAGGGTGCTGGCCCATGGCGCGGTGCAGCCCTCCGAGGAGGAGGTCGCCCGCAACCCTCGGGCGAGAAGCGCGAAGCTGCGCGTGGCGGAGAAGCTGGCAGTGTCCGCCGCCGCTCCGACAATCGGGCACGGCGGTTGAACAGAATGCCGCGCCTTGACCTTGACCGACGATGAAAGGAGAGCACAGCGCATGCCAACCCTTTATGTTGTCGCAACGCCCATTGGCAACCTGTCTGATCTGTCGCCGCGGGCGATAGAGACGTTGAAATCCGTCGCTCTGATTGCCGCTGAGGACACCCGCGTGACCATGAAGCTGCTCAGCGCCTATGACATCCATACGCCGCTGACCTCCTGCCATCAGCACAACGAGGCTGTGAAGGGCGCGTCCATTGCGGACAGGATGCTCGCGGAGAACATGGATGTGGCCCTGACCACCGACGCGGGGACGCCCTGCGTCTCCGATCCCGGCGAGGGTCTGGTCAGCGCGGCGATTGCCCGGGGCATTGAGGTCATCCCGGTACCCGGCTGCTGCGCGGCGGTGGCGGCGCTGTCGGTCAGCGGCTTTGATACCCGGGAGTTCGCTTTTTACGGCTTCCTGCCCCGGGAAAAGAAGGAGCTGCGTGAGAAGCTGCTGGCCATTGCCCGGAAGGCTCCGGTGGCGGTGGTGCATGAGTCGCCCTTCCGGGTGATCGAGCTGGTGGAGGCCATCGCAAACCATCTGCCGGAGACGCGCGTTTCTGCCTCCTGCGACCTGACCAAGCTGCACGAGAAGACCATCCGCGGCACGGCGGCGGAGGTGCTCGGCGCCCTGAAGGCCAATCCCAAGGCCGAGAAAGGCGAGTACTGCCTCGTGCTGGATTTCCATGGCGTCACCCTGCCGGAGGAGAAAGCGCCCGCGGCGGATGTATCCCTTGAGGCCCGGCTGACGGACCTGCTGCTGACCGGCCTTGATCTGCGGGGGGCGCAGGCGGCGCTGGTCGAGGCTGGCGAAAAGAAGAACGCGGTCAAGGCGGCTGCCCTGCGACTCAAGCGCCTGCTGACCGGGGAGGAAGACGAATGAGAGAGATTCAGGCTGCGGCCATCACCGAGACAATCAGGAACCTGTGCATCGAGGCGAATCGCGACCTGCCGCAGGACGTGGCCTGCGCCCTGCATGCCGCGGCCGCGGAGGAGCCGTGGGCCCCGGCAAGGGACCTGCTGGATATCCTCGTGCAGAACGAGGGCATTGCCCGGGAGCAGCGCATGCCCATCTGTCAGGATACCGGCATGGCGATCGTTTTCGCCGAGGTCGGTCAGGACGCGCATATCGTCGGCGGCTTTGAAGAAGCTGTTCACGAGGGCGTGCGGCAGGGCTATGTGGAGGGCCTGCTGCGCAAGAGCGTGGTGGGCGACCCGTTGCGGCGTGTCAACACCGGCGACAACACCCCGGCTATCCTGCACACGCGGCTGGTGCCCGGCGATCAGGTAAAGCTGACCGTCGCGCCCAAGGGCTTTGGCAGCGAGAATATGTCCCGGCTGGGCATGCTGACCCCTGCGGACGGCGTGGAGGGCGTGAAGCGCTTCGTGCTGGAAACGGTGAGGGAAGCCGGGGCGAATCCCTGCCCGCCGATGGTGTTGGGCATCGGCATCGGCGGCGATTTCGAGCGTGTGGCGGAAATGGCAAAATCCGCGCTGATTCTGCCGCTGGGCGAGCACAATCCTGATCCTTACTACGCGGCGCTGGAGGACGAACTGTTAGCGCTGGTCAACAGCACGGGCATCGGCCCTCAGGGACTGGGCGGCAAGACCACCTGCCTCGGGCTGCACATCCTTGCCGGGGCGACGCACATCGCGGGGCTGCCCGTGGCGGTCAACGTGAGCTGCCACGTCACCCGGCACAAGACGGCGGTGCTGTGAGGAGGGCTGCAGATGGTATTTCAGGAAACGACCCAGTGCTACATTGAACGGAACGGCTGCTACCTGATGCAGCACCGCGTGAAGAAGGAAAAAGATTTCAACAAGGATAAGTGGATCGGCATCGGTGGCAAGTTTGAGCCGGGGGAGGACGCGCTGGCCTGTGCCGTACGGGAGACCATGGAGGAGACCGGACTCAGGCTCGTAATACCTGCCTATCGGGGCGTCGTCGACTTTTACTGCCCGCCGGAGCCGCCGATTCGCATGCACATTTTTACCTGCCCGGAGAGCGGCTTTGAAGGCGATGCCGACCATCTGCCTGACTGCGACGAGGGCACGCTGGAATGGGTGCCCGTTGACAAGGTGACGGAGCTGCCCATCTGGGAGGGCGACGAGATATTCCTGCGACTGCTGGCCGAGGACGCGCCCTTCTTCCATCTGGAGCTGTTCTACGATGGAGACAGGCTTGCGAGAGCCATTCTGGACGGCTCGGTTATAAAGGGGGAGTAAGATGCGGAAGCTGAATACACCGCTGACAGAGGAGGACGTGCAGTCCCTCAAAGCAGGCGACCATGTGCTGCTGTCCGGCACGGTCTACACGGCCCGGGACGCGGCGCACCTGCGCATGATGGACCTGATCGCGGCAGGGAAGCCCCTGCCCGTGGAGCTGGAAGGGCAGGTCATCTACTATGCCGGCCCGACCCCGACGCCTCCGGGCCGCGCGGTGGGTTCCATCGGCCCGACGACGTCGACCCGCATGGACGCTTCGACTCCGACGCTGCTCAGCCACGGCCTGCGCGGCATGATCGGCAAGGGCGGACGGAGCGAGGCGGTCATCGCGGCCATGAAGGAGCACAAGGCCGTTTATTTTGCGGCGGTGGGCGGCGCGGCGGCGCTGATGGCCCAGTGCGTCACAGCCCTCGAGGTGGTCTGCTGGGATGATCTGGGCCCGGAATCCGTCAAGCGGCTGACGCTGGAGAACTTGCCGCTGGTGGTCGCGGTGGACTGCTATGGGCAGGATGCCTTTGAGCTGGGACAGGCAGCGTATCTGGAGGAGCGGGCATGACTTGCCCTGACGGCGACCTGCTTGCCGGATGCGCTGTGGACTCGCCCGTTGCGGTCTGCTACCATGAGGGCAGAAAGGGGGAGTCACCATGATAAACATCGGTGAGACCATCGCAAAGCTCCGCCACGAGCGGAACATGACTCAGGAAGCTCTCGCGGAGACGCTCTGCGTCAGCCCGCAGACCATCTCGAAGTGGGAGAACAGCGTCAACCTGCCGGATGTGCAGATGCTGCCGCTGATCGCGGACGTGTTCGGCGTGCGGATTGACGCGCTGTTCGGTCGGGAGGATCGCTCGGCGGAGTACAGCCCTGACCGGGCCTACGAGGGCGCGGCGGAGGCGGTCAAGCGGGTCTTCGCAGGATTGGGCAAGCCGGAATGGGAGAGCGAGGAGAGCTGGTGGGCGACCTATAACCGGTATCTCCGGGAGGACGAGCGCACCCGCAGCGCGGTTTGCCAGCAGAGCGGCATGGTCTATGTGCGGGAGGCCATAGGCGCGTTGGCGCTCAAGAGACCGGCGGAGGGCTGGCATACGCTGTTTCGGTCGGAGAGCGCGGCCCGAGCGATTGCTCTGCTGAACAATCCGGATTTCCGGCGTGCGCTGTGCTGCGTGCTGGAGCATGGCATGCGGGACTTCACGCTGCCTTTCCTGTGCAAGCGGGCCGGGATTGAGGATGCGCAGGCGCTGGAGAGCTGCCTCAAGGAAAGCGGTGTGTTCGAGTTCAAGGAGCTGACCGTCGACGATCAGACCATGGCGTTTTGCAGCCTTGTCAACCAGAACGCGAAGCTGCTGCCCTTGTTGGCGGCGCTGACCTACTGCGCTGAGTTTACCGACTGGCAGGGCGTCTTCTGCCTATTCTGCGATTCAAGCACGCTTGACTGAGTCAAGGAAGCGGGGAGGTTTTCCGATGAAAGCCTCCCCGTTTGCTGTGAAAAACTACTTTTGCCAAAATCCATGACCGTGCTTTCTGACACTATATAGAGACAAGGGAGGTGAAGCGCGATGGATGCCGCATTCTTCTGCGATCGGTTTCTGGAAAAGGTTTTCTACTTCAGCCTGCGCAAGACGGGCAACGAGCATGACGCGGAGGAGCTGGCCAGCGAGATCAGCGTCGAGGTGCTGGCGGGTCTCAAGCGCGGCGCGCAGCCCCGGTCCTTTCAGGCGTGGGTATGGCGAATCGCGCGGAACCGCTGGGCCCGTTGGGTCAGGGAGCGCCGCGGCACGCCGGTCTCCGCCATGGAGGATATCGACATGCTGCCGCTGCCGGGGGACGAGGACGTGGAGAAATCCGCCATTACGGCGGACGATCTGCGGAGGATGCGCAGAGCGCTGGCATTCATCCGCTCGGACTACCGGACGCTGCTGGTCGCTCATTACTTCGAGGAGAAGAGCCTGCCTGCCATCGCCCAGTCGCTGAATCTCCCTCTCGGCACCGTCAAGACGCGGCTCATCAGGAGCCGCCGAGAACTCAAGGAGGGCATGGAAATGGCAAGGGAATTCGGCAAGCGCAGCTTCGCGCCGGAAGACGTCAACTTCATTAACAACTGCTCCCGCTTTGGCGACAGCGGGCAGCCTTGGACGATTCTCGGGCACTTGCTGTACAAGAATATTTTTCTGGAGGTCTACGATAACCCCGAGACGGCGGAGGCGCTGTCGCTGGAGTTGGGCGTAGCGCTGCCTTACATGGAGGCGGAGCTGGAATACCTGACCCACGAGACGTTCCTGATCAAGGAGAACGGCCGCTACGAGACGGCCTTCCCGATTATTGGCAAGACGGCGCAGGAGAGCTGCGCAAAGCGCTATGAGCAGATCGTGCCAGAGCTGGCAAAACTGATCGCCGAGGAACTCGACATCTATGCGGCGGCCTGCGAGCGGTTGGGCGAGCCGGTTCAGGGACCGTGGCAGTCCTATGAGGACGCGAAGTGGATGCTGCTCATGCGTGCCGTGGATATTCACAGCTGGGCGGTGAGAAAGGGGATCGAGTATCAGTACACCAAGCGCCCGGATGGCGGCGAGTGGGATATCATCGGCTTCCAGACGGTGGATATGAAATTGCCTCAGCCCGTTGGTCAGCATGGCGGCTATATGCATGAGCAGGATGGTCTGCCCTTTGTGAGCTTTAACTCCTTCCGCTTCAACTTCCGCGATATCCGGTATCGCACGAAAGATTTCTATGGTCATCAGGAGATCGCTGCGCTGAAGCTGGTTTGCGAGGGCAAGGCGGAGCTGTGCGACCCCCGGCATCTCGAGATGTTGGAGGAATACGGCATGATCCGCAGGGACGGAGAGAACTGGGCGCCGACCATTGCGGTTTTCAGAAGTGACGGCGAGGGCAAGCGATTCGAGCGGTTCACCAAGGAAGAACAAGCGGCTGTTCACGACAAAGCTCGGCGCATCGAGGCCATGCTGGCGGAACAATACACGTTCATCAGGAAGGCCATGGAAGACGAGCTGCCCGAGCGATTCCGAAAGAATCAGCAGATATGGGAGATGGTAAACGATCATACGGTTAACAGCCGCGGGTATGTGCTTGAGCAGGCGGTCCGGGATGGCTGGCTCCGGGACGATGAATCAACGGGCCGCACCGTCGGCATGTGGATGAATCTGTAATTGCAAAAAAGCAAGGCAGTCGATGCTTTCGACTGCCTTGCTTTGATAATAAATCGTCAGTTTCCGCACTCGACGCTGATTTCGTTGAAGATGCTCAGCAGGTCTTCCACCTTGGTGTCGCGCTTCTCCTGCCCCGCTTTGTCCAGCACGGCGCGGCCCTCGTGCATCATCAGCACCCGGTCGCCGTAGGCCACCGCATGGCGCAGGTTGTGGGTGACCATCAGCGTGGTCAGCCCCTTTTCCTTGACGACCTTGTCGGTCAGCTCCATGACGATCTCGGCGGTCTTGGGGTCAAGGGCGGCAGTATGCTCGTCGAGGATCAGGAAGTCAATGGGGGTGAGCGTCGCCATCAGGAGCGCAAGGGTCTGGCGCTGACCGCCGGAGAGATTCCCGACGGGCACGCCCAGCTTATCCTCGAGGCCCAGCCCCAGCGAGGCCAGCATGTCCCGGTAGTCGCCGATGCGCTTGCGGTTGGTGCCTCGGGTCAGGCCGTAGCGGCGGCCCTTGTTGTCGGCCAGCGAGAGGTTCTCAAGGATGGTCATGGTCGGGCAGGTGCCCATGGAAGGATTCTGATAGACCCGACCGATGCGCCGGTAGCGGTTGAAGTCGCGCATATGGGTGATGTCCTGACCGTCCATGAGGATTTGTCCATCGTCGACGGGAATCGACCCGCAGAGGATGTTCAGCAGGCTCGTTTTGCCGCTGCCGTTGGAGCCGACCACGGACACGAAGCTGCCCTTTTCAATGGTCAGGCAGAAATCGGTGAACAGACAGGTTTCATGCACCGTTCCGGGGTTGTAGGTCTTGGAGATATGCCGAAGTTCAAGCATGGATGCGCACCTTCTTCCGCTTGATGTGAACCTGTCCCGCGACGAGGATCAGCAGGAACAGCACGGCGGTAACCAGCTTCATGTCCTGAGCCTCGAGGCCGCAGGAGATGGCCAGCGACACGCAGGCCTTGTAGAACACGGAACCGATGATGACCATTGTGGTGCTCCGCATCCAGCCGAGCAGCCGGAAGATGTTCGTGCCGATGATGACTGACGCGAGGCCTGTGACCATGGTGCCGGTGCCCATCGAGATGTCGAAGGAGCGCTGATACTGGGCCATCACCGCGCCGGAAAGCGCCACCAGCGCGTTGGCGATCATCAGGCCGATGATCTTGACCGAGCCAACGTCCTTGGCCAGCGTCGTGACCACGGAGGCGTTGTCGCCCGCCGCCCGCAGCAGGTAGCCCGCCTTGGTGCGCAGATACCAGTCGAGGAGCAGCTTGGCGATCACGACGATCAGCAGCGCGATCAGCAGCGTGGAGTAGGGCGCGATCCACGCGGGCAGGGACTTGGTGAAGGCGTTCTTGAACAGCGTCTCGTTGGAGAAGAAGGGCAGATTAGCCCGCCCGGCGATGCGCAGGTTGATGGAGTAGAGGCCCGTCATGGTGATGATACCGCTGAGCAGGTCGCGCACATGGCACCGCACATGAATCAGACCCGTCACCAGCCCCGCGATGGCCCCAGCGCCCACCGCCGCCAGCAGCGTCACGACGATCGGCACGCCCCGCAGCGTCAGCACAGCCGTGATGGCCGCGCCCAGCGGGAAGGAGCTGTCCACGGTCAGATCGGGGAAGTCAAGGATGCGGTAGGTAATCAGCAGCCCCAGCGCGAGAATGCCATAAATCAGCCCCTGCTCCAGCGCGCCGGTGATGATGTTCAGAATGGCGGAAAAGCTCATGCGGTCAAGCCTCTTTCTGCAAGGATGTCCCGCCCGGACGGGTCAGCATCCGGGCGGGTGTGATGGCTTACTCGGCGGCGTCCACGGAGATGGCGCGCTCGACCAGCTCCTCGGGCACGGTCAGGCCGTAGTCGGCGAGGGCGGCCTCGTTGACGTAGAGGTAGGAGTTGGAGATGATTTCATAGGGGATCTCGCTGGCAGCGGCCTCACCGGAGAGAACCTTCGCGGCCATGCGGCCGGTCTGGCGGCCCAGCTCGACATACTCGATGCCTTCGGAGGCCACGCAGCCGTTGGCGACCTGCTCGATCTCGCTGCCGAAGACGGGCTTGCCGGCTTCCTTGGAGGTCTCGAGGACGATGGGCAGGTTCTGCACGACGGTGTTGTCGGTTAGGTTGGTGGTGCAGTCAACCTGCGGCAGGAGCGCGGCCAGCGCCATGGGGATGTCGCTGCCCATGGAGATGCCCTTTTCCACGATCTCGAAGCCGTAGGTCGGGGCCAGCGCCTGATACTCGGCGAGGGTGGAGTCGCTGTTGGTCTCGCTGGTGGTGTGCAGGATGCCGATCTTGGTAGCGTCGGGCATGATCGCGCGGATCAGCTTGAGCTGCGCCTCAACGGGCAGCGCGTCGGAGGTGCCGGTGACCTCGCCGGGGTTGGTGCCGTCAGCATTGGCGAGCTGCGCAGCCACGGGATCGGACACGGCGGTGTAGATGACCGGGATGCCCTTGTCCTCTGCGGCGTTGTAGGCGGCCTGCGCGACGGGGGTGGCGATGGCGCAGATCAGGTCGCAGCTCGCGGCGAACTGGTCGGCGATCTGAGCGGCGATGCCCGTATCGGCCTCAGCATTGCGGATGATGAATTCAACGTTCACGCCCTCGACGAAGCCCTGCTCGGCAAGGCCCGCGATGAAGCCCTCGCGGCAGTTGTCCAGCGAGCCGTGCTCAGCGAACTGAATGATGCCAATCTTGTAGACGGTTGTATCCTCGGCGTGGGAAACGGCGACAAGGGACAGGAGAAGCGCGAGGGTCATGATGACGGATACGATCTTCTTCAGGTTCTTCATAACGGGTGCCTTCCTTTCATGAATATGATGATGGGAGTGTTGGCAGGTCCTCCGGAAGACCCGCCGGTGGAATGAAAAACGCCCCAGTCTATCGCTTGGATAGACTGAGGCGGTATTCCCGCGGTGCCACTCAGTTTCGTCCCGGTCAGGGGACGCGCTCTGCCGCATACGCTGATGATATGCGCCGCCTTGGTAACGGGTGCGGTCTCCCGTTCCTTCCTACCGGATCGGCATGCGGCTTATCGCCTGATGCCCTGTCCATCGGAAGGACCCTCTGGAGTCCATTCGCTCCAACTGCACGCGCCGCCGTCCCACTATCAGCGGCTCCCTTTGCCGTGCCGTGAAGGAGGTACTACTCTCCATCGCAGGTTTGATTGATTCGCTTACAGCATACACCCGAACATTTTCCGTGTCAAGGGCCTTTTTGTTTTTTCATGGTTTTTCCTGTCCGAGGCCGGAAGGCAGGCGCAGATCATCGCGGCGAACCTTCGCCCAGTCGAATAGCGGCACCAGCTCATCCAGCCGCACGGGACGAGGTTCCTCGATCAGACCGGCGCCGCCGGCCAGCATGCCGAGGATATCCTTGACGGTCATGCGCTTGGCCAGCTCGGAGAGATCAAGGTCCTTGTCGCGCTTGGCGAGGCGGCGGCCCTGCGCGTCCGTCAGCAGGGGAATGTGAACGTAGTCCGGCTGCGGATAGCCCAGCAGGCGCTGCAGGTAGATCTGACGCGGCGTGGCGGAGAGGATGTCCCGGCCCCGCACGACCTGATTCACCCCGGAGAGCGCGTCGTCCACCACCACGGCGAGCTGGTAGCCGAACAGTCCATCCGAGCGGCGGAGAATGAAGTCGCCACAGTCCCGGGCGAGGTTTTCCCGCTGGGGGCCGCAGAGACCGTCGGTGAAGGCGACTTCTTCATCGGGCACCCGCAGGCGCAGGGCCGGGGCACGGAGCTTTGACAATTTGCCGGCTTCCTCCGGGGACAGTCTCGCGCAGGTTCCGGCATAGACCACCTGCGTGTCCCCGAGGTTCGGCGCGACGCTGGCATGGAGCTGTGCCCGGGTGCAGAAGCAGGGATACACCAGCCCCTTCGCCTCCAGCTCCCGCAGGGCCCGCACATAGATTTCCGTGCGCTCCGACTGGTACAGCGGCGGCTCGTCCCATCGGAAGCCCAGCCACTCGAGGTCGTCGATGGCCTGCTGCGCCAGACGACGCGGACAGCGGGGCACGTCGAGGTCTTCAATGCGCAGCAGAAAACGCCCGCCCTCGTGCCTTGCGGACAGATACGCCAGCATGGCGCAGAGCACATTGCCCAGATGGAGCCGTCCGCTGGGCGTTGGCGCGAACCGGCCGACCACAGCTTCCCTCATGCCGTTTACCTCGCTTGCATAATGCGTGTTTTTGCTTGACGAACCCGGCGGAGCCTGCTATACTGCTCCTACCATCGTTGACAAAGGAGATTATACCATGAAATTATCCAATCCGCACGCCATTGCTCCGGCGGTCAAGGTCTATGATTACCTCTGTGAAATGAACGGCAAGCGCTGTCTCACCGGGCAGATGGAGTCCCAGTGGTGCGGCACGCCGGAATTCGAGATGAATTACCTCGTGATGTCCACGGGGCGGCTGCCCGCGATCCGTGGGCTGGATTTCATCAACAACGACTTCCACGGCGTCGTGCGTCGCTCCATCGACTGGTGGGCCCGGGGCGGCATCGCGAGCGTCTGCTGGCATACCGGGCCGGACTTTGCCTCGGCCTACAAGGCTTCTCAGGAGGAGGACATTGACTGGACGGAGGCCTTCACTGAGGGCAGCGAGACCAACCGCAAGCTGATCGAGGGCATGGACAGGGCCGTGCCCTACCTGCGGCAGCTCGAGCATGCTGGCGTGCCGGTGCTGTGGCGGCCCTTCCATGAGTTCGACGGCGGCTGGTTCTGGTGGGGCCGCGGCGGCGCGGAGGGCTTTGTGAAGCTCTGGCGCATGATGTATGAGCGCTACACGAACCACTGGGGCCTGAACAACCTGATCTGGGTGCTGGGCTATTCCGGCGAGGGCAAGGGCATGGCCGACTGGTATCCGGGCGACGCTTATGTCGATATCCTCGGCGTGGATTCCTATACGCCCGGCGCTCATGGCGACCTGTATAAGAAGTGCAAGGGCATTGCGCCAGAGGGCATGCCCCTGTGCTTCCACGAATGCGGCACCATCCCGACATGGGAGCAGATGCAGGCCGACGAGGCGCCGTGGCTGTGGTTCATGGTCTGGCACACCCAGTGGCTGACCTCGGAGGAGTTCAACTCCCGTGAGAGCCTGAGGGCGATCTACCACAGCCCTGACTATGTGACAATGAACCAGCTTCCGGATTTTCTCGGGGAGGAGAAGTCATGCTGACGGATTTGGGGGCTTGGCTGGAACAGTTCGAGAATCGCCTGCGGGAAACCTTCCCGGAGCGCGTCGTTTTTCTGGGCCTTCAGGGGAGCCGGAGCCGGGGCGAGGAGAAGCCGGACAGCGACATCGACGTGGTTGTCGTGCTGGACAGCCTTACGCCGGAGGATATCCGCCGCTACCGCGCGATGCTGGACAAGTTGCCAAAGCGGGCGCTGATCTGCGGATTCCTCTCCGGCTGGGAGGAATTGACCCGCTGGGAGGCTTCCGACCTGTTCCAGTTCTGCCATGACACCACGCCGATCATCGGCAGCCTTGAATCGCTGCTGTCTGTCATCGCCCCGGAGGATGTGGCGCGGGCAGCGAGGATCGGCGCGTGCAATGTCTACCATGGCTGCGTGCATACCCTCTGTCACGGCCGGAGCATGGAGCATCTGACAGGCCTGTACAAGTCGGCGGTGTTTGCGCTGCAGGCGCTGCATTTCCGGCGCACGGGCGTGTATCTGCGGCAAAAGGCGGAGCTGCTGCCCGCCCTGAGCGGCATGGATGCCCGGGTGCTGGAAACGGCGATCCGTCTCCGGCAGGGAGAGTCGGTCGAGTTTGAGCCTGCGGCGGAGCTGCTGTTTGCGTGGGCGCAGGAGGCTATCAAGGCTTTGACCGACACGCCAGAGCAGCTCTGGAACCGGCTGGAGACTGCACATTTCACACTGCTCTATGACAACCGCGACCGGGTGCTGGCGGAGCAGGTGAGCCGCCGCGCCGACGAGACATACGACCGTGTCGCGAAGGCTTTCGCTCTGACACCGACGGACAGTAAGTTTGACTTCTATCTGTGCCCGGACGTCAGCGCCTTCATGGCCTGCACCGGGAAGACGCCGGAAACCTACGAGGACTGGATGGTCGGCTGGGCGGGCTATGAGCAGCGCAGGCTGTGTGTGCTTTCGCCCCGGGTGGTCATGGACCGCAGCGCAGAGGCCATGGAGCAGGTGATCGTTCACGAGATCGTGCATATCGTCATGGACGCGCTCTGCCCCGGCGACCAGTGCCCCGTATGGCTGGGCGAGGGCGTCGCTACGCTGTATGCGGGTCAGGCTTACCCTGTGCCCGGCGTGCCTGCGCCGCGCATCGCGGACTGGACGGACGAAATATCCTTTGCCGACGGCGGCGGATATGACTATGCCGGCGCGTATGTGTGGTATTTCATCAGGAAATATGGCCTTGAGCGCTTCAAGCAGGTCTATTCCGGCGCGGAGCGGGCCGAGGCGCTGCTGTATCAGGGCTATGAGGAGGAAGCGGTCGCTGCATGGCTCCATCATCAGCAGATCGTCAAAGAGAATCCAGCAGGCTGAGCTGTTCCCCGTCGGCGCACAGCTCCGGATCGTGCAGCCACGCGAAGATCTCGTCATTGTCGTGCATGATGCCGTGGGCCTCGCATATCTCGTGAAACAGCGCTTCCAGCGGCTCGGAGCCCGCGCGGCTGAAAGCGTACCAGTTGTGGAACTCCCGGACGTAGCGGGCCTTGAGGCCGGGGAAGTGCTCATCGAGCTGGCGGAAGAAGTACTCCCGGTTGCCCTCCCGCAGGGTCATGCCCATGCCGAAGAAAACAACGCCCCGCGCCTGTACCTCAATGCAGGCGTCGAGAATGCCGCGGAGGTTCTCTTCGGTGTCGTTGATGTAGGGAAGCAGGGGGCTCAGCCACACCGCCGTCGGAATGCCCGCATCCCGGAGCACCCGGAGCGCCTCGAGGCGCTCGCTGGTCGTGCTGACGTTGGGTTCCAGAATTCTGCACAGTTCGTCATCATGCGTGGTCAGCGTCATCTGAACCACGCATTTTGCTTTGCGATGAATGCGCTGGAGGATGTCAATGTCCCGCAGCACCAGCGCTGACTTGGTCAGCAGAGACACGCCGTAGCCGTAGCGCTCGGTGAGCTCGAGGGCCCCGCGGGTCATGCGCAGCTCCTTTTCCAGCGGGAGGTAGGGATCGCTCATGGCGCCGGTGGCAATCACGCAGGGCTTCCTCCGGCGGCGCAGCGCGTCCTCCAGCAGCTCGAGAGCGTTGACCTTGACCTCGATATCTTCAAAATCATGATTGATCTGATAGCATTTGCTGCGGGAGTCGCAGTAGATGCAGCCGTGAGAGCAGCCACGGTAGAGGTTCATGCCGCCGGTGGGGGAGAGGATGCCCTTGGCGGTGACGAAATGCATGGCAGCGCTCCTTTCGGAAGGTGAAGTGTCGCGGTGTTTCCTGACCGGGCGCATGGAACGACGCGCCCACGAGATGGTTCCGGGCAACGGTATGACGGTTTGTCGGAAGGCGTCATTGCCGTACCTTGCGGCAGCGGTAGCGTGTCGTGCCGTCAATCTCCCCGCATACATGGACGGAGAAGCCGCAGCGGCGGTAGAATCCGACAGCGTCGTCATCAGTCTCGGCCTCGATAGCATTCAAGCGGAAGATGCCGATGGTCTGTTCTATCATAAACCGACCGATGTTCAGCCCGCGGAAGGCGCTTTCTGTCGCGATGCTGAGGATTTCCGCGGCATCCTCATTCACGCGAAAAACGATGAGCCCGGCGTCTGCTCCGTTCATCTGACAGGCATAGGCCTCCAGGCTGCTGTCCTGCATATAAGCCGCAGCACGCCCAGCGGCGCGCTCTGGGGTGGGACGGAACATGCTCAGCGCCAGCAGAGCCACGAGCTGCGGCTCGTTCAGACGGTGTTATACGCTGATCAATATCACAAGGGCCACCCCTTTATCGCTGCAGAGCATGGCGCGTTATGATGTGCTTTCATATCAAATGCGCATCCCGGGTCGGATTATCATCATAGCACAAACGACGAAGGCTTTCAACTGATTGTTCGTTTTATGGCAGCATGGATGGGCGAGCGGATATGGAGGATAGACATATTGTATAATTCCAATAAGTAACAAATTATTCTCGATTGACAGACACAGGAAATTGTAGTAAGATAATCTAAATCGGGAAACCAGTTGTTTGTGCACCCATCATAGAAATGGATGCTCGAGTTTTGTAGGGCTGTGCAAAGGCGAATGCCTGCGCCCAGTTCAAAGGTTGCCATTACAAAAGAAAGGGATACTCGGTTGTATCAATATCAAGGGAGGCAAAAGCAGATGAAGCGTAGGATCATGGCATTGGTACTCAGTGTAATGATGCTGGTGACGACGTTCCCGGTGTCAGCAGAGGAGTACATTCCCGATGGCGTGACCGTGATAGCGACGGACACGGACATGGGAGTGGAGGTGCCCGGCGAGACGGAGGGGCCTGCGGAGACGGAGGAGCCTGAAGCCACGGAAGAGCCGGAGGCAACGGAAGACCCCGAAGCCACGGAGGATCCTGACGCGGCGGAGGACCCGGAGGCGACGGAAGACCCGGAGGCCACCGAGGATCCGGAGGCGAGCGAGGAGCCCGAAGAGACGCCGGAACCGGAGCTGCTGGAGGCTGAACTGGCGGCGGCCGTGCGGTCTGCGTTTGCGGGCGACGCGGTGCAGGTGACGCTGAGCGTGACGGGCGGCGCGGGCGAGCTGACGGCGGTGTATCAGGTGTCGGCGCACGGCGAGACGGTGGCGGAGAGCGAACCGAAGGCTGTGACCGATGGAGATACTTATGTTTTTGTGCCGGAAGCCTACGGCGAGTACACCATCCGCGCGGTGGTGACGGACGAAGTGGGGCAGACTGCCGAGGCGGCGGTGACGCTGCCGGTGGCGGAGCATGACGAGACGTCGATGACGGCCTGGACAAACCGAGCGAAGGCGGTCGAGCTGACGGGCGACTGGCGCGAGGACATCGTGGCCGTGGCGAAGACGCAGGTCGGCTATGAGGAGAGCGCGACGGACTTCGTCGTCCTCGAGGATGGCCGTCACCATTATACGATCTATGGCGACCGTTACGGCGCGGCTTATGAAGCATGGAACGCGGCGTTTGTTGCGTATGCGGCGGAGCTGGCGGAGATTCCTGCGCGGGCGATTCCGCGGACGAACGACGTGGCAAAGCTGCTGGCGAGCGCGAAGAATCAGGGCGCGTTCGAGAGCGGGAAGGATTATGCTCCCGCGGCGGGCGACGTGGTGTTCTTCAAGAATGAAGCGGGACAGGTGGAGCGCGCTGGCGTCGTGGAGAGCGCGAGTGAGAGCGCCATCCGGACAATCGAGGGCGGCGCGTCCGCGGTGGTCCGGCAGAGCTACGGCGCGGACGACCCGGCGATCATGGGCTACGCGAGCATGCGGACGCTGATGCTGAACGCGGGCGTGCTGGAAGTGGACGAGCTGGTGGTCAGCTCGACGCTGGCGGTGAAGTCTGCGTTCGTGGGCGATGAGGTCGCGGTGAGCCTGAACGTCATGGGCGGCGAGGGCGAGCTGGAGGCCACCTATGAAGTGACGGTGGACGGCGAGGCGCAGGAAGCCGCGGCTCCGGAAGTCGTGGAGGCGGGCGAGAACACCTATGTGTTCGTGCCTGCGGCGCTGGGCGAGTACAAGATCGTGGCGCAGGTGACGGACGAAGCGGCGCAGGTGGCGGAGACGGAGGTCACGCTGCCGGTGGCGGAGCACGACACGACGTCTCTGGCCGAGTGGACGGCGAAGGCGGAAGCGGTCGAACTGACGGGCGACTGGCGCGCGGACGTGGCAGCCGTGGCGAAGACGCAGGTGGGCTACGAAGAGAGCGCGACGGACTTCATCGTGCTGGAGGACGACAGCCGGCACAACTACAGCGTGTACGGCGAGTGGTACGGCGCGAACTATGAGGAATGGAACGCGGAGTTCGTATCGTTCGTGCTGGCGTACGCGGGCGTGCCGACGAGCGCGATTGCGCAGGCCAAGACGGCAGGCGCGATGCAGGCGAGCGTGGCGGGCGCGTACAGGGCGAGCGGCGAGTATGAGCCTGAGACGGGCGACATGGTGTTCCTGAGCGGCGATCGCGTTGGCATCGTGGTAGGTGCGGGCGAGAGCG
>JAFLST010000069.1:1989-5124 GCA_022510815.1 Christensenellaceae bacterium | reverse complement strand
GTTTTCAATTTCTTTGAGCACCCCTCATTTCTCTATCATAGTCTTTATGAAATATGTGATATACTTGTAAATCCATAAATAACTTAAGATACAATAAAAACAACTGCTGCATTTTCTTCAATGACCAATTAACGCACCACTAAATTCCGATTGGTTTCACTCTTTGTAAAATAAATTATATCAGAAAATATGAAAAAATCTACCGTCTGCATGAAAGAAACGCCCGATCAGCTACAAAGTCTTTCAGGCGTTCCTCTCTGTATTCAGATAACGGCTTTCATCGGCTCTCGTTTCAGCAAACTGCTGACCGGGACGAACACGCCCTTTGCAATATCCGACCCGCGAATGGCGGCTTTCTTGGCTTTGCTGTCTTATCAGCATCCGCCTATTGGTCAGGGATTTTTGATATACCTTAGAACCGCATCCGATCCTCGATGTACTTGCGCAGGTCGGCGATGGCGACGCGCTCCTGCTGCATGGTGTCGCGGTCACGGATGGTGACGGTGCCGGTCGGCTCAGTGTCGAAGTCCACGCAGATGGAGAAGGGCGTGCCGATCTCGTCCTGCCGGCGATAACGCTTGCCGATGGAACCGGTCTCGTCGTAGTCCACGTTGAAGTACTTGGACAGCTCCTGATAAATCTCCGTGGCGAGGCCGCCGAGTTTGTTCTTCTGCAGGGGCAGCACAGCCGCCTTGAAGGGAGCAAGCGCCGGGTGCAGCCGCAGCACGGTGCGCACGTCGCCGCCCTCCAGCTCCTCCTCATCGTAGGCGTTGCAAAGGAAGGCCAGCACCGCGCGGTCGACGCCGAGGGACGGCTCGATGCAGTACGGGATGAACTTCTCGTTGGTCACCGGGTCGAGGTATTCCATCGACTTGCCGGAATGATCCTGATGCTGGGTCAGGTCGTAGTCCGTGCGGTCAGCGATGCCCCACAGCTCGCCCCAGCCGAAGGGGAACAGGAACTCGAAGTCCGTGGTCGCCTTGGAGTAGAAGGCTAACTTCTCCGGCTCATGGTCACGCAGGCGCAGGCTCTCCTCCTTGATGCCGAGGCTCAGCAGCCAGTCGCGGCAGAAGGAACGCCAGTAGTCGAACCACTGCAGGTCCTCGCCGGGCTTGCAGAAGAACTCCAGCTCCATCTGCTCGAACTCGCGCACGCGGAAGATGAAGTTGCCGGGAGTGATCTCATTGCGGAAGGACTTGCCGATCTGCGCGATGCCCGCGGGGAGCTTTTTGCGGGTTGTACGCATCACGTTCTGGAAGTTGACAAAGATGCCCTGCGCTGTCTCGGGGCGCAGATAGATCTCGCTGGCGCTGTTCTCGTTGACGCCTTGGAAGGTCTTGAACATCAGGTTGAACTGCCGGATGCCCGTGAAATCCTTCTTGCCGCAGACGGGGCAGACGATGTCATGGTCGGCAATATAGGCCTCCAGCTCGGCGTTGGTCCAGCCGTCGCCGGTCTCCTTGCCCTCAGTGAAGTCCTCGATCAGCTTGTCCGCGCGGAACCGGGCCTTGCAGGCCTTGCAGTCCATCAGCGGGTCGTTGAAGCCGCCCACATGGCCGCTGGCTACCCACACCTCACGGTTCATCAGGATCGCGCAGTCGAGGCCCGTGTTATACTTGCTCTCCTGCACGAACTTCTGCCACCAGGCCTTTTTCACATTGTTCTTGAATTCCACGCCCAGCGGGCCGTAATCCCAAGTATTTGCCAGACCGCCGTAGATCTCGGAGCCCGCAAAAATCAGGCCGCGGTTCTTGCACAGCGCGACCAGCTTGTCCATCGTCAGTTCCGCCATGGAAATGCCCTCCTCGTGTATCGTATCCTTCCATATGATAGACGAGGAGGGCTTGTTTGTCAAGGAAAATCAGTGATTGAACTCGCCCAGCACGGTGACGGTATAGTTGCTGTCGCCCACCGCGTAGAAGGTGCCGTCAGCGCCCACGATGGTCACGTTCAGGCCGATATCGTCCATGATGAATCCGCCGTCCCCGATCAGGTTGGTCAGCACGCTGTCGCCGGTGACAACCCATGTGGAATCCTTGCCGATGGTCAGGGATGCGGTACCGTTGCCGCCTTCGCCCGCGCAGGACTCGTCGTCGATGAACGCGCCGGTCAGCACGCTGCCCTCCGTCAGGCGCATGTCAAGGGTTGAGATGCTGTCCCAGATCACGTCGCCGCTCAGCTCCTGCCCGATGGCTGTGAACACGCAGTCCGCGCCGTTGCGGCCGGTCTGTCCCCAGCCGCGGGCGTTGGCGTTGCCCGTGCAGCGCAGCAGATAGTCCGGATTCTCAGCCTCGATGGTCACGCCGGAGACGGTGAATTCGCTCTGGGTGTTGGTGGTGTAGAAGATGCCGCCGTTCAGGGAGACCAGCGTGCCGCCGGTCATCTCGAAGGTGCCCTTGCCGATCTGGCTGTCGCCGGACATGCTCTGGTAGAGGATGACCGTCCATGTGTTGTCATTCTGGTCAAGGTCGGGCATGTCGCCGGAAAGGACGCAGTTGTTGAGCTGCACGCTGTTGAGGCCCTCAAGGCACAGCGCTTCGGAACCGGTGGCGGTCAGCGAAGCATTGGAAACGGTGATGTCAGCCGTCACATACACCGCCGGGGAGCCGGAGCCGTTCGAGGTGTAGGTGCCGCCGTCAACCACCATGACGCCGCTGCCCCGGTCGGAGCGGATGGCCGCGGAGGACTCGCCGCTGGTGGTGACGATCAGGTTTTCGGCGTAGAGTGTGCCGCCGCCCGCGACATGGATGCCGCCGGAGGTGTTCCTGAGCGTGGTGATGGCAGTGTCCGACACATGGATCACGCCGTCACCGTAGGCAAACAGGCCCGCGCCGCCATTCGCGTCTGTGGTGATGACGCTGTCCGTGACGGTCAGCTCGCCGCCCGTGGCAAGAATAGCCGCGCCAACGCCGTAGAAGCTGGCACTGTCGCCGCCGGTGGAGTCGGCGGAATCCCTCGAAATGGACATGTCGGAGGCAGTCGACGTACCGCCTGTGACGAGAAGGGCATTTTCATCCTTGCCGGTGGAAGCAAGGGTCTCTCCTGTCATGGTTTGGTCGCTGCTGATGGTGGTCACGGCGTCGTAGCTGTCGGGCTGCTGGCTCATACCGCCCGGCATGCCTCCGGGTCCGCCCA
>JAFLST010000069.1:0-1889 GCA_022510815.1 Christensenellaceae bacterium | reverse complement strand
TCGTAGCTGTCGGGCTGCTGGCTCATACCGCCCGGCATGCCTCCGGGTCCGCCCAAGCCGCCGGGCTGCTGACCGCTGGGCATTTCGGGAGGCTGCTGACCGTCGCCCATGCCGCCGGGCTGCTGACCGCCGGGCAACTCGGGAGGCTGCTGGCCATCGCCCATGCCGCCGGGCCGCTGACCGCCGGGCATCTCGGGAGGCTGCTGGCCGTCGCCCATGCCGCCGGGCTGCTGACCTCTGGGCATCTCGGGAGGCTGCTGACCGTCAGGCATACCTGCGGGCATATCCGGCAGTTGGCCGTGCTCCATCTGAGCGGGCGGTGAGTTTTGCATGGCGTCTTCTGCAAGTCCGGGGACGCTTGACAGCAGCATCGCGCCCACGAGCATCATATCAACGATCTTTTTCATCGGAAAATCCTCCTGTTCCGGGGTGTGTCTGTTCGCCCCTGATCGCCGCTATTGTGCCAGAAAGAAATGTCCGGTGCATGACCGAAATGTGAACAATAGAAAAATATCTGATATTCGATATAAGAAAAGCGGGCCGAAGCCCGCCTAAACCTGTATGGTTTGCTTATTCCTTCCGCTTTTTGAGCTCCGCGGCGATCCGGGCGTTCTCCTCCTCGGTCAGCTTGTACTTCCTCTGGAAGAACACGATGGAGAACAGCAGGCCTGCCACGGGGACGGCGATCATCAGCAGGCGCAGGCCAAGCAGCGCGCCGGGGGTCTGCACGGGGATGACTTCGTCCGTGGTCTGAATCAGCCCGATGGCGTCGATGCCCACGCCCGCGATGAGCACGCTGATGGCGCTGGCCAGCTTAACCACGAAGGTCTGCATGGAGAAGATAACGGACTCATTGCGGGAGCCGGTCTTGTATTCGCCGTAATCGACGCTGTCGGCAAGGAAGATGGTGGTCAGCACGGTAGCCAGACCAAAGCCGATGTAGATGATAAACGGCGCGACCAGCAGCAGCCCGACGCTGCGGATGCCGAAGCTGCTGAGGGCGAACAGGTAGGCGTAGCCCAGAATGGTGATGAGCAGCGCGCCAGTGAGGATCTTCTTGGCGCTGAAGCGCTTGCGCAGGATCGGCAGGGACGCCATGGCAAGGATTTGTGTGCCGCCGCCGACAGTGCCGAACAGGCCGTAGAGATCAGGGTTGTGCATGTCGTACTTGAAGAAATAGACGGCAAGCTGGGTGGTCAGGTACAGGGAGGCATTGAACACGATGATGCCCACGACCACGATCATGGCCTGATCGTTCTGCACCAGCGCGGAGAGCATCTGCTTCACGGAGGGAGTCTCCTGCCGGGCGACCTCGTGCTCGCGGACCATCATGACGCAGACGATCTCGAAAACGATGAAGATCACCGCCGCGCCCGCCGCGACGATCGCGAAGCCCTGCCGCACAGAGCTGCCCAGCCGCGTGACCAGCATCAGGGTCAGGATGGTCGGCACCGCGAAGCCAATGGAGGAGCAGGTGCGCCCGATGACGGAGAGATTCTCCCGCTCCTGACCGGGGCCGGTGATGGCGGGGATCATGCTCCAGAAGGGAATGTCCATCAGCGTGTAGGTTACGCCCCAGAGCACATAGGCAGCCGACGCGTAGATGAGCATCGGAACGCCGGTGATGGACTCGGGCATGGCGAACATGCCGTAGAGAATCAGGCCGTTGAGCACCGTGCCGGAAAGAATCCACGGCCGGAACTTGCCCATGCGGGTGTGGGTTTTCTCGACCACCACGCCCATCAGCGGATCGTTGAAGGCGTCGAACACCCGCGCGGCCATCATCATGATGCCCGTGAAGGTGCCGGAGATGCCCAGCACATCGTTGTAATAATAGAGGATGAAGCCCGAGACCAGCGCGTAGACGAGGTCCTTGCCGACCGCGCCCA
>JAFLST010000068.1 GCA_022510815.1 Christensenellaceae bacterium | reverse complement strand
CAGCTACACCAGCCAGATGGTCCGCACCATCAAGTACTTCGCTGAGCTGAAGTAAGCTGATAGCGGTTTCGCGATGAACGGCCCCTGTTTCCCTTGTGGAAGCAGGGGTTTTTGTATCGCGTCTTGAATCATAGCAAAGGAGTTTGATTTTGCGTCGCGGGAGGCTGATGGTATGCGGGTGCTGGTGCTGGGCGGGACGAGGTTTTTCGGCATTCCGATGATTCGGGAGCTGCTGGCGGCCGGACATGAGGTTACCGTCGCAACGCGGGGGAGAACGCCCGATCCTTTTGGCGCGGATGTGAAGAGACTGACGCTGGACAGAACCGAGCCAGAAAGCATGCGGCAAGCGCTGTCCGGCAGACATTTCGACGTGGTGATCGACAAGATTGCCTACTGCTCGAATGATATTCGCTCCGCCATTGAGGTGCTGGATTGCGACCGGTATATTTACATGTCCAGCACAGCCGTCTTTGAGCCCAAGCGCATGGATACGCGGGAAGAGGACTTCGATCCGCTGAAAAAAGAGCTGATCTGGTGCTCCCGGCAGGATTTCCCTTATGATGAGGTGAAGCGGCAGGCGGAATGCGCGCTGTGGCAGTCGGACTGGGCCGCGGCTCATCAAGCCGTGGCTGTGCGATATCCCTTTGTCATCGGGCCGGATGACTACACCAAGCGGCTGCTGTTCTATGTGGAGCACACGATGCGCGGGATGCCCATGTACATTGACAACATAGACCGTCAGATGGGGTATATCCGCTCGGACGAAGCGGGAAAGTTTCTGGCGTTTCTTGTGGATCGGCCCTATGTGGGTGCGGTGAACGGCTGCAGCGCTGGGACGATCTCGCTGCGGGAGATCATCGCATACGTTGAGGAGAAGACCGGGACAAAGGCCGTGCTTGCTGATACTGGCGAGCGTGCGCCGTATAACGGTGAGGTTGAATACAGCATCAACACTGACCGGGCCGCAGCGCTGGGCTTCCGGTTCAGCCGTGTGCGGCAGTGGATATTTGACCTGCTCGACGACTACATCGCACAGCTCCGGTAGAATTGAAGCAGCCCTGCGACTTCTGCTCTCCGACTTGATGTTGTGGCGACTCCGCGGAAAACTGGCACTTGATTTCTGCAACATAATCATTTTGAAGGTTGCAGATGAGGGCGCGCAGGTTATACAAGGCTGAACCGATGGTCGAAAAGGTTTCTGCGACGCCGTATTGGTCGTTTGCTCTGGCGAGGTTAAGGAGAGACGATGCTTCCTCAGTGTAGAGAAAAACACCGTCTTCGATGAGCAATTTCATTTCTTGGAGGGCAAGGCCTGTCTCGGTGATGAAATCGGCCATCGCCAGTTCATGTTCATTGCTCATGATGACATCCTTACAGATAACATCATTTTGCACACCATCATTTATGACGTCGGTTTGATATAATATAGACATCAAAATGAAAGCAGATGTGCTGATGACGCAACCCAATGTATTTGCCCTCCGTGTTGAGAAGGCTTTGATGGCAAGGTTTAAGGTCGTTGCTGCGGCGCATGACCGATCCACGAATAAGGAAATTGTCATGCTCATCAAGCAGGCGGTGCAGGATTACGAAAAAGAGAACGGCCCGATTGAAATTCAGGCAGAAGACGAGTATTAAAAAAGACGCTGCGATGGCAGCGCTCAGCGTGTATCTTTCTCAAATTGACAGATAAGCGACCGACGGCCCAGAGGGCCGTCCTGCTTTTTGAGAAGAGGGTATCGAGGGAAGAACTTCTATGTGTAAAAGGTTCTTCCCTCAGCTGGCCCAGAGGGATGCAAGGGAACGTCATTCTCCACCATCCGGAATCAACATCCGCAAGTAGGTCGAATTGTCCCTGCTCCTTTATCGGAGGTGCTTTTCGGGAGGGTGTGGGAGGGGCTTTTCTGAGAAAAGCCGCCTCCTACGTCCATCCGTCCGTCCATCACTCGCTTACATCCTCTCCGGCGCCTCAATACCCACTAGCCACAATCCGCGCTTGATGACGTTGCGAGTGGCGCGGGTCAGGGCGACGCGGGCGGCGGTGGCGGCGAGATCATCGCCGAGGATGCGGTGCTCATAGTAGAACTTGTTGTAGGCCTGCGCGATGTCCGTGACGGCGCGGGTGATCATGGAGGGCTCGTAGCGGTCGGCGGCCTCGCGGATCACATCCGGGAAGCGGCTGAGCAGCCGCAGCAGGGCCTGCGCCTCGTCGTCCTCCAGCGCGCTCAGATCGGCCTCGGGCAGGGACAGCTCCGCCGCTTTGCGCAGCACCGAGCAGCAGCGCGCGTGGGTGTACTGCACATAGGGGCCCGTCTCGCCGTCGAAGTTCAGCGCCCGATCCCAAGAGAAGTCGATGTCCTTGATGCGGTTGTTGGACAGGTCGGCATAGACCACCGCGCCAATGCCCACCTGACGGGCGACTTCTTCCTTGTTGGGCAGGTTCGGGGATTTCTCCTCGATGATCGCCAGGGATTTCTGGATCGCCTGCTCCAGCAGGTCCTCCAGATAGATGATGTTGCCCTTGCGGGTCGACAGCGCCTGCCCCTCAAAGGAAATCATGCCGAAGGAGACGTGCACGCAGTTCTTGGCCCACTCGTAGCCCATCTTTTCCAGCACGCGGAAGAGCTGGCGGAAGTGCAGGTCCTGCTGGTAGGCCACGACGTAGAGGCACTTGTCAAAATGGTAGGTGTTCTGACGATAGATCGCCGCGGCCAGATCGCGGGTGTGGTAAAGCGATGCGCCGTCAGAACGCAGGATGAGGCAGGGCGGCATGTCGTCCTCGCTCAGGTCGACGACGGACGCGCCCTCCGAAATGGTCAGCAGCCCCTTCGCTCTCAGGTCGTCGATGACCGGAGCCATCTTGTCGATGTAGAAGCTCTCGCCGGCGTAAGAGTCGAAGGTCACGCCCAGCAGATCGTAGACCTTGGCAGTGTCGCGCAGGGTCAGCTCCTTGAACCAGCTGAAGAGACGCATGGCCTCCTCGTCGTTGTCCTCGATCTTCTTGAACCACGCGCGGCCCTGATCGTCGAGGGAGGGGTCCTTCTCGGCTTCCTCGTGGAACTTCACATAGAGCCGCAGCAGCTCGTTCACGCCGCCCTTTTCCACGTCGGCCTCGTTGCCCCACATCTTATAGGCGCAGAGCATCTTGCCGAACTGCGTGCCCCAGTCGCCCAGATGGTTGATGCCCACCGTGGTGTAGCCGAGGAAATCATAGATGCGCTTGAGGCTGTGGCCCAGCATGGTCGTGGAGAGGTGACCGACGCTGAAGCGCTTGGCAATGTTAATCGACGAATAGTCAAGGCACACGGTCTTGCCCGCGCCGATATCGGACGCGCCGTACTGATCTCCGGCCAGCAGGACGGTGTTGAGCGTCTCACGGGCAAAGTTCAGTCGGTTGAGGAAGAAGTTCAGATAGCCGTTAACGGCTTCGACCCGGGCGATGTTTTCATCCTTCCACGCGTCGGCAAGAGTCTGCGCGATCTTCGGCGGGGCCATGCGCAGCGCCTTGGCGAGGCGGAACACTGGGAAAGCGTAGTCGCCCATGTTCGGGTCCGGCGGCACAGCCAGCAGCCCGCGGATTTCCTCTGCGGCGGGCAGGCCTTCCGCGTCCGGCCATGTCGAGGCCAGACAGTCGGCAGTCAGGGCGGCAATGCGAGTCATCATATCCATCAATAATCAGTCTCCTTGTGGTTCCATGGTTCAGAGCCTATCATACCATACTTTGCCGGACAGCGCAATCGTTCCGGCGGCGACATTTCGCCCATTACCGCCCGGTTTTCCTTCAGCGGGCAGGCTGGATGCTGCCGGTTGGGGAATGAAGCTGTACGTGTTTTTCAAAAAACGCGCGTTTGACAAGCGCAAAAAGTAGAATCCGGTCAAGTAAATCCATGCGGGCAAGGCAGTGTTACAAGTGCCAAAGCCGGCAGAGTAAACCAAATATGTACAACCGTTGAGCAACTTCGAGGGAAATATTGGGAAAATACAAATCGTTGTGCTTATTTGGCCGCTATGGAGACCAAAAAAACAAGATATGGGGTTATAAGCCCTTGCCTCGGAGAGGGTAATCGGTGTTAAATGGTTACATAGGAGGCGCAACGTATACATAACTTCGGTCGGTTTGTGGAGGAATGTAACTGTTTTGCATCCAAAATGCGTCGCCCAGAAAAGAAAAATGGTTGACGATATGTGAAGACATTGCCAGCTTATAATAGGAAGAAATCATAAAAACGCAGCGCATGGGAAGTTCTGTTTGGGGTAAAATCACCTGTGCGGCCATGGTTACATCGAAAATGGTCCTTGGGAGAAAGAAAAATACAAAAAAAGCTATGGAATGGATTGACAGTAGGGAGTATTTGGTCTATAATAAACCTGATTCAATAGCTTGATCGGGACAGGTTTACCCTTTCGAGGGCAGATTTCTCCTGATCACAAACCGGAAAATGCGGGGAAAGGAGCGTGAAGCAGCGGCATGATACGGACAGTTTCTGTGGGCGACGTGCTTGCATCGGGCTTCACGCGGGCGCGCTGGAAGCCGGGTGGAAGGGCTCTGGCAATTGGAGCGGTCGGGCGCGCCGGTCCGCCGGGAATGGACAGTTCCCGGACCTTCACACATCTCGTGCATGATCCGCCTGACGGGTAAAGTTCAGGCAGGTCAGGAAGCAAACGACCGGTTTGCGTCATAGGATAAGGAACAGAAGCACCCGATGCTGCGCGGCTTGCCAATCTGCATCCGTGCGACTGACCGAAGGAATCAGAACATAAAGAGGAGGAAACAGGTCATGAAGAAATGGCTATCAATGCTGTTAACGGTCATGCTGCTGATTAACAGCGTTTTTACGCCCATTGCGGCGCTGGCTGAAGAAGTCGGCGCTGAGACCGTTGAGAAGACGGAAACGCCTGCGCTGTTCCCTGAAGGCTATGCCTCTGTGAACGGCAGTGTGCGCGTCTTCGGCTACCGTGACACCGACGGTGACGGCAAGACGGAACGCGTCGAGATCGGCACGATTTCCGCCGGCGGTTACGTTTACGTCTCCGGTGCCTATCCGGATGGCCGTTGGGTCAAGATCGCCTTCGCCGTCCAGACCGCGTCCGGCGGCAAGGTTGAGGAAGGCACGGCCGTGATCGACAACCTGACGCATGTCGATTCTGTCGGCGGCGGTTCCGGCCTTTCCTATGGTGGTCATCCGCTGAGCTTCGTCAGCTACTCTGAGCGGGTCTACACGACCCCCGAGGTGACTGAGGAGCCTGCCGAGGAGCAGGAGCCGGAAGTCTCCGAGCCCGAGGTGACCGAGTCCGAGACCACCGAGTCCGACGAGGAGAAGGAGACTGAGGCTGAGGAGCCCGAAGCCACCGAGCCCGCTGCGGAAGAAACCGAAGCGCCCGAGGTTGGCGGCCCCGCTGCCCCGCAGTTCCCGATGATCGCGGTTGCCACGGTGCCCACCGAGGCTGAAGCGACCGAGGCCCCTGCCGAGGAGCCCGATGTGGAAGAAACCGAAGCGCCCGAGGTCGGTGGCCCCGCTGTCCCGGAGTTCCCGATGATCGAGGTTGCTACGGTGCCTGTTGAGGCCGAAGCGACCGAGGCCCCTGCCGAGGAGCCCGAAGTCGAAGTGACCGAGGAGCCCGTCGAGGAGCCCGAAGTCGAAGTGACCGAGGAGCCCGTCGAGGAGCCCGAAGTCGAAGTGACTGAGGAGCCCGTCGAAGAGCCCGAAGTCGAAGTGA
>JAFLST010000067.1 GCA_022510815.1 Christensenellaceae bacterium | reverse complement strand
CCGCGCCCTGCAGGCACTGGAAGATCGCGCTGTGCTCGCTGTCCACCGGGAGCAGGGGCTTGCCGATCTTCTTCGCCGCGTCCATCACCAGATGGCCGCCCGTGACCAGCGCTTCCTTGTTCGCCAGCAGCACCTGCCGTCCGGCGGAGAGCGCGTCCATCACGCTCTGCAGCCCGGCGATGCCCACGATGCTCACCAGCACCATGTCCGCCGGTTCCTCCGCCGCGGCCGCGCGGTCTACCTCCGGGCCCATGACCCAGCGGCAAAACCGCAGCTCCTCCGGGATATCGCTCATCGGGATGGGCTGCGCCAACCCCGCCATGGCAGGCCGGAATTCGCGCACCTGCTCAAAGAGCGCGTCTTTGCTGCTGTTGGCGGTCAGCGCGGCGACCCGGAAAAGATCGGGGTGCATCCGCACCACGTCCAGCGCCTGCGTGCCGATGGAACCTGTCGAGCCTAAGATGGATATGCTGCGCATCATGACCTCCGGGGTTATTGTAAGCGGTCCGCGTGGGAAACATGCTGCCGGCATGCGCTCACAGGCACGCCAGCAGATAGTAGCTGTAGATCACCAGCGCCATGAACAGAATGCTGTCCAGCCGATCCAGCATGCCGCCATGGCCCGGGAAAAGATTCGAGTAGTCCTTGATGCCGCTATAGCGCTTGATCAGGGAGAAGCACAGGTCGCCGAGCTGGGACGCCGCGCCGCCGATCAGGCCCAGCAGCAGGTATTCCCACCACGAGGGCAACAGCATCCGCGCCTGAGAGCGACAGAGCAGCGCTGCGGCAATGCCCACCAGCACCGCCGCGATCACCGAGCCGCACAGCCCGCCAACGGCCCCCGAAATGGTCTTGTTCGGGCTGACCACCGGGCAGAGCTTCGGTCCGCCGATGCGCTTGCCAATCTGCATCGCGAAGATATCCCCGATGCACGGCACGGCGACCAGCAGGGTCAGCAGCGTCCACTGGAGCTGACGGGGCTCGGTGCGGATGATCGAGATCGCGCACAGGCCGGGCAGAAACACCGTGAACAGCGGCAGAAGGCTCATGACCGCGTCCTCCAGCTTGGCTTCCCGGCCAAAGATCACGCAGGCCAGCGTCAGCAGGCACACGCCGAACACCAGCGGCAGCACCGTCTTCGCGCCGCACAGCAGCGCCAACGGAGCGCACAGCACCACAGCCGCCCATGTCGGCCATGCCACAGGCCGGTGACCCGCCTGCGTCAGCGCGCGGAATTCCTCCCACAGGCCCACGCACATCATCGCCGTAGCCGCCACGCCGAGCACCGCGCCGCCGATCCATAACAGAACCAGCGCCGTCAGGCTCAAGAGCGCGCCGGTCAGCACCCTCTGTTTCATGCGATTCCCCATCCTTCCGGTTCGTCGGCCAAGCAGCCATGCCGCTCCGCCGAGCTATCCGTCAAACCTTGCTGATCTCCATATAAGCCGCCGTTCCTCGGCCGTGCCTCACGGCCTGCCGCCAAAGCGCCGGTTCCTCGACGCAAAGACCTGCAGCGCCTCGTCATAATCCGCGACGGTAAAGTCCGGCCAGAGCGCCTCCGGGAATACGAACTCCGCATAAGCGCACTGCCAGGGCAGGAAATTCGACAGCCGCATTTCGCCGCTGGTACGGATCAGCAAATCAACATCCGGCTGACCCGCCGTGTACAGCTCCCCGCCCAGCGCATCCTCGGTGATATCCTCCAGCGACAGCTCCCCGGCCTGCACCTTCTCCGCCAAGCGCCGCGCCGCCCGGGTCAGTTCGGCCCGGCCGCCATAGTTGAGCGCGATGTTCAGCCGCAGCCCGGTATTGCTTGCCGTGCGGGTCTCCGCCTCTGTCAGCACGTCCCGCTGTTTGGGCGGCAGCGCGTCCTTCTCACCGAGGATCAGGATGCGCACGCCCTTCTCGTCGAGCTCGTCGATTTCCGAAGCGAAGAAGTCGAGGATGAGCTGCATCAGCGCCGCGACTTCCTCGGCGGACCGGCGCCAGTTCTCCGTGGAGAAGGCGTAGATCGTCAGCGCGCCGATGCCCAGATCGTCAGTATGGCGGATGATCTCCCGCAGCGTCTCCGTGCCCTGCCTGTGCCCCATGGCGACGTTCAGCCGGTGCGCCTTGGCCCAGCGGCCATTGCCATCCATGATGATCGCCACATGCCGGGGCAGCGCCGCGAAGGCGTCCTTGTCCAGCGATTTCGGCGTCTGCCTGCCGGTCAGCCAGCGTTGCATAACAAACGTCTCCTTTGAAACGGCAAATGCGCAAGCCCCATCAGGAAGCCCACGCATCTGCCGTTATTCATCCGATGGGTTACCGTCCCGAAAGGCGCCGACCGTCAGCTCCGTACCGCGGACGCGAATCACTCGCAGCGTACCGTCCTCCCGGGGATTGCGGGGCGCCTGAGCCGTCACGACCGTCGGGGTCACGCCCCGCGCTTCCAAAAGCCGCAGCGCGTCCTTCAGGCGCAGGCCAAGCAAGTCCTGCACAGGCGTCAGACCTCCATGATCTCCTTTTCCTTGGCAGCGCAGATGCCGTCGACTTCCTTGATGGCCTTGTCGGTCAGCTTCTGGGCGTCGTCCTCGGCCTTGCGCTGGTCGTCCTCGGTGATGACGGAGTCCTTCTTGAGCTTCTTGATCTGCTCGATGGCGTCGCGGCGGACATTGCGGATAGCCACCTTGGCCTCCTCACAGCCCTTGCGCGCGACCTTGGTCAGGTCCTTGCGGCGCTCCTCGTTCAGCTCGGGGAAGACCAGCCGAACGACCTTGCCGTCGTTGGAGGGGTTCAGGCCCAGATCGCTCTTCTGGATGGCCTTTTCGATCTGCGGGATCATGTTGGCCTCCCAAGGGCTGATGACCAGCAGCCGGGGCTCAGGAGAAGAGACGTTGCCCACCTGTTGAATGGGCGTGGGCGTGCCATAGTAATCAACCGTGATGCGGTCCAGCAGCTTGGGATTCGCGCGGCCCGCGCGCAGACCGACCATCGCCTGCTGATAGGAGGCGGCCGATTTGTTCATGCGTTCCTTCGCGTCGTCGAGAATCTCTTTGACCGTCATGGGAAGACCTCCTTTTCAGGTGAACGTTTCATTGTTTCTATTGTAGCCTTTTTTGCGCAAAATGGCAAGGGCTTCCGGCATTTTTCACAGGTCGGCCATTACAGGGCGAAGCGATAGATGCACTTCTCCGTTTCCCCTTCTTCGATCCGCATGTTGTTGTCTTCGGGAAGCTCCGCGATCTCAATCAACGTCCCGCCAGCCCATTCGCAGGTCTTTCGAGAGGGCCAGTTGTCCGGACTGCAGGTGATGATGAGCCAGTCGAGGCCGTGCCGCCTTGCCAGCTCGAACAGCAGCAGACAGGCCTTCCCCGCGTAATGATGTCCCCGATATGCCGGTTCCACATGATAGCCGATATTGCCGCCGTAATACACGTTGTCGTTGTGCCCGATGCGCAGATCGCAGCCGCCCATTTTCTCCCCTGACGGGCTGCAGATGGCGAAGTGATAAGCCGGCAGCCAGCTCCGCGACTCATCGCCCTCGACCGTCTTCTCCAGCCGCAGGACGATCTCATTGTTTTTCAGAAACGAAGTGTCCAGAAACATGCTTGCTCCTCTCAGGGATGGACGAAGGTGCCCATGTCGCTGCCTTCCAGCACGTCGATGAGATTCTCCGGCACATCAAGGCCGAAGACACGCACCATCGGCACGGCATTCTCCGCGCAGAGGGCAAAAGCCGCAGCGTCCATGACCTTGAGGCCCCGCTGCAGCGCCTCACGGTAGGTAATGTCCTTGATGAGCGTAGCGGTCGGGTCCTTCGCCGGATCGGCAGTGTAGACGCCGTCGATGTTCTTGGCCATCAGGATGGCGTCGGCCTGCATCTCCACCGCCCGCAGCGCCACCGCGGTGTCCGTGGAGAAGAACGGATTCCCCGACCCCGCCGCGAACAGCAGCACCTTGCCCTCGGCCAGATAGCGCCGGGCCGTCATGGCGTTGAAGGGCTCGCAGAAGCGGTTCATGTCCACAGCGGACATCACTACGGCATCCGCGCCCGCCTGACGGATCGCGTCGGCCATGCACAGGCAGTTGATGACCGTGCCCAGCATGCCCATCTGGTCGGCAGTCACCGCGTCCATGTGTGCCGAAGGCCCCTGACGGCCGCGCCAGATGTTCCCCGCGCCGATCACGATGCCGATCTCCGTGCCCATGTCGCGCATCGTCTTGATCACGCCAGCCGCCCGGCGCACCTTGTCAAAGTCGAACAGGCTGCCGTCAGACCCCAGCGCCTCACCGGAAAGCTTGAGCACCACGCGCTTATACGCCGCCATGGGAATGCCTCCTTCTTTCTGAAAAAGGGGAACCGCAGTCATGCAGTTCCCCATGGTTTGTCAATTATGCGTCCCTTGCAGAGCCCAGTCGATCCGGCGAGACAACCCTGATGCAGTCAGTCGCCGCCCTTCGAGAGGGCACGGGAGGGTGCATTGGGCTCCAAAGCATCCTCCCGTCATATCTGAATGTCTCTTATTACGCCTTCTGCATGGCCGCGATTTCAGCCGCCAGATCGTCCTTGCGCTTTTCGATGCCCTCGCCGCGCTCGAAACGAGCATAGCGGACAACGTCCAGCTTCGCGCCGGTGGCCTTCGCGATCTCAGCCATCAGGCCCTTGATGGTCTTGTCGCCATCCTTGACGAAGACCTGATCCAGCAGGCAGACTTCCTTGTAATACTTCTCGATCTGACCCTCGACGATCTTGTCGACGATCTTCTCGGGCTTGCCAGCCTCGATGGCCTTGGCGCGCTGGATTTCCTTTTCCTTCTCCAGCTTGGTGGCGTCAACTTCCTCGCGGCGGACAGCCTCGGGCTTGGCAGCGGCGATCTGCAGACACAGATCATGCGCGAAGGCCTTCACCTCGTCGCTGTTCTTGCCGGTCTCATCGGTGGCAACCTCGACCAGAACGCCGACCTTGCCGCCCATGTGGATGTAGGTGGACACGACGCCCTCGGTCTGATAACGCTCGAAGCGGCGCACGGAGATCTTCTCGCCGATGGCCACGGTCGCGTCGGAGATCATGTCGGAGATGGTCTTGGACTCATCATCGACGAACTTCTGAGCGAGCAGCTCGTCCAGATCAGCGGGATTCGCCATGGCGATGTGCTTGGCGACGCTGTTGGCGAAGTTCATGAAGTTGTCGGTCTTGGCCACGAAGTCGGTCTCGCAGTTGACCTCGACGATCGCGCCGGTGCAGCCGCAGGGCGTAATGTACTGGGTCACAGCGCCCTCAGCGGCGATACGGGAGGCCTTCTTGGCGGCCTGCGCAAGGCCCTTCTCACGGAGCCAGTCGATGGCCTTGTCCATGTCGCCATCGGAAGAAACGAGCGCCTTCTTG
Organism: Christensenellaceae bacterium; assembly: GCA_022510815.1. Lineage (GTDB taxonomy): Bacteria > Bacillota > Clostridia > Christensenellales > Aristaeellaceae > UBA11524. The sequence goes on along the minus strand of JAFLST010000067.1, from coordinate 626 downwards.
CAGTCCATCATGCCGGCGTTGGTGCGCTCGCGCAGTTCCTTGACCATTGCGGAAGTAACAGCTGCCATTGGTCATTCACCCTTTCAAAATATCAGTAGGAGTTCGGCTTACGCCTCGACGGGCGCGGCGGCTTCCTCAGCGGCGGGCTCGGACTGTTCGCCCTGCTTGCCTTCGAGGACAGCGTCGGCCATCTTGCCGGCGATCAGCTTGACAGCGCGGATGGCGTCGTCGTTGCCGGGGATGACGTAGTCGATCTCGTCAGGATCACAGTTGGTGTCGACAATGCCGACGATCGGGATGCCCAGAATGCGGGCTTCGGTCACGGCGATGTGCTCCTTGCGGGGGTCAACGACGAACAGCGCGCCGGGGAGCTTCTTCATCTCGCGGATACCGCCCAGGTTCGCCTCGAGCTTTTCACGCTCGGCCTTCAGCTTGATGACTTCCTTCTTGGGCAGCACGTCGAACTGGCCGTTCTGCTCCATGCGGTCGATGTCGTTCAGGCGCTTCACGCGGGTCTGGATGGTGCGGAAGTTGGTCAGCATGCCGCCCAGCCAGCGGTTGTTGACATAGTACATGTTGCAGCGCTTGGCCTCGGTCTCGATGGACTCCTGAGCCTGCTTCTTGGT
>JAFLST010000066.1 GCA_022510815.1 Christensenellaceae bacterium | reverse complement strand
CCCCGGCACAAAAATCCGAAACTTCTTGAAATATCCTGTAAAATAGGATAATATATAGATTGAACAAAGCTTTGGGAGGGACCATCGCATGAGATTAGTCACACGCTCCGATTTTGACGGACTGGCCTGCGGCGCTTTATTGCTCGAGGCGGGCATCATTGATTCATGGACCTTCGCGCACCCGAAGGACCTGCAGGACGGCCTCGTGCCGATCACCGAGAATGACGTGCTGGCCAACGTGCCCTTTGTCGAGGGGTGCGGGCTGTGGTTTGACCATCACTCCAGCGAGCACGAGCGCCAGCAGCTCGCCGGCAAGTACAAGGGCGAGAGCCGCATCACCCCCTCCTGCGCCCGGATTATCTACGAGTATTACGGCGGGCAGGAGCGCTTCGGCCACTTCGACGACATGATGGTCGCCGTGGACAAGGTCGACTCCGGCAACCTGACCATCGACGAGGTGCAGAACCCCACCGGCTGGATTCTCGTGGGCTTCCTGATGGACCCCCGCACCGGTCTGGGCCGCTGGCGCAACTTCACCATCCCCAACTACCGGCTGATGGAGGAGCTGATGCAGGCCTGCCGCACCATGTCCACCGACGAGATCCTCGCCCTGCCCGACGTGCAGGAGCGCATTGAGGTCTACTTCGAGCAGACCGAGAAGTTCAAGGCGATGGTCAGCGCCCACACCCGCGTGGAGAAGGACGTCATCATCACCGACCTGCGCGGCGTGGACCCCATCTACACCGGCAACCGCTTCATGATCTACAGCATGTATCCCGAGCAGAACATCTCCGCGTGGATCGTCAACGGCAAGGGCGGCAAGGGCTGCTCCGCCGCGGTGGGCTACAGCATCCTCAACCGCACCTCCAACGTCAACGTCGGCAGCCTCATGCTCAAGTACGGCGGCGGCGGTCACAAGGCCGTCGGCACCTGCCAGTTCACCGACGAGAACATGGACACCGATCTGCCCAAGATGCTCGACGAGCTCATCAACGGGTGAGTCGGCCAAGCGATTCGTCACCTGAGCGAGGGCGGCGGCATGGGCCTCATCAAGCGCAGAAGCCGGCGCAGGTCGCCAGCTTTTGATCGAAGCCGAAGGGCCCGCGGGCCCTCCGAGCCGCCCCTGAAGCATTGCGCGTTCATGCCCGCAGGCAATCTGTCTGCGGGATTTTTTGACCGGGAAGGGAGGCCGCCCGATGAGCAGCCGCTTTGTCCAGAACAGGGACTGCGAATACTTCCCCTGCCACCGGGGCGTGCGGGAGGAGGACTTCAACTGCCTGTTCTGCTTCTGCCCGCTCTACGCGCTGGGACGCTCCTGCGGCGGCAGCTGCCGCTACGACAGCGGGGTCAAGGACTGCTCGGACTGCGCCTTCCCCCACCGCCGGGAGAGCTATGAGCGGATCATCGCCCGCTGGGAGGATCTCGCCGCCCTCGTCCGGCGGGTCGACGCGGAGCAGGGCTGAACCGCACAAGTACAACGGAAAAACAGTCCGGCTATTGACAACCGGGACGCATGTGTCTATAATGGCATCAAGTTCAGGGAAAAGGAGGCAGGCATCATGGCGAAGATCGCGCGGGCGATGATGATGATGCGGGGCATGTGCATGTGCATGTGCTCAAGTTTTCCATGCGCCTGCCGCTCTCTGTAACGCGAACGAAGCGTCACACACGGGAAGGCATCCGCATGGATGGCTTCCCGTTTTTTGTGAGAAAGGAGCCCGCGTATGACGATCCGCCATCTCGGCGGGGTATGCGACCGAATGTGCCGGATCGCGCCCGCTGCATCCCGAACATGATTGACGAAAAGGAGAGAACCGATATGAAGTCCATCGTGAAGAAGCTGATCGCCCTGACCCTCGCCGCCCTGCTGGTGCTGTCCGTGAGCGCCACCGCCTTTGCCGAGACGCTGCTGATCGGCGTGCCGGACGACGGCACCAACCTGTCCCGCGCCATCAAGCTGCTGGAGACCGCCGGCCTGATCGAGGTCGACCCCGAGGTCGGCTATTCCCCCGAGATCAAGGACGTGACGAAGTACATCTACGACGTCGAGATCATGCCCGTCTCCGCCAACACCCTGCCCGGCACGCTGCAGGACTTCGCCGCCAGCACCATCAACGGCACCTACGCCACGCCGGTGGGTCTGGTGCCCTCCCGCGACGCGCTGATCATCGAGCAGCAGTCCGAGGACGGCTCCAACCCCTACGTCAACATCATCGTGGCCCGCACCGCCGACGCGCAGAACGAGACCTATCTGACCGTCGTCGCCGCCTATCAGACCCAGACCGTCGCCCAGTATCTGCTGGAAAAGTACAAGGAAGCCTTCTTCCCGGCCTTCGCCTATGACGCGGACTACACCGTCGACGAGAGCTTCCTCGCCGAGATCGACGAATATGTCTCCCCCAAGGACGGCAAGACCGTCGTGAAGGTCGGCGTCTGCGGCTCCTCCAACGACCAGTGGAAGGCCGTGCAGAAGGTCCTCGACGAGCAGGAGGCCGGCATCTACATCGAGCTGGTGGAGTTCGACGCCTACACCATCCCCAACGAGGCCCTGAACACCGGCGACATCGACCTCAACGCCTTCCAGCACAAGGCCTATCTGCAGAGCGATTCCGCGGGCAATGGCTATGACCTGACCGTCATCGGCGACACGCTCATCGCGCCGCTGTCCCTCTACTCCAAGAAGTTCGCCTCCGTGGACGAGATCAAGGACGCGGCCGGCCTGCTCGAGTAAGCTATCCCCCTACCGAAAAAACCATCGTCGGGCGCTGTCCTCTCGCGGGGCAGCGCCCGATGCCGGGCAAGGAGCATACCATGATCGAGATCAAGCAGTTCAACAAGACCTTCCACCTCAAAAGCGGCGACGTCACCGCCCTGGACGACGTGAACCTCACCATCCGCGACGGCGAGATCTACGGCGTGATCGGCTATTCCGGCGCGGGCAAGTCCACGCTGGTGCGCTGCATCAACCTGCTGGAGGTTCCCGACTCCGGCGAGCTGTCCGTCAGCGGCAAGGAGACCGTGGTCATCCGCGGGGGCAAGCTGTTCCTGCGCGCGGGCGGCGTGGAAAAGCGGGCCTCCGAGCGCTGGCTCAACGGCATGCGCCGGGGCATCGGCATGATCTTCCAGCAGTTCAACCTGCTCGACCGCAGCACCGTCTTTGACAACGTCGCCTATCCCCTGCGCTTTGGCGGCATGAAGCGCGAGGACATTCGCCGCCGGGTGATGGAGCTATTGGAGCTGGTTGACCTGACCGACAAGGCCGACGTGTATCCCTCCCAGCTCTCCGGCGGCCAGAAGCAGCGCGTCGCCATCGCCCGCGCCCTCGCCAACCACCCCGCCATCCTCCTCTCCGACGAGGCCACCAGCGCCCTCGACCCCGACGCCACCGAGTCCATCCTCACCCTGCTCAAGGAGCTCAACAAAAAGCTCGGCCTCACCATCGTGCTCATCACCCACGAGATGGCGGTCATCAAGGCCGTGTGCGACCGGGTCGCCGTGATGGAGGAGGGCCGCGTGGTCGAGGAGGGCGAGGTGTACGACGTGTTCGCCCAGCCCCGGGAGCGCATCACCCGCAAGTTCGTCAGCTCCGCCTCGCCGCTGAGCAAGCTCGAGCAGATGATCGCCGAGGATTCGCCCCTGCTGCGCACCGCCCCCGGCGCGCGGCTGGTGAGGCTCCAGTTCCGCCGGGACAGCGTCGGCGCCAGCCTGATCTCGGAGGTGTCCCGCACCTTCGGCGTGGACATCAACATCATCCTCGCCAACGTGGAGGAGATTCAGGGCACGCCCTTAGGCGGGCTCATCGCGGTGGTCGAGGGCGACAGCGCCGCCGTCGATCAGGCCCTCGCCTATCTCGCCCAGCATCACGTCAGCACGGAGGTCATCGACCATGGAACAGCTCATTAAGGATTTCCTGCCCTATGTCTACGCCTACCGCAGCCGCTTCTTCCAGAGCTGCGAGGCCACGCTGCAGATGTTCCTGATCGCCGGCAGCATCTCCTTTGTGCTGGGGCTGATCTTCGGCGTGCTGCTGACCATCACCAAGGAGGGCGGCATCCGGCCCAACCGGCTGTTCTACCACGCGGTGAGCATCGTCATCAACGCCCTGCGCGCGATTCCCTTTGTGATCCTGCTGATCTTCCTGATCCCCCTGACCCGGGCGCTGCTCTCCACCGCCATCGGCGTCAAGGGCGCGATCGTCCCGCTGGTCTTCGGCACGGTGCCCTTCTTCACCCGGCAGGTTGAGGCCGCGCTGGCCAACGTCCACCCCGGCAAGCTCGAGGCCGCCCGCAGCATGGGCTCCGGCACCCTCGGGCTGATCTTCCGCGTGTATCTGCACGAGGCCGTGCCCGACCTGATCCGCGTGACCACCATCACCGCCATCAGCCTCATCGGCCTGACCACCATGGCCGGCGCGGTCGGCGCGGGCGGCATCGGCAGCTTCGCGATCAACTACGGCCAGAATCAGCAGCATCAGGATATCGTCAACGTCTGCGTGGCGGTGCTGCTGGTGTTCGTGTGCGTGCTGCAGGCCATCGGCTCCTTCCTCGCCGCCAAGACCACCAACCGCAAGCTCTTCGGCCGCGGTCAGGGCAGAGGAGGGCATGACGCATGAGCCGCAGGGACGCCATCATCGCCTATGCTGATCAGCAGCTGCCGGTCTACCGGCAGATCGCCCTGGACATTCACGCCCGGCCCGAGGTGAGCAACTATGAGTTCTTCGCCTGCCAGCGGCTGTCGGAGCAGCTGAAGGCCGAGGGCTTCGCCGTCACGGTCGACGTGGCGGGCCACCGCACCGGCTTCGACGCGCGCTACAAGGCGCAAAAGCCCGGCCCCGTGCTGGTCTTCCTCGCCGAATACGACGCGCTGGGCGGCCTGGGCCATGCCTGCGGGCACAACCTCTTCGGCGCGACCTCCTGCCTGGCGGCGGCCTCCCTCAAGCGGGTGATCGACGAGGTCGGCGGCGAGATCCGGGTCTACGGCACCCCCGGCGAGGAGGGCGGCGAGAACGGCAGCGCGAAGGGCAGCTTCGTCCGGGAGGGCTTCCTCGACGATGTGGACGCGGCCCTGTGCGTGCACCCCGGCGACCGCCACCTGCCCACCACGCCGTCCCTCGGCTGCGCGCCGGTGGACATTGAGTTCTGGGGCCGCTCCGCCCACGCCGCCAGCGCCCCCGAAAAGGGCATCAACGCCCTCGACGCGCTGATCCTCGTCTACAATGGCCTCAACGCCCTGCGCCAGCACCTGACCCCGGACGTGCGCATCCACGGCGTCATCACAAATGGCGGCAGCGCGCCCAACATCGTCCCCGACTACGCCGCGGCGAAGTTCTACTTCCGCGCCGCCACCGCGCCGAGGCTGGAGGAGGTCTGCCAGAAGGCCCAGAGGGTCGTCGAGGGCGCCGCCGCCATGACCGGCGCGAAGGGCCGCCTGCAGCCCTACCAGAACCGGGTCGAGAACACCGTCCTCACCCCCGGCTTCGACGAGATTTATCGCCGGCAGATGGCCTCCCTCGGCGTGACCGTCGGCGCGGCGCAGGACAAGCCCGGCATCGGCTCCAGCGACGTGGGCAACGTGTCGCAGGTGGTGCCGACCATCCAGCCCAGCATCTGCATCACCGACGGCCCCACCCCCGCCCACAGCGAGGCCTTCCGGGACGCGGCCTGCTCCGACAAGGGCCTCCAGACCATCGCGCTGGGCGCCAAGGCGCTGGCCCTCTCCGCCCTCGAGCTGATCGAGCAGCCCGACCTGCTCGCGCAGATCAAGCGGGAGCACGCGGAGAATGTCAGAAAACAGGGTGAGTGATATCGCAAAATCCCCATGGGCTTCCTTGCCTATGGGGATTTGCTTTTTTTGGTTTTGGGGGCTTTGGAACGTATGATGTGTATGGCGCTCCAGCTCAAGGGGGGCTTTCCGGTCGCCCCCCTTTATCCCCCTTCGGGCACTCACTTTGATAGGACATGGAACAGGATGGTTTCTATGGGGATTTGCTTTTTTGGTTTTGGGGACTTTGGAACGTATGATGTGTATGGCGCTCCAGCTCAAGGGGGGCTTTCCG
>JAFLST010000065.1 GCA_022510815.1 Christensenellaceae bacterium | reverse complement strand
TTTCGGGGGAGAGCGCGAGAGGGGAGCTTTCGGCCCGAAAGCTGCCCCTCTCGCAAAATCTGTTCTCTCCGTTCTCCGTCACTGCGGCTGTCCGACGTTCTCGGGCATTTCCTCCGGCACATGCTCCCGGCGGATGACGAAGGGCGCGGGCTGGACAGCGTTCTCCGCGATGGTCAGGCGGCCCACGGAGACCTCGTAGGCGGTCTTGCCCACGACGGTGCCGTCGGCGAGCTGCTTCTGATAGTCGCGGCTCTGGAAGCGGCCCAGCAGCGTCACCCGGTCGCCGACCTTCAGGTGGCTGGCGAAGCGGGCGGTGCGGCCCCATGTGATGCAGGGGATGTAATCGCTCTTGCCATAGGCGCGGTTGACCGCCAGCATCAGGTCGGCAATCTCCCGGCCGAAGGGCGTGGTGCGGTAGGAGGGCAGCTTGCACAGCGCGCCGGTGAGCTGCACCTGATTCGGGTTCTCGTCGCTCTCGGGGTCCAGCAGCCGCTGGGCAAAGCCGGTGATCAGCAGCCGACCCGCGCCGTCGATGACCTTGTTGTAGCTGCGGAGCTGACCCTCGATGGCAAGGGGCGAGCCTTCGCGCAGCTCCATGCCCTCCATCAGGCGCTCGGACAGCGTGACGGGCAGCAGATCCTCCGCGCCGGAGAGACGCGGGACGGAGAGCGTCCCGTAATAGAATTTTTCGCCAAATACCTCATGACCGTAGACGGGGGTGTCGGTCAGGATGCCGTTCAAGCGGAGGTAGTTCCCGGTTTCTTCCATGTCGTATCACCTTTCCTTGCTGGCAGGGCCTACTGTTTGACGGGATGCTGCTTGCCCTGCACGTCGATGGTTGTGTCTCCCTGAAGCAGAATCTCGCCCACGGGGATGAGCGTGAAGCCCTGCTCCTGATAGGTCTTGAGGACGGTTGGCAGCGCGTCAAGGATGTACTGAGAATCATTATGGAACAATATTATGTCGCCAGATTGAACATTCTTTGTCGCGCGTGTGATGAGATCCTGAACTCCACGGTTCTTCCAGTCCAGCGAATCGACGCTCCACTGCACGCATTCGTAGCCCTCGGCCCGGGTTGTCAGCACGACGGCGTTGTTGTAGTCGCCGTAGGGTGGCCGGAACAGGGTGGGGCGCTCGCCGGTGATGGCCTCTAACTTGTCGGACATGCCGTCAAGCTCCTGCCGCATCTTGGCTTCGGAAATCTGCGTCATGTGCGGGTGGGAGTCGGAGTGATTGCCGATCTCGTGGCCGCGGTCGTAGATTTCCTTGACCAGCTCGGGGTATTTGTCCACCCAGATGCCGACGAGGAAGAAGGTCGCCTTGGCGTTGTACTCGTCCAGCAGGTCGAGGATGCCCATGGTCTGGTCGCCGCCCCAGGAGGCGTCGAAGCTGATGGAGATCACCTTGTCCTCCCGCTCGACGGAGTAGATGGGCAGCTCGCGCTTGACGGCGAGGACGGTTGTGGCGTTGTCCTGAAGCGGGCCGAGATAGCAAAACGCCAGCAGCGCGAGGCTGACGATGAGGGCGGTCTGCCTCAGCCACGTCGCGGGAAAGCGCCGGTCAACGGGCAGCGAACGCTTGCGGCGGGTCGGAGCGTCTGACCAGTCGAAGGTCGGGCGCTGGCGGGGCCGTAAATTCGTGGATTGGGTCATGGGTCTGCCACCATCCTCTCATAATCTATGCGGCCCCATGGCAGGGTATGTACCGCATGGCAGGACTCGGCAAAGGAAGTGCCTGTCCGACAAAAGCAGACAGGCTGTCCGCCTCTCCCGCCGGTGATGACAGCTTATGCTGACCCTCTCGCTAATAGGATGAATCAGCGGCGGATTTTCTTGCAGGGCGGAGAAGAATTTGCAATTTGGAAACAATTTGGGAACAGGCCGCGGGAAAATGTAAGCAATGTAAAGGCGAAAATCGGGAACTTTTGGCGCTTCTGATCGGTCTAATAGGTGGAAATATGAGAAAGGACGACACCGCCGTGACCGATGAGGAATTTGCCCAGCGCGTAGCCGCCATGACGCAGACGCTTTACCGGGTGACGTGCTTCCAGCTTCCGCAGCGGGCGGACAGGGAGGACGCGGTGCAGGAGACCATCCGCAAGGCATGGGAGAAGCGGGACGCGCTGCGGGACGAGCGCCTGCTGCAGACGTGGATCATCCGCATCCTGCTCAACGAGTGCCACGACATCCGCGCGCGCATCAGCCGGAGCCTGCCCACGGAGGAGCTGCCGGATCTGCAGACCCCGCCGCCGGAGCACAACGCTCTGACGGACGCTCTGTCGCGCCTCGACGACATGCACCGGCTGCCGATCCTGCTGCACTACATCGAGGGGTACAGCATCGAGGAGGTCTCGCAGATGCTGCAGATTCCCGTGGGAACGGTCAAGTCGCGGCTGGCGCGGGGGCGCACGCGGCTGCGGGCGCTGCTGGACGAGGAGGTATTCGAGTAGGCATGAAGAGCGGCGAGGATTTCCGCCGGGCGATGGGTCAGGCGGACGACGGATTTGTGCGGGTGATCGCGCAGGTGCTCAGCGACCTGCGGGTGATGAGGAAGCGCCGCGGCTCCCGGCGGCGGCAGGCAGGGCTGTCCGGGCGGCATGGCGGAGCCCCGGCGGTTTCACAGGACGCGTGACTCAGAAAAGTGGCTATGCCACTTTTTTGTATTGGGCAGGAAATGCCTGCCTGTGAGCGAATCTTGTTAACAGCGGGCAACTTGACGCAGGAAGACAGATCGGAATCTATCGAGATAATAAGTGTAGAAGATGAAGGAGTAGGATAGTGGAAAAGGGCAAAATAGTGTTTTTAAGCGGCTTAACAAGCACAGGAAAAACATCAATATGCAAGGAACTGGAAAAGAGAAAGAGATATTCCTACTTCATTATGGGATTTGATTTATTTGAAGAAACTATTCCAGAATGGTCATATACCGATGAACGCTATGCGAAGGCTATTGTTGCAATGTATCATGCTGCAAAAAGCTTGGCAGATCAGGGACAAAATGTGATAATAGATGGTCTGATTATGAATTTCCCGGGTATGGACCATCATTATGCGCTGTTAAGGGAAATCTTTAGCGGGTATCCGTTAATCATCATTGATGTTCACTGCGATATGGAGCAGCTAAGGCTGCGAAACATTCAACGAGGAGACCGCAGAGAAAACCAGTCGGAAACGCAGAGACTTCTTGTGGATCAAGACGTCCAATATGACTATCACATTGACAGCGGAAAATATAATGTTGAAGAATGTACGGATATGTTAGTTGAGATGGCTGGGCTGTATAGCGAATAAAACCGATTTCAGTTGATCAGATCGAAAAGGGACATGACCGTTCATCAGCGGGCCATGTCCCTGTTCTTTTTGCGGCTTTCTTCAGCGGGCGCCCTGTTCATGTTGGATGGCATCCATCGCAAAGGCAGGCCCTTTCATGTTCATAGCGTGTGATAAAACAGCACAATGTCCTCATAATGGCCGTCCTTCATCAGGAAGCCGCCGGGGACGACGCCCAGCCGGACAAAGCCGAGCTTCTCATAGAGGTGAAGGGCCGGGGCGTTCGCGGCGACGACGGCGTTGAACTGCATGAGCCGGAAGCCCATCTCGCGGGCCTTGTCGAGGCAGTCCCGCACTAACAGCTCGCCCACGCCCTGTCCCCGGTGATCCCGCCGGACGGCAAAGCTGGCGTTGCTGATGTGCCCGCACCGCCCGATATTGTTGGGGTGCAGGATGTACAGCCCGACCGCCTCGCCCGTGGCCTCGTCCACCGCCAGCCCCGTGTAGGTCTGGCTCGCGAAGAAGTCCGGCCCGCTGGCCTCGTTCAGCAGATCGAGCTGCGGGAAGGCCACGCCGTCCTCGACCACCTGATTCCAGATCAGGACGGCATCCCGGATATCCCTTGGCTGATAGGCCCGCATCATCACGCTCATGGGCGTTTCCTCCGTCATGGACGCTTCATCAGGTCGTCGACGTTCACGCCGTTGACCGTCAGGCCGTCGGTGCAGCAGTCCTCGATGGTCAGCCCCTTGAGCGAGCAGCCGCGGATGGACGCGCCGGACAGGTTCGCGTCGGTAAAGGCCGCGTCCGTCAGGCAGATGTTGTTGAAGGACGCGCCGCCCAGATAGAGGTCGTCAAACACGGCGTTCGGCAGATACGCGCTGCGCAGCTCGAAGGGCTTGTCCGTCCGATCGTGCTGCGGAATCTCGCCGGGATTGCCGATGAAGGTCACCGTATCCTCCAAGGGCAGGCGGTCGCGCAGGGGCGGCTCGGACGCGGGCACGCCGAGGGGCAGCAGGATCACCGGGCGCTCATCACCGGGAATGCCCAGCGCCTCGCGGCAGGCGTCCTCGTCGAAGGCCCCCACCCAGCAGCCGCCATAGCCCAGATCCGCCGCCCGCAGAAGCATGTTCTCCGCCGCAGCCGCCGTGTCCTGAATGGCAAACATCCCGCCGCGCTCGCCGAAGCGTTCCACCAGCCGGGCGGGCTTCACGCACAGCGCAATCACGCAGGAGGCGGTCTTCATCCACTCGCCGCCGTACACCCGCGGCACCAGCCCGGCGATCTTCGCCCGGTCGCACAGGCAGTAAAAGTGCCACGACTGGAGGTTGCAGGCGTTGGGCGCGCGAAGCCCCGCATACAGAATCTCGCGCAGCGCCTCAGCGGGAATGCTGTCCTCCGTAAAGCCGCGCACGCTCCGCCGCTTCTCCATCAGCTCCTGAAACTCCATACCATCACCCCGTTCGCATGATCCAATGGCGTATAAGCGTCTGCCCGAAACAGCATGGTCGCCGCCTTTCGGGAGGAAGAGCGCGAGAGGGAGGGGGCTTTCAGCTTGAAAGCCTCCTCCCTCTCGCATAGTCAACTTGTTCGTTCCCTTAATACATGCCGCCCATGCCGGCGCCGCCAGCGGGGGCAGCGGGTTCAGGCTGGGGGATATCCGCCACGAGGGACTCGGTGGTCAGGACCATCGCGGCCACGGAGGTGGCGTTCTGCAGCGCGGAGCGGGTGACCTTGGTCGGGTCGATGATGCCGCGCTCGATCATGTCGACATACTCGTCGTTCAGGGCGTCGTAGCCGTAGCTGGCGGGCTTGCCGTCGCGCTTGGCGGCCTTCACGTTCTCCACGATCACGGAGCCGTCCACGCCCGCGTTGGCAGCGATCTGACGGATGGGCTCCTCCAGCGCGCGCAGGATGATCTGCACGCCGGTCTTCTCGTCGCCGGAGTAGTTGGGCAGCAGGTCGGCGACCTTCTTGGATACGGTCAGCAGCGCGATGCCGCCGCCGGGCACGATGCCTTCCTCGGTCGCGGCACGGGTCGCGGCCAGAGCGTCCTCAATGCGCAGCTTGCGCTCCTTCATCTCGATCTCGGTGGCAGCGCCGACCTGAATGACGGCCACGCCGCCGGCCAGCTTCGCCAGACGCTCCTGCAGCTTCTCGCGGTCGTAGTCGCTGGTGGTTTCAGCGATCTGGGCCTTGATGGTATTGACGCGGTTCACGATGTCTTCCTTCGCGCCAGCGCCGTCGACGATGGTGGTGTTCTCCTTGTTGACCTTGACCTGACGGGCGCGGCCCAGCATGTCGAGGGTGGCCTCCTTGAGCTCCATGCCGGTCTCAGAGGAGATCACCTGACCGCCGGTGAGGATGGCGATATCCTGCAGCATCTCCTTGCGGCGGTCGCCGAAGCCCGGGGCCTTGACGGCGACGCAGGTGAAGGTGCCGCGCAGCTTGTTCACGACCAGGGTGGACAGGGCCTCGCCCTCCACGTCCTCCGCGACGATCAGCAGCTTCTTGCCGGTCTGCACGACCTGCTCCAGCAGGGGCAGGATCTCCTGAATGACGGAGATCTTCTTGTCGGTGATGAGGATCAGCGGATCGTCCAGCACCGCTTCCATCTTCTCGGTGTCGGTGACCATGTAGGCGGAGGCGTAGCCGCGGTCGAACTGCATGCCCTCCACGGTGCTGATGCCGGTGTTCATGGTCTTGGCCTCTTCGATGGTGATGACGCCGTCGGCGCCCACGGTCTCCATGGCGTCGGAGATGAGCTGGCCGATGTATTCGTCAGAGGCGGAGTTCGCGGCGACCTGCGCCACGGCCTGCTTGCCGTTGATGGGCTGGCTGAGCTCACGCAGGCCCTCGACAGCGGCGTCGGTGGCAGCCTGAATGCCCTTCTTGAGCACCATGGGGTTCGCGCCGGCGGCCAGATTGCGCAGGCCCTCGCGGATGATCGCCTGAGCCAGCAGGGTCGCGGTGGTGGTGCCGTCGCCGGCCACGTCGTTGGTCTTGGTGGAGACTTCCTTCA
>JAFLST010000064.1 GCA_022510815.1 Christensenellaceae bacterium | reverse complement strand
GCCATCATGTGCGCCGCGGGCAGCCCCATCGACATGCTCACCGGCCCCCGCATGACCGAGCAGGCCATCGCCATGCGCGCCGCGGCATGGGGCGTGGATCAGCCCATCTGGCGGCAGTATCTGGGCTGGCTGGGCGAGCTGCTCCAAGGCAACCTCGGCTATTCCTACCGCAGCTACCAGCCTGTCAGCCAGATCATCGGCGGCGCGCTGGGCCCGACGCTGCTGCTCATGGGCGCGTCGCTGATCATGGGCCTGCTCATCGCGATTCCAGCGGGCATCTACAGCGCCGTCCACCGCTACAAAAAGCGCGACTATGCCGTCGTGACCGCCTCGTTCTTCGCCTCCAGCATCCCGGGGTTCTTCCTCGCGCTGGTGCTGGTGTTCCTGTTCACGGTCACGCTGGGCTGGCTGCCCTCCTCGGGCATGTCCACGCCGGGCACGGGCGGAGACCTCCTTGACATCGCGCGGCACATGGTCATGCCGGTGATCGTGCTGGCTGTCTATGTCGCGGGCAGCAACATCCGCTACATCCGCTCCGCCGTGCTGGAAATTCTCGAGATGGATTACCTGCGCACCGCCCGGGCCAAGGGCATCGGCCGCTTCCGGGTGATCAACAAGCATGCTCTGCGCAACGCCCTGCTGCCCATCGTCACGGTCATCGGCATGGAAATTCCCACGCTGCTGGGCGGCTCGGTGATCGTCGAGCAGGTCTTCTCGTGGCCGGGGCTGGGGCTCATCACCATGAACGCCATCACCGCCCGGGACTATCCTGTCATCATGGGCGTATGCCTGATGTCGGCGGTGCTGGTGCTCGCGTCAAACCTGATCACGGACGTCATCTACGCGCTGGTCGACCCGACCATCAAGTATTAAGGAGGGGCAGCGATGAAACAATCCAACCTCTCCCGGATCATCCGGCGCTTCTGCCGGCACAGGTTAGCGGTCGTCAGCCTGTTCGTGCTGATCGTCCTCCTCCTGATGGCGGTGTTCGCGCCGCTGATTGCTCCCTACTCCCCCACCGACGTGACCTTCGCCTTCAGCCAGCCGCCCAGCGCGGAGCACATTCTCGGCACGGACAAGGTCAGCCGCGACATGTTCAGCCGCATCCTCTTTGCCATGCGCGCCTCGCTGCTGGTGGGCTTCCTCGCGACGCTGATTTCAACGGTCATCGGCGTGGTGCTGGGGCTGGTCAGCGGATATTTCGGCGGCTGGATCGACCGGGTGGTCATGAGCTTCACCGACATGGTCATGTCCTTCCCTTATATCCTGCTGGTGCTGGTGGCAGCGGCCATCTTCCAGCCGGGCATGTGGACGATCATCCTCGTGCTGGGCTTTGTGGACTGGCCGGGCGTGTGCCGACTGGTGCGCGGGAACGTGCTGTCCCTGCGGGAAACCAACTTCGTCAAATCCGATATCACCGCGGGCATGCCACGGCGCTACATCCTCTTCCGGGAGATTCTGCCCAACACCATCGCCCCGGTGCTGGTCTACGCCACGAGCGTCTTCGCCATCTCCATCCTTGACGAGGCGGCGCTGAGCTTCCTCGGGCAGGGCGTGCAGCTTCCCACGCCGTCGCTGGGCAACCTGCTGGGCGACGCGCAGTCCCTGACGACCCTGACCAATCAGCCATGGATGTGGGTGCCCGCGGGCGTGGTGATCATCCTGCTGGTCATGTGCATCAACTTTGTCGGTGACGCCCTGCGGGACGCGATCGACCCGAAAAACGCCTGATGAAAGAGTGATTCCCCATGAAGAACGTCCTGACCTACCAGTCCACCGAATACGACTGCGGCCCGACGACCGTCGTCAACGCCATCCGCTTCCTGTTTAACCGGCAGGAGATTCCCCCGGCCCTTATCAAGGGCATCTGGCTGTACTGCAACGACACCTACAGCGAGGAGGGCCACGCGGGCAAGCACGGCACCTCCAAGGCGGCGATCCGCTTCATGGCCCACTGGCTGACGAAGTTCGGCGAGGGCTACCATATGCCCATCAAGGCCGAATACTGCGAGGATGAGGACGCGCTGATCCGCCCCGGCACCCGCACCTATGAGTGCCTGCGGGAGGGCGGCGTGGCGCTGATGCGCTGCTGGAGCGCGGGCTACGGGCACTATGTGCTGCTGACCACGCTGCTGGGCGACCGCATCGGCCTGTTCGATCCCTACGACGAGCCGGACGACACCGTCGCCGACCTGCCCGGTCTCACCAACGTCCACGACCAGCCCTGCCGGATGAACCGCATCGTGTCCCTCGACATTCTCAACCGCACCGATAAAACCGACTACGCCATGGGCGAGCCGGACCTGCGTGAAAACCTGCTGATCTGGAGACAATAAGGGAGGCCGCTATGGAACCCTATATCCACCGCGTGCACTACTACGAAACCGACAAGATGGGCGTGACCCACCACGCCAATTACATCCGCTGGATGGAGGAGGCCCGCATTGCCTTTCTCGACGCGCTGGGCTGGAATTTCGCCCGGCTGGAGCAGAGCGGCATTGTCTCCCCGGTGACCGCCGTCAGCTGCAAATACGCGGCTTCCACCACCTTTGACGACGCCGTTGCCATCGAAGTCGCCGTCGAAGCCTTCAACGGCGTCACCCTGACCATCGGCTACACGATGCGCAAGGCCGACGGCACCGTCGCCTGCACCGGCAGCTCGGAGCACTGCTTCCTCAGCCACGAAGGCCGCTTCATCCGCCTCAAGCGCGACTATCCCGACTTCTATGCGGCGCTCATGGCGCAGCTTCCCCAAGAAGACTCATAATCCGTATCCGCCGACGGGCCCCGGGCCCGTCCTATTTTTTCGGGAGGGTACAGGAGGGGCTTTTCTCAGAAAGCCGCCTTCCACGGCGTCTCTCCCCATTGAAAAAAGCCCCCGCCCGTGCTATGATAGGCGGGAACATCTGACATCTGGAGGCTTCACCATGCGCGAGCTCTGGGAACTCTACCGCACCTTCTTCACCATCGGCGCGCTGACCTTCGGCGGCGGCTACGCGATGCTCCCCATGCTGGAGCGGGAGCTGGTCGAAAAGCACCAGTGGGTCACGCAGGAGGAGATTCTCAACTATTTCGCCATCGGACAGTGCACGCCGGGCGTAATCGCGGTGAACACAGCCACCTTTGTGGGCTTCAAGCGGCGGCGGGTCATCGGCGGCATCACGACAACGCTGGGCGTGATCTCCCCGAGCATCATCATTATTACGGTCATCGCCATGCTGCTGTCAAACTTCATGGATATCGTCTGGGTGCAGCATGCCTTCGCGGGCATCCGGGTCGCGGTGTGCGCGCTGATCCTCGCCAGCGTGGTCAAGCTGTTCAAGTCCAACGTCAAGCGCTGGTGGCACTGGCCGCTGGCCTTTGCGGCGTTCCTCACGGTGAGCTTCGGGCTGTCCCCGGTGTGGGTGGTCGCCGCCACCGCCGTGCTGGGCCTGCTGCTCGGAAGGAAGGTGAATCTCCATGCCTGAGCTGCTGATCCTGTGCCTCGAGTTCTTCAAGACCGGCCTGTTCGCGGTGGGCGGCGGGCTGGCGACGCTGCCCTTCCTGATGACCATGCAGCAGACCTACGGCTGGTTCTCCGCCGCGGATCTGGCAAACATGATCGCCGTCTCTGAGTCGACCCCCGGCCCCATCGGAGTGAACATGGCAACCTATGTGGGATTCGCCCACGGCGGCATCGTCTCCGCGCTGGTCTCGACGCTTTCGCTGGTGTTCCCGTCGGTGGTCATCATCTGCCTCATCGCGGGCGTGCTGGAGAAGTTCCAGAAGAACAAACCCGTGCAGGACGCCTTCGCGGTCATCCGTCCGGCGGTGACGGGTCTGATCGCCGCGGCAGGGCTGTCCGTGGCGCGCATCGCGCTGCTGCACGAGGGTCAGAGTGGGCTGGGCATGTTCAACTGGGTCGCCATCGCGCTGTTCGCGGTGATCTTCGCCGCCACCCAGTGGAAGCCGCTGAAAAAACTGCACCCGGTCGTGTTCATCGCCGCGGGCGCAGTCTTCGGTGTATTGCTCAGCATGTGATCACAGACAGGACAGAATCTCCACAGCCATGTCCTCAGGTGGCTGCGCCGTGGTGTCGACGGTCAGGTCGTAGCCGCTCTGCGGAAACAGATAATCGAAGGATGCCTCGGCTGAGCCGGGGCATCTGTTTTTTCGCGCCGCTTCCCGCCGGATGAGCTCCTCCCGCGAGCAGGTCACATGCACCAGCAGCGACTGAGCTCCCCGCAGCGCATCCATGGTCTGCCGGAAGATGCGCCCGCTGGTGATCACATGGTCGACAATCACGCCGTGCCCGGCGTCCAGCGCCTTCAGCGCATCAGCGCAGATCATCGGCGAGACGGCATACACGTCGTCCTCCTCGATGGCTTCGTCGGCGGTCATCTTCAGATGGTCGTCGATGGACACAATGTCCCAGACCCCGTTCCAGTCCTTCAGCAGGACCTGCCGCAGCGCCCGCGCGAGCGTCGACTTGCCGCTGCTGGACGGCCCGTTGAGCAGAATCGCTCTCCGCGTCATCTTACACCTTCTCCAGATCGACATCCTTGACCGCGTTGATCGCTGCCCACGGCACATGGCAGTAGCCGCCGGGGTTCTTGTCAAGGTACTTCTGGTGATACTCCTCCGCCGGCCAGAACTGCTCAAGCGGCAGCGCCTCCACCGCCAGCGGCTGTCCGACGGCCTGCTCGAGCTTCCCCAGTTCCGCCTGAATAACGGGCACATCCGCCTCGTCCGTGTGATACACGCCCGTGCGGTACTGATGGCCCACGTCGTGCCCCTGCTGGTCGACGCTGGTCGGGTCGATGATGCGGAAGAACAGCCGCAGCAGCTTGTCCAGCGGAAGCACATCCGCGTCATAGGTGACCTTCACCGTCTCGGCATGGCCCGTATTGTCGTCGCAGACCTGCCGATAGGTCGGCGCGTCGGTGTTCCCGTTGGCAAAGCCTACCTCCGTAGTCAGCACACCCGGGACATTCTGCATATACTTCTCCACGCCCCAATAGCAGCCACCGGCCAGATGAATCGTCTTCTCTTTCATCATTCATTCCCCTTTCCTCTCTTCCCGCCCGCTCATGGGCGAAGGATCTTCGTCATGCCTTCTTCATTCGCGCGGAAGCCCAGCGCCTCATAAAGCGGCCTGCCCGCCGCCGTCGCGTCAAGGCTGATTTCCGTCACGCCGCGGCTTCTCGCTTCCTCGATCAACGCCGTGACCAGCCGCCGGGCCAAGCCCTGCCCACGGTAGGCCGAAGCCGTATAAACATTCATCAGATGTGCCCGGCAACCCGTCGGATGACTGAGCGTCGGCAGCAGCGTGATGTAGCAGAGCGTCGCGCAGGAAACCGGAACATCGCCATCCATGGCAAGCAGCGTCGTCTGCTGCCCGGCTGCCAGATACTCCGCCGTCCGGCGCACCATCTCCTGAGGAAAGGCATGCCCCGCCGGAAGGCCGCCAATCTCCCGCAGCATTGTCATCCGGATGGCTACCGCCTGCTCCGGCGCTTCCCGCGCGTCCACAATCCGCATAAGCCGCCTCCCCTCGCCTGACCGCCACCCAGCGCTTTCGCCGCGGGCCGCAGAACCTCTATCCAATGAATGCCCTGAAATGGCGTCACAGGATGCCGTTTTCCCTCTGAATCTGCTCAAACACGGCGCGGGTGATGCTGACGAAGGCCTCAAGGCAGGGCCTGTGATCGTCCCGATACCACGCGATGCTGCAAGGCGTCGTCTCCGCCCAGTCATAGGGAACAAAGGCAAACTGCCCGCTGCCGTCATACCAGAAGCCGGGCAGCAGCGCAACGCCCTGCCCTGAAGCGATCCACAGGAACGCCGTGTCCGCGCTCTGGCAGAGCTGAACCGTCGGCGACACCCTCTGGCACAGATCCTGCTGCGCGTGAAGCAGCGCCTTGGGCCCGCTGCCGTCGTTCAGGAGGAGCCGCTTGCCGGACAAGTCCTCCGGTTCGATAATCCGGCGTTCGGCCAGCGGATGCTCCCTGCTCATCACGCAGTAGATCCTGCTGCGGAACAGCTCGGCGCGCTCAATAGCCTTCGAGGCGGGAAAGGCCTCGTTGACATAAAAGACCACATCGAGCTCATGGCGCAGAAACGCGTCAAGCCGCCCGACGCCCTGCATCTGCCTGCAATCGGCAAGGACGCTCGGATACGCCTGCGTGAACTGCCTGAGGATCGCGCCAAAGCGCTGCGCGTTCCGGTCGTTGAGCCCGATGCGCAGCACATCCTCAAACAAGCCGCCGCAGTTGCGCACGGCGGAGATCGTTGCCCGGGCGCTCTCGACGGTCTTCTGCATCTCGCGGCAGAAGATCGTCCCCGCCGGCGTCAGCGACACCCCGTGACTCGAGCGCCGAAAGAGCGCCACGCCGATCTCCGCCTCCAGCGCCTTGATCTGATGGGACAGCGCCGGCTGGCTGATGAACATGTTCTCCGCCGTCATGCGGTAATTGAGCGTGCGCGCCAGATCGAGCGCGAGATCAATCTGCCTGAAATTCACCTGTGTCCCTCCGCCTCTGTGCTGTATGGCATCCCATTCCCTTACATGATGACCGATCCGGCGCGTTTTGTCAACGGCAATCGAAAAAATGAATTGGCAATCAGAATAATCAATTGGATTCGGATGCGTGAATTTGCTACAATTTATATGCACAAACCTGTCTTGTGACAGAGCGGAAAACAGCATAACCAACAAGGAGGAACGATTGGCATGAGCAAAGGTATCAATCGTCGTGATTTCCTCAAGGGCATGGCTGGCGTGACCGGCGCCGCCGCGCTGACCGGGCTCACGGGCCTGACCAGCTTCGCCGCCGCCGAGGGCATCTACACCCCCGGCACCTATCAGGCGACCGCCACGGGCATCAACACGATTCTGGTGACCATGACGTTCAGCGAGAGCGCCATCACCGACGTGGTGCTCGATGTTTCCGGCGAGACCCCCGGCTATGGCCTTGACGCGAAGGAAGCCCTCGAAGCGATGCTGCTGCGCACGCAGGGCGACTTCACCGACGCGGACATCGTCTCCGGCGCGACCATCACCTCGAAGGCCGTCATGGAAGCTGCGCACA
>JAFLST010000063.1 GCA_022510815.1 Christensenellaceae bacterium | reverse complement strand
AGACGGTCTCGCGGCCCAGCTCGCTCATCATGGAGCAGATGTTGATGATCTTGCCATGGCCCTTGCCGATCATGCCGGGGATAACGGCCTTGGCGCAGATGAAGGGCGCGTTCAGGTCTACGTCGATGACCTTGCGGAACTCGGCGGCGCTCATCTCGAGCATCGGGATGCGGCGGATGATGCCCGCGTTGTTGACGAGGATGTCGACCACGCCGACCTCCGCCTCGATCTGCTTGACCAGCGCCTGCACGGCCTCCTCATCGGTCACGTCGCAGACGTAGCCGTGGGCGGGAATGCCCTTCTCCTGATAGGCCGCCAGACCCTTGTTCACCAGATCCTGATTGATATCGTTAAACACAATGGTCGCACCGGCGGCAGCGTAGGCTTCCGCGATGGCAAAGCCGATGCCGTAGGACGCGCCGGTAATCCACGCAATCTTTCCCTCGAGGCTGAAAGCTTTCATGTCCATGACGATCTCTCCTTATCTCAGTTCGGTGGTGGGAATGGTGTCCATATCATCAAAGGCCTGATTCTCTCCGCCCATGGCCCAGATGAAGGTGTAGTTGCTGGTGCCCGCGCCGGCATGGATGCTCCAGGAGGGCGAGATGACCGCCTGCTCGTTCTGCATGACGATGTGCCGGGTCTCCTGACCCTCGCCCATCATGTGGAAGACCACGTTGTCCTGCGGCACTTCAAAGTAGAAGTAGACCTCCATGCGGCGCTCGTGGGTGTGGGCGGGCATGGTGTTCCAGACCGAGCCGGGCTCCAGCACCGTCATGCCCATGGAGAGCTGGCAGGTCGGGAGCACTGAGGGATGAATGAACTGATTGATGACGCGCTTATTGCTGGTCTCCAGCGCGCCGAGGGGCTTCTTGGCGGCGTCGGCAATCTTGATGAGCTTGTTCTCATAGCTGCAGTGGGCCGGCGCGGAGACGATGTAGAACTTGGCGGGCTTCTGCGCGTCGTCGCTCTGGAAGGTCACGACCTTCGCGCCCTTGGTGATGTACAGGCAGTCCTTGTAATCCAGCTCGTAGACGGTGCCGTCGACCGTCACCTTGCCCGAGCCGCCCACGTTGAACATGCCGCACTCCCGGCGCTCAAGGAAATAATCGGTGCCGAAGTTCTTCCAGATGTCGATGCCCTTGTCGATGCTCACGGTCTCGCTCACCGGCATCACGCCCAGCGTGACCATGCGGTCCACATGGCTGTACACCGCGACGACCTCGTCGGCGACGAACAGATTCTCAATCAGGAACTCCTTGCGGGTCTCCTCGGTGGTGTAGCGCTTGAAGTCGCGCTGGTTGCAGGAATAACGGATGTCCATGGCTCATTCTCCTTTACTTGATTTGTGAAGCGATGTTCTCCAGGTGCAGGCGGGCCTGCTCCGCGTTATCAGGGATGGTGTCCTCCAGCGTCATCGGCAGGTCGCGCTCCTTCGCCAGCGTCAGCAGGCTCTCATAGCGCAGCTTGCCCGTGCCGCAGGCGCCCGACTTGACCTTGCCGGAGATCAGGTTGTAGTCCTTCATGTGCAGCACGCGCACGCGGTCACCCCAGCGGCGGATGGCCTCGCCGATAACCTCCTGCGCCCTCCCCTCGTTCTCCGGCGAGAGCAGGTTAACCGCGTCAAGGATGATCTGCAGGTTGTCGGAGGGGAGCTCGTTCAGCATGCGCTCCGCCCGCTCCGGCGTGGAGACGATATGGGTCGCTACCGGCTCGACAGCCAGAATCGCCCCTTCCTCCTCCGCAAAGCGCACCACAGGCTTCAGGCCGTCCATGAACAGCCGGAAGGCTTCCTCACTCTCGGGCGCAGGCTGATCAAAGCGCGATTCCTTGTTGGCAGGCGTCTCGGTGCCGACCACCCGCGCGCCCATCATGCGGCTGAACCGCAGATGCGCCCGGTAGATTTCCTGCGTTCGCTTCCGCCGCTCCGGGTCGGGATCAGCGAGGTTCAGATAGCAGCCCAGCACAACGCATTCCATGCCCTGCGCCGCAAAGTCCCCGCGGACGCTCGCGGCCAGCTCCTCGTTCAGCAGCCGGGGCGCATCGTCCATCGAAAAGCCGGAGACCGCCTTGCTCAGGGCCAGATGCGCGCAGGAAAAGCCCTGTTCCCGCGCGTAGGTCAGCCGCTCGGCCAGCGTGCCCGGGAGCGTGTCATGCAGGCGAATACCGATATTCATGCTCCTTCACCCTCTCTGCAGGCCGCCGGGAAGCCGCCTGTCTGATCCTATGAACGCCTATATCCTCACTGTCATTATAAGGATATTTCAAAGGGCTGTCAATGGGCTGGAAAAAGTATTCCGCAGGCCGCCATGTGGACGCGAGGCTCACATTCCGGTTGAATCCCCGGCCAATCCCTGTTATAATGGAAGCATCACTGAGAAAGGGAGAAGCACGCATGAAGATCAGGGATTATCAGGATTTGAAGGTCGCCTATATCGGCGGCGGCTCCCGCGGCTGGGCGTGGGGCTTTATGACGGATCTGGCCATGGACGGCGACATCTGCGGCACCGTGCGGCTCTATGATATCGACCGTCCCGCCGCCGAGCGCAACAGGATCATCGGCGGAAAGATCAGCGCCCATCCGGAGGCCGTCTCCCGCTGGCAGTACACCGTGGCGGACTCCCTCAAGGAGGCCCTCACCGGCGCGGACTTCGTGGTCATCTCCATCCTGCCCGCCACCTTTGAGGAGATGCGCTCCGACGTGCATGCTCCGGAGCGGGTCGGCGTGTACCAGCCCGTGGGCGACACCGTGGGCCCCGGCGGCTTCATGCGGGCCATGCGCACCATCCCCATGTACGTCGAGATCGCCGAGGCCATCCGGGATTTCGCGCCGGACGCGTGGGTCATCAACTATACCAACCCCATGAGCCTGTGCATCCGCACGCTCTATGAGGTGTTCCCGCAGATCAAGGCCTTCGGCTGCTGCCATGAGGTTTTCGGCACCCAGAAGCTGCTGTGCAGGATGCTGGAGGCGCAGGAGGGCATTCCCGGCGTGCAGCGGCAGGAGCTGTACACCACGGTCACGGGCATCAACCATTTCACATGGCTGACCCGCGCCTCCTACAAGGGCATCGACCTCATGCCGCTCTACCGCCGCTTCGCCGAGGAGCATCTGGCGGAGGGCTTCAGCGAAGGACAGGACGACAACTGGATGAACAACTCCTTCAAGTGCGCGCACCGGGTCAAGTTTGACCTGTTCCTGCGCTACGGGGCCATCGCCGCGGCGGGCGATCGGCATCTGGTCGAGTTCCTGCCGCCGTGGTACACCCGCACGCCTGAGACCGTGAGCGAGTGGAAGTTCGGCCTGACCACCGTCGACTGGCGCGTCGATGATCTGCGCAGGCGGCTGGAGCGCTCCGACAGGCTCATCAGCGGCGAGGAAGCCGTCTCTCTGAATGGCTCCGGCGAGGAAGGGCATCTGCTCATCAAGGCGGTGCTGGGGCTGGGCGATCTGGTGTCCAACGTGAACGTCCCCAACCGCGGTCAGATTCCGAACCTGCCGCTGGGCGCTGTCGTGGAGACCAACGCGTTCTTCGGCCTCGACCGCATTGAGCCGGTGCACGCGGGCCCCATCCCCGGCAGCATCCTGCCGCTGGTGGCGCGCCATGTCTACAACCAGGAGAACACCCTGCGCGCCGCGCTGACCTGCGACCGCACGCTGGGCTTCTCCGCCTTCATGAACGACCCGCAGATGGGCGCGGTATCCCTCGAGGACGGCCGCAGGCTCTTCGACGACATGCTGGAGGCGCAGCGGGCCTATCTGCCCAAGGGCTGGTTTGCCTGACCTCCGTATCGAGAAAGCGGCAGGGCCGCTTTCTCGAGCTTTCCAAGGATGGACAGTCCGATATCAGAAGGTTTTTTTCAAGAAAAAAGCAGAAACAGACGCGCATGTCGTCAGTTTTTGAATGAAAGCCAAAGGGCCTTCGGGCCCTCCGACGCCGCCCATAAGCAATTTTCGACAGTCTGTACAGCCATCTTCAATGGCTGTTTTTCGTTTCCGCAAGCCGGGTCAAGACCTGACTGGCGCGGGCATGCTATACTCCCGGTGAAAGGAGGGCAGGAACATGCAGGCATGGCACACGGCGGCCACGCGGCTGACGGCGTACATCGAGGCACACATCGGCGAGAACCCATCTTTGATCGACATGGCGCGGGAGGTCGGTTATTCGCCCACCTACTGCTCGATGATCTTCCACTGCGTCAGGGGCATGACCATCCGGAATTACATCGCGGCACGGCGACTGTCGCTGGCGGCGATCAAGCTCCGGGATTCCCGTGAACCGGTGGTTCAGATCGCGCTTGAATGCGGCTTTTCATCGCAGACGGCGCTGACGAGAGCCTTTCAGAGCGCCTTCGGAGTCACGCCCGGGCGCTACCGTCGACGCCCGGTTCCGCTTCCGCTGCAGATCCGCCTGATTCCGCGCTCCGAAATGCGCATGGAAGGAGCAATCACCATGAACGACATCATCAGCACCGACGTCCACACCGAGTACATTCCCGCCCACCAGTATCTCGGAGCCTTCAGGCGCACCGAGACGAAGAACGGCCCCATCTGGCCCGGTCACGACTGCGACCTGCTCTGCGGGATCATCGAGAGTCTGCCGGACAAGGACATGATCGTCACCGGCTACACCGCGGGCTGGGACAACACCCAAGGCCAGCGCAGCTACTTCTTCGGCAGCGGCATCGACGCGGAGGCCAAGGACGTCGCCATCCCCGAAGGGTTTGAGCTGCGCTCGATTCCCGCCAGCTATTACCTCGTCTTCGCCTGTCCGCCCTTCAAATATCCCGAGGAAAACGCAGCGGCGATGGGACGGGTGGAGCGGCTCGCATGGAGCTTTGACCCAACGCCCCTCGGCCTTGCGTGGAACGAGGATGTCTGCCTCTGCTATCAGCGGCACAGCCCGGAGATACTGGGCTATCAGGTGCTCCGGCCCGTCCGGAAGATCAGGTAAAAAGCGCCCCGCGCTCATCAGAGCGCGGGACATTGTTTTGCTGTTCCTGCTGCGCTTCGTCTGTCAGCCCTTGCCGGTCTGGCTGGCGGCCCGGGGATAGGCCCTGACCTTGATGCCCCTTTTCTTGTTCCTTTTTTCAATATAAAGCAGATCGTCCGCCTTATTGAGCGCCGCACCGAGGTCATCGCTGTTCTGGCACGCGCATTCGTGCATGCCCAGCGATACGCCGAATTGGTACGGCTTTTCTTTGGACTCGTTGAAGCGCCGGATAAACGCCTCCTTGCGGCTGGTCAGCGACGCAACGGTGACGCCCTCAGGCAGCGGAACGATGGCGGCAAATTCGTCTCCGCCCATTCGTCCGATGACCGCGTTGTCCCCCAAGGTGTGCGCAAGGCAGTCGGCAACAAGCCTGATCGAGAAATCGCCCTCCGCGTGACCGTAGGTATCGTTGACCAGTTTCAGGTTATCCATGTCCGCATAGCAGATCACGAAGGATTTGCCCTGATAGCGCGGATCGTGGATCAGCTCTTGCGCCGCAGGATAGAAGCCCTTGCGGTTATAGACGCTCGTCAGCTCGTCGATCTTGGACATCTTCTCGAGCGCCAGATTGGTGGTGTGGAGCTCCTTGAGCAGCTTCTCCTGCTTTTTGAGAATGTCCAGCGTGCGCACTGCCGAGCTGAGCTGATAGGTGACCAGCTCCAGCTCGTCCAGGAACGTCTCGTCCCTCGGCTCAAGCAGGGCGATGCCGTACTGCGTCTCGGCGGAAAACAGATCAGCCACAATGAAGATATGCTGCCTGTTCTGACAGGTGAAGTCGTTGTCAAAGACCTGCGGCGTGGATATCTGCTGCTTGTCTTTGGGCAGGCTGAACACGTCGTCGCCATAGCTGTAGGACTGAAAAGTCCACGTCAGATCCTTCGGGAATTGATCGCCGTAGCTGTGCGTGATCGGCTTATCAAAGGTATAGATGAACGCGGTGACCGCGCCGACGCTGTCAATCTTCTTCATGATCCGGGCATAGCTGTGCTTCAGATTGCCGCCGAACATGAGGGAATCCCTGATAAAGACATTGTCGAGATAGGAGCGCTCCATAAAGCGCTTGGCAACGCTCTCCGCCGTTTCCTCGCTCTTCTCCGCGCGGAAATACTGATGCAGCATCTCGACGTACGGCACGTTGCTGACGGGGCAGTTCCTCAGAATCCATACATAGGTTCCGTATAGAATCCGGTCAATGCCGGTATCTTCTCTGAGCGGTATCGCCTGCTCGAGAATCGCGACGGTATCCTCGACAATGCTTTCATCAACGGGATGCTGGGCATAGTTCTGATACAGGTGTTCCACAAGGGCAATGATCTGATCGCATGAGTGCTGATCGGCCGTGGCGTTTTCGCACCTTTTCGTGAAATAGTCCCTGATATGGTCGACCATGGCGGAAAAGTCGCCGCAGAAAATTCTTTCGCTGATGTTGAAATCATCAACATACTTGAAGCAGGACCGCCGGGGTATAAACTGGGACTCGATGTAATGACAGTCATCCTGAACGCCATTCAGATAGTTGACGGCTTTTTCAACGGCTTTCCTGCCGATCTGCACCGCATCCGCCCTGACGGAAGCCAGCGGGGGATCGAGCTTCTCGTCTCCCGGCAGGTCGTCAAAGCCGACCACCGCCACTTCAACACCCACGCGGATATTCCTTTTCTTCAGCACCTCATAGACGTCATAGGCAATCAAATCCGTCGTGCATACAATGGCGTCAAGCTCGGGATTTTCGTTCAGAAGCTGCTCGACCTCTCCATAGCAGCGATAGGCCAGCCCGCAGGTGACCATGTAACTGTCTTTATACTCAAGGCCATTGGCTTCAAGCGCTTCCCGATAGGCTTCATACCGCTGAACAAACCCCTCGTTGCTGAGGTCGCCCGCGATCATGCCGATATGCTTCCTGCCATGCGAGGCAAGGTAGTCCACGGCTGCCGACACGCCCGAGCGGTTATCAAACTGCAGGCAATCGTATCCCTCGATTCCAGACGCGACGCTGAGGATCGGCGTATCGCCCAAGCTGTCGAGGAACGCTTTCTGATATTCATTATTATGGGCGTAGGCAATCGTGCCCACCGCAACAATCAGATAATCGAGCTTCGCCTCTGCGGCAAGATCAAACAGCACATTGTACTGATACTCATATTCCGCGTTATAATGCTCATTGATGTGCTGAACGCCCACATACTTGCCCGGGAAGATCACCATATTGGCGTCCAGCTGCTTCGCAGCTTCCATCGCGCCGATCGTAACCCGTTTGCTGAACTCGTCGGAAATCGTCGCCACAAGTAAGCCGATATTATATCTTCTGTTTGCCATGCCGATTCTCCTGACATGTAAATCTAAGCAATCTGCAAAGAAGTATCTCCTATCATCAGGCAATACTCCTTTACAATGTACCATATTTTTTCTTTAATTTCAATAACAAAAAGGCGCTTGCCGCCATGGTTCATGCGTCCCATCTTTGCTCAGATCTCTCCGGCAGCGAATGAAAAGCAGCCCAAGCGCGCGCATGGCTATCCAAGCATCTTCTGGCAACAAAAAATCCTCACAGTC
>JAFLST010000062.1 GCA_022510815.1 Christensenellaceae bacterium | reverse complement strand
GGGCTGCTCCCTGTTGGCGCTGCGGGACTGCGGCTGTCGGAACCTGCCGCCCGGCCGGACTGCTGCAAAAGAATGAACTGCCCCCGAAAGGCGGCGACGCTCATGGCTCGGGGCTGCTCCCTGTTGGCGCTGCGGGACTGCGGCTGTCGGAACCTGCCGCCCGGCTTGACTGCTACTAAGGAATAAACTTGCCCCCGATGGTCGCCGCCTTTCGGGGGAAAGCTGCCCCTCTCGAACAAGGAGATGATCGTCGTGCTCTACAGCGTCTTTGCCGCGGTATACGGGTGCCTGCTGTCGCTGATGAACACCTGCAACGCGCATCTGTCGGCGCTCTACGGCGATTACAGCGCCGCGGTGATGATCCACGCGGTGGGGCTGATCGTGCTGCTGCCGCTGGCCTTCACATGGGGCAGGCCGCGGGCGCGGGCGAAGTGGTATCAGCTCACCGGCGGGCTGATCGGCATCCTGACGCTGGTGTTTGTGAACATCGGCGTGAACGGCGTGGGCGTCACGGGCAACCTGACGCTGATGCTGCTCGGGCAGGTAACCGCCTCGGCGCTGGTGGATCATTTCGCGCTGCTGGGCGCGGAGCGGAACCCCTTCAGCGGCATGAAGGGCCTTGCCATCGCGGTGATGGCGGCGGGCTGCGGCGCGATGCTGCTGCTCTCGGGCGAGAGCATCGGCTCGTCGGCGCTGGCGGCGGCGCTGTCCTTCCTCAGCGGCTGGACGATGGTGCTGGCCCGCATGGCGAACGCGTCTCTGGCGGTGAGGAGCGGCGTGGGGTTCTCCACGCTGATGAACTACGTCACGGGCCTTGCGGGGAGCCTGCTGGTCTTCGCGCTGCTCGGCTTCCCGATGGCGGCGGCCTTTCCGGCGCAGGGGCAGTCCATCGTGATCTACCTCGGCGGCGCGCTGGGCGCGGCGGGCATCTTCCTGTGCAATGTGGTCACGCCCCGGCTCCCGGCGCTGCAGATGTCGCTGATCGTGTTCGTGGGGCAGATCTTCTCGGGCATGCTGATCGACGCGCTGGGCGGGCGCTTTTCGGCGGGGACGCTGGTCGGCGGCCTGCTGGTGGCGGCGGGCATGCTGCTCAACGCCCGCGCGGACAGACGGGCGTAAGGAGGACGGCATGGAACGCATCACCAGCCTCAAGAATCCGCGGGTGCTCGGGTGGCGCTCGCTCAAGGACCGCAAGGGCCGCCGGGAGACCGGCTGCTTCCTCGTCGAGGGCCGCAAGATGGTCGCGGAGGCGCTGGCGTCCGGCTTCCCGGTGGAGGCGGTGCTGGCGGACGAGGCGCGGCTGCATGAGCTCGCGCTGCCGCGGGGCGTGGCTGTCTATGCGCTGCCGGAGCATGTGCTGGCGGCGGTCTGCGACACAAAGACCCCGCAGGGCGTCGCGGCGGTGGTGCGGATCACGGAGCCGGGCCATCAGGGGCGGCGGCTCGCCGTGCTCGACGGCGTACAGGACCCGGGCAACGTGGGCACGATCATCCGCACGGCGGACGCGGCGGGCTTCGACGGCGTGCTGCTCTCGGGCCAGTGCGCGGACGTCTACAGCCCCAAGGTGCTCCGGGCGACCATGGGCAGCGTCTTCCGCATGAACCTGCGGGTGACCGACGACCTGCCCGGCGCGCTGGCGGTCCTCAGGGCCGGGGGATACGCGGTGCTGTCCTCGCAGCTTGACGGCGAGCCCTTCGATGAGGCCGTGCCGGGCATCGCGGAGCCCTTCGTGCTGGTGATCGGCAGCGAGGGAAACGGCGTGTCTGAGCCGGTGCGGCAGCTCGCGACCCACCGGGTGGCCCTGCCCATGCGCGGCGGCGCGGAAAGCCTCAACGCGGCGGTGGCGGCGGGCATCATGATGTACGGCCTGATGCGCGGAAAATAAAAAAAGCGGCCCTTCCTCCATGACGGGGGAAGGGCCGAAGTCGGTCTGGGGGACGGGGGCGATCTCAAGCCCCATCGGAAACCGGCGGCGCTGGGCGGGCGGGAACGGGCGTCGGACTGACCGGGGCAAACGGCTCCGCCGCTTCCGCGCCCTTACCTCGGCAGGGTGACGCAGTACACGCTGTCGCCGCTGGAGACCACGGCCTGTCCGCCGGTGGTCATGCCGATGTAGGTGCTGACCTGCCTGCCGTCGGGCAGGGGCATGGCGTAGGCGTAGAAGTGGCGGTTATCGACGTTGGTGTAGTAGAGATAGTCGGGGGCGAAGGCGTAGAGGTTGCTGCCCTGCACCGCCGCGCCCACGCAGCTCGAGGGCAGGGTGAAGTTGCGGTCGGAGGCGCCCGCCACCAGCCGCAGCTGGGAGATCGAGTAGATCGTGTTGCTCTGCAGGGTGGTGGTCATCAGCATCCGGGCGTCGCCGCGGTCGGGCACGTCGTAGTCGATGAGCTGCCAGCCGTAGACCAGCACGGTGTTGTTCACGTCCTGCACGCCCTTGTAGTCGTAGGCGTACATCTGCTGGGTGGTGAAGACCCGGAGCTGGCTGTTATCGTAGAGCACCTTGTAGACCAGATCCTCGCCGAGGGAGACGATGCCGGCGTTCATCTTGCCGACCTGAAAGAGGTTCATGACCGTGGAGACGGAGGGGCCGTACATGTCCATGGAGAGGGTCCACATGTACTGGTCGCCGGGGCCGTAGAAGCCCACGTCGAGGATCAGCATGCCGTCGAAGGCCTCGTCCTCGTAGTCCTTCTGCGCGCCCTGCATGTCCTTGACCAGCAGGCGGGGCTTGGAGTCCTCGCCGATGACGACGGCGGCATACTGGTCGGCGATGCGGGCGAACTGGATCTCCGCCTCGAGGTTCTCGTTGTAGGAGGGCTTGCCGTTCTGGTCGAGGATGAACAGCTCGTTGCTCTGCCAGGCAATGAGGTGGGTGTCGGAGACGGAGAACTGGGCGTCGGAGCCCACGGGATAGCTCCAGCGCACGCCGCCGCTGGTGGAGACGCAGTGGATCGACGCGCCGTCGTAGTAGACCACGCTGTCGCCGAAGGGGGTCACGTCCTGATGGGCGTAGCAGGGCAGCAGGCTGGCGGACAGGGCGGTCGTGTGCCCCATGCTGCGGAACAGCCGCACGCCCAGCACCACCGCGACCACCGCCACGATGAGGATGCTCCAGTTGCGGAGCTGACGGCGTCTGCGCGCCGTGATCTGCTGTTCACTGGGGATGGTCCGGCCCTTGCTCTGCATGCGTCAGCGCCTCCGTCGGTGTTGGTGGGTGTTACCTGTTATTATAGCAGGAACGGAACCTGATTGCAAGGCGGAGGGGAAAAGGGGCGGCAGACCCCTTTTTTTGATGCCCTTCGGCCCGCGGCGATCGGCGCATGAAAAAAGGGGGCCTCTCAGCCCCCCTTCGGTCAAGCTCAGTCGTGACCCGCGAACCGCATGCTGTACAGCTCGCAGGCGCTGCCGCCGCCGCGGGTGTGAATCACGAGGAACAGGCCCCACCGGCCGCTGACCTCGTCCGCCGCGGGCGCGGGAATGCGCAGGGCGGTCAGCTCCCTGGGCATATCGGCGGTCAGCTCGAAGGTGCCGAGCGGCACGCTCCCCGCGCCGACGGAGGCGATTTTCCCGCCGGCCCAGGAGACCGGGGTGTCCGCCGCGCTGACCGGCCGCAGATACGCGTCGATGGTCGCGTCAACGCCCTGCGGGATCAGCTCGATCTCGAGGCTCGACGGCCCCGCGTAGGGCGCGGTCAGGTCGAAGTTCAGATACTTGACGCCCACGACGGCGTTCTGCCGCAGGTTCGTCACGGGCAGGGTGAGGACGTCCTCGTCATAGGCCGGGGTGATGCTCGCGCCGCCGGTGAGATAGCAGGCGCGGCCCGCGGAGATCGGCGCGTAGGGGTTCAGGCCGTCGAGATAGAAGCCGCTGGAGGTGACCTCCGCCATGGAGATGCGCACCGCGCCGCCCTCGCTGACCGGGGCCTCGTCCCATTCGACGGTCACGGGGTCGACCATCGCCTGCCGCGCGTAGGCGTGGAGGTTGCGGTGGTAGAAGACGTACCACTGGCCGCCGATCTCGCAGATGCTGCCGTGGGTGTTGCCGCCGGGGAAGGAGCGCTCGTAGCTCAGGCCGCTGCGGATCACCTCGCCCTGCGCGTCCACGATGATCCCGCCCCATGTCCACGGCCCGGCGGGGCTGTCGCTGTAGCCGTAGGCGAGCTGGTTGTAGTTCTTGCCGGTGGGCTCCTCGGGCAGGCCGTTGCGGCTGTAGATGAAGACGTACTTGTTGCCGACCTTGCGGATCGACGACGCCTCGAAGAAGCCCCACTTGCCCACGTTCTCGTCCTGGGCGATGTTGAAGTCGGCGGGGTTGTAGTCGGGGGCGGTCATCTGGTCGTAGCTGGGGATGTTGCGGCGGGCGGACTCGCCGGGCGCGAGGGTGGCCATGTTCGCCGGGTCGAGGCGCCCCCACCACGAGTCGCAGAAGCCCCAGTAGCCGTAGGCCGCGCCGTCGTCGTCGATGATCACCGCCGGGTCAAAGCCCAGCACGCCGCGGACCGTGGTGGTGCTGCCGGGCTGCCAGTTGCAGACCTCGAAGGGCCCGTCGGGCCGGTCGGACTTGGCCACCGAGGCGTTGCGGCCCCATGCCTGCGTGTTGGGGTAGAGGTAATAGGTCTTTTTGCCGGTGTCCGGGTCCACCGCCAGCGCCACGTCCGGCGCGAAGAGGGTGTCCGCCTGCCCGCCGACGATGGACTCAAAGATCACGCCATCCCGCTGCCAGTGGGACAGATCGTCCGCCGGGGCCGACCAGACGACCAGGTCCTTGCCGCAGTATTCGGTTCTGAGCATGTCATGGGAGCCGTAGATGTACACCCGGTACTGGCCGGGGTTGTCCGGGTCCTCAAAGACGTAGGGCTCGCCGTCGGGGATGTACTCCCACAGCGGCAGGTAGGGGTTGCCCTGATAGGGGCTGCTGTAGTCCATGTTGCGCATGTCGCCACTCCTTGTCTCCGCGCGCGCCGCCGGGGCCGTGAGCGCAGCCGCCAGCAGCAGGGTCAGCATTCGTTTGAGCATGAGGTTCTCCTTTGTCGGCTATATCGAGTCCCGCACCATGAGGACGGTGCTGACCGCCATGATGACCAGCGCCGCCCAGAACTGCGGCCCCGGCCGCTCGCCCAGCAGCGCCATCCCGAAGGCCACCCCGAGGAACGGCGCCACGGCATAGAACGCGCTGGTCTTGGCGGCGCCGAGGTCCTTCTGGGCCATGATGTAGCACTTGATGCTCAGCCCGTAGGCGACAAAGCCCAGCGCCAGCGCCGCCATCAGCCACGGCAGCGCGGGGAAGGGCTCGCCGAGGACGAGCGCCACGATCAGGCTCCCCAGCCCGGAGAAGCAGCCCTTGATGATGACGATCTGCGTGGAGCTCTTGCCGCTGAGCATGCGGGTGCAGTTGTTCTCAAAGCCCCAGCACACGCACGCCCCCAGCACCAGCAGCGACCCCGCGCTGAACTCGAAGGCCCCGCCGCCCTCAAAGCTGAGGATGACGCTCGCCGCCGTCACCAGCCCGATGGCCAGCCACAGCCGCCGGGAGATGGCCTCCCGGAAGACGGCCAGCGCGATGAGCGACGTGGCGACGATCTCGAAGTTATTGAGCAGAGAGGCGTTGGCGGCGTTGCAGCGGGCGACGCCCAGCATCAGCAGGATCGGCGCGGCAATGTCCAGCGCCACCATCGCGACGGTGTAGGGCAGCTCCCGGCGGGTGAGGGGTTCCGGCGCCGGGCCCCGGTGCAGGCGTCTCTCGAGCAGGCCGTAGCCCCCCAGCCCCGCGCCCGCGCCCAGATACAGCAGCGCCGCGAGCATGGTCGGCGCGGTCAGCCCGCGCTCCAGCAGCAGCTTGGACAGGGGAATGTTGATCGCGTACAGCGCCGCGGCGAGGATGGCCAGCAGCGCGGCCCGCGCGCCCTTGGGCATGGGATCAGCTCCCTCTCATGCAATGATATGAAGAAAGTATAGCACACATGGGCGGGAAATGCTACCGTTGGGCGGGAAAATCAGCCGTTTTCCGGGCCGGGAGCGTACTCGCGGACGCGGCGGAGATATTCGGAGGGGAGCATGCCCGTCTCCTGCGTGAAGGCGCGGCGGAAGGTGCGCATGTTTTCATAGCCGCAGCCGTAGCAGACCTGCGTCAGGTTGACCAGCGGGTCGCGCATGAGCACGAGGGCCTTGTTGATGCGGATGGCGTTGATGAAGCGGCGGAAGTTGACGCGATACTGCTGGGCGAAGATGTGGGACAGGTGCGACCGGCTGATGCCGAGGGCCCGGGCGGTGCTGTCGAGGGTGATGCGCTCGCAGGCGTGGGCGTAGATGTGGCGGATCACCCGGGCGGCCAGGTCGCGCTCGTTGCCGTCGTCCGCCGGGCGCAGGCGCAGGCCGCTGAGCACATGGGCCAGCAGCAGGTGCAGGTACGCCAGCCGGACGGGGGAGGGCTGATCGCTGGGGATCTCCATCAGCCGCTCGATCAGGCGCGGAATCTCCTCACCGAGGGCCTCGCGGCGGATGACCGGCTCCACGGGCTGACAGCGGTGGAAGGTGTTGGCGAACTCGGCGATGGTGTCGGGCAGGAAGAAGGCCGCGAAGCCCTGGCAGTCCCCGGACAGCCGGTCGTAGCTGTGGGGCGTCAGCGGGAAGCAGATGGCAAGGTCGCCGGGTCGGAGCTGAAAGGCGGCGCCGCCGATCTGCATGTCGCAGGTCCCGGAGCGCACATAGGCGATCTCCACGTTCTCATGGACGTGCAGCGGAAAGGCGTTGACGGTCATCCGACCGACAAACAGCGACGTGTCGCGGGCTTCAAAAAACGCCTTCATCGGGCCTGCCTCCTATAAGTGGAAATCGTTGAATGCCTGCAATTTAGCTTATATATTAGCATATTTTTTCAGATATTTAAACATTTTGGACAATATAGCTATTTTTGTCCTCAACTTTGGATGCTTTAGCGTTGTGCAGCGGCAAACGAATTGATAAGATGAAGCTGAATACCCATATTGAGCGACAGTTGACAAGTGAAAATCATAGGCCTCCCCGCGCGGGAGGACTGAGGAGGATAACCGAATGAAGAGAAGAGCCATGGCGTTGTTCCTCGCGTTCACGATGCTGACGTCGGTGTTTCCGGCGGCGGCGGAGGAAGCGGCC
Organism: Christensenellaceae bacterium; assembly: GCA_022510815.1. Lineage (GTDB taxonomy): Bacteria > Bacillota > Clostridia > Christensenellales > Aristaeellaceae > UBA11524. Next base: position 439 of record JAFLST010000062.1, on the reverse strand, counting down.
CCGAGCCCGGCCCCGGAGCTGGCGGCGGAGGAGATCGTAACGGAAGCGCCAGCCGAAGACACGGCGGAGGCCCCCGCGGAGGACGCCCCTGACGCCGCCGAGACAGCCCCCGGGGAACCGGCGGACGCCCCGGAAGCGGACGCTCCTGCCCAGCCCGAGGAGGATGAGGCGCAGGAGTCCGGCGAAAAACCGACCGAGGTCGCTCCCGGGCAGCCCGATGAGCAGCCCGATGAGCAGCCCGAGACGGAGGCCCCCGAAGTGACGGACGCCCCGGCGACGGAGGAACCCGCCGCGCAGCCCGACGCTGACGATGATACGGAAGCGTCTGTTTCGCCTGCGGTGACGGAAGCCCCCGAAGCGACGGAGGAGCCGGTTGTCACCGAGGAACCCGAGGCCCCCGAAGCGACGGAGGAGCCGGTTATCACCGAAGAACCCGAGG
>JAFLST010000061.1 GCA_022510815.1 Christensenellaceae bacterium | reverse complement strand
GCGGAATTACGGCCCAGACGGGAAAGGTCTTTCGTGAGTACGGTGCCCACATGCCTCATTTCGATTTCGGACAGCATGGCTTGAAAGCCGGGCCTGTTGAAATTCGTGCCGCTGTAGCCGTCGTCCATGAAGAAGGTCGAGTTAGGTAGGCGATGCGCCTTTGCGTATGCAAGCAGGAGGTCCTTTTGAGAGACCATTTGTCAAGGTTGTTTTCACCATAAATAACGGACTTCTTCTAAGAAAACTCTGTGCAACCATCAACGGTCAGAATTGTCTATTCACAAGGAAATGCTAAACACGTTTCGTTCGTCCAGCCGTCTCACACCAAGCCGATTTCAGCGGCCAAATTGCCAATGATGACCATTGTTCGGGCAAGCTATCCTCATTGCCAAAGCCTGCAGAATGCCAGCAATAAAGCTACATCAGCAGTGTTTGACGCTCTACGCAGTCTATATAGCCAGATTACGCCAACCGCTTATCCCTCTGTATCATCAGCATATCCGCATTCCGCTCACCTGAGCCCGTGAAAGCGCCTGATTTGCTTGCGGTACAGGCTGGGAGACATACCAACCAGTTTGTTGAACATTCTCAGAAAATTGGAATAATCGTTGAAACCGCACTGATAGGCGATGGCGTTGAGGGATGCGTCGGTCTGCATCATTTGGCGGGCAAGCATCACCCGGCGATAGAGAATGTAATCGTACACGCTGCGATTTGTGAATTTGGCGAATTCATGGGATAGGTAGCTGACGCTGATGCCAAATTGCTTGGCAAGCTGATCCATCTTCAGCGGTTGGGTATAATGGCTGTTGATATAGGTCAGCACGTTCTGGATGATGCTGTTGGAAATGATGCTGCCCGTGATGGCTTTCGATTGGCGAATGCCCTGACACACCACGTTGAGGAAATTCATCAGAACAGCGTAATGGCCAAATCTCTCCAGAGGGTCTGTGGAGTGCGGCGCATTTTCCAGTTGACGAATCCATGTCACACATTGCGCGGCATCCTGTTCGCTCAGTTGGAGGGTGTGTATGCCCCGGGAGGTGTAGGCGCGGAAAAACTGATCCAGATCAATCTGCTCACAGCCTAAGATTTTCAACAGCTCCGGTGACAGGTTCAGATAGGCACGCTCATATTGCCGCAGTGGATTCGTGCTGAACAAGCCGTGCATGGCGAAGGGCGGCAGGATAAACAACTGATTAGGCTCAAGCAGGAACAGACTGTTATCCAGACCAAAATACTGTCCGCCGCGCAAATGAAGATAAATTTCATAGAAATCATGGCAATGGTATTCTGTAGTCTCCATCTGCTCGTTATAACTGTATTGCGCCTCATAGCCCTTGCCTTCCTCCATGATGGTCATGGGGATATGATGGTGAGCAATCATCTGTTCCATAAATGGAGCTCCTTTCAAAACGTGTAGATTATACATAGATTCTAACAGCATTTACGCAGAAAACAGACATTTTGTCTGGTATACTGGGATGGTGGATAAGTCGTTACAGTTTTTTTCCTGCGGCCGGTCCTTTGACCGATGGAAAGGACGTTGATGCATGATTCAAGTAGCTATTATTGGCACGGGCAACATTTCGCATGCCCATATCAGGGCGTATCTTCTTTTTCCGCAGCGCTGCCGCATCGCAGCCCTGATAGATATTATCCCCGGAAAGGCGCAAAAAGTCAAGGAACAGTATCTTCTGGACTGCGATGTCTATGAGCGCCACGAGGATATTCTGTCCCGCAAGGATATTGATCTGACGGATATCTGCACGCCGCCCTATGTTCACGCGTCCATTGCGATCAACTGCCTGCGCAGCGGGAAAAATGTGGTGTGCGAAAAGCCCATGGCGGCGTCGCTGGAGGAATGCGACGCGATGCTGAAGGCACGGGATGAAAGCGGAAAGCTGCTGTCCATCATCGCGCAGAACCGGTTCCGTGCGCCCATCCGCGACCTGAAAGCGCTGCTGGACAGCGGCATCGCCGGCAGGGTGCGCTCCGCTGAGATTGATTCTTTCTGGTTCCGGGGCCACAGCTATTACGATCTGTGGTGGCGGGGCACCTGGGAAAAGGAGGGCGGCGGCTGCACCCTAAATCACGCGGTGCATCACATCGACATGCTGGGCTGGATGATGGGTCTGCCGGACAGGGTCACCAGCGTGCTGGCTAACACGGGCCACGACAACGCGGAGGTGGAAGATCTCTCGGTTTCCGTGATGGAATATCCCGGCGCTCTGGCCACGGTGACGGCCTCTGTGGTACATCACGGGGAGGAGCAGCAGTTGGTCTTCCAGTGCGAAAAGGCCAAGCTGTCCGCGCCGTATGATTGCTTCGCCTCCGTGCCGCAGCCCAACGGCTTTCCCCTCAAGACGCCGGACGCCGCCTTTGAGGCGCAGGTAAAGGCTCTCCTTGCATCGCTGCCTCCTGTGCCCTATGAAATGCACGACGGCCAGTTGGAAAACGTGCTCACTGCTTTGGAGACCGGCAGCGCTCCTGCCATCACAGGCGAGGATGGACGCCGCACGATTGAACTTATCACAGCCATCTATAAAGCGGGCGCCGAACACATGCCTGCGACGCTGCCCCTGAGCAGGGACGATCCCTTTTACACGGTGGAGGGCATTCGGGCTCATGTGCCCCATTTCTACGAAAAAACGGCGTCTGTCGCGGATTTTGAAGGTGAAATCAGCTTTGGCGGTTTCGGGGAGGGAAAGAAGCAATGAACATCTCTGACGGCATGAACTACGCCCCCAAGGGCAAGCCTCAGCCAGTGGTGAAGCCCGGTGAATTCGTTTTCTCGGCGGTCGCGCTGGATCATGGTCATATTTACGGCATGTGCAACGGGCTGACGGAGGCAGGCGGCACGCTAAAATATGTCTACGATCCAGACCCGCAGAAAGTAGCAAACTTTCTCAAGGCCTTTCCACAGGCCATTCCTGCCCGCAGCGAACAGGAAGCCCTCGAGGACCCGGACACGCACCTGATCGCCAGCGCCGCCATCACCAGCGAGCGCTGCGCGCTGGGCTTGCGCGCCATGGACGCAGGCAAGGACTACTTTACTGACAAAGCCCCTTTCACCACCATGGCCCAACTGGCTGCCGCCCGGAAAAAGGCCGCGGAAACCGGCAAAAAGTATATGGTATACTATGCTGAGCGCCTGCACGATGAAGGCGCGCTGCTGGCGGGATACATGGTGGAGCAGGGCGAGATCGGCAGGGTCATCGCCGTCAACGGCTTCGGCCCTCATCGGCTGGGTGCGCCGGGACGGCCCGCGTGGTTCTTTGAGCGCGAGAAGTACGGCGGCATTCTCTGCGATATCGGCAGCCATCAGATCGAGCAGTTCCTGTACTATACCGGCGAGGAAGACGCCAACGTCATCGCCAGCCGGGTAGCCAACTACGCTCACCCCGAGTATCCTGAGCTGGAGGACTTCGGCGATTGCATGCTGGTGGGCAAAAACGGCGCGACGCACTACTTCCGGGTGGACTGGTTCACGCCGGACGGGCTGCGCACATGGGGAGACGGCCGCCTCTTTATTCAGGGCACCGAGGGCTTTATCGAAGTGCGCAAGTACGTGAATCTGGCTTCTGAGCAGCCCGGCGGCGGCCATGTGTTTCTGGTCAATGGCAAGGGGGAGCAATATGTGAACGCCGTGGGCGTCACGGGGTATCCCTTCTTCGGTCAGCTGATTCTGGACTGCCTGAATCGCACGGAAAACGCCATGACCCAGGCCCATGCCTTCAAAGCGGCGGAGCTATGCCTGCTGGCACAAGAGAAGGCCATTCGGATCAAATAAGCCAGCTTCCATTTCTGCCCGGCTGCGGACGCGCTCCGTTGCCGGGCATTGTTGTTTAGAAAAGCGGGTGCCGGCCATAGCCGGCACCCGCCGTTGGTTTGTGGTTCCGTCAGTCTTTGGGATTACTGCTCAAAATCAATCCCGTAGACGTCAGCCAGCTTCTCGATGCGCTCGTCAATGATATCCTGACCGCCAGCGTTCATGTAGTCGGCCATATAGGAATCATACACGGAATCGAAGTCAGCCACGGAAGCGGTGACGGCCTTGGTGAGCAGCTCGTCGCGCAGGCTGGTGAGGCTGGTGCCAACTTCGGTCTCAGACTCGATGGTGCCCACGTTGAAGTGCTGGACATAACGGCCATTATTCTTGCCGTACTCATTGGCCTGAATGACGATCTCGGCGGGGATGCCGGGATAGCTCAGGGCGGTGGTGGCGCCGGTGGCTTCGCCCAGATACAGGCCGTTGCAGGTCATGGTGTAGTCGATGTTGTTGCCGGAGTTCATCACCCATTCGCCGGTGGCGGGCAGGATCTCGTACGCGCCGTCATCGTGCAGGATGTGGTTGGTGCCTTCCAGACCGGTCTGGAGATAGGTGATCGCTTCCACGCTGGAGATGAAGTTGATGTAGAGCAGGGAAGCCAGAGGCTCGGTGTTGGTGGAGGGCAGGAAGATCTTGCGGTCGCTGCCGACGGCGGCGCCCATGAACTTCAGGGTGACACCCGCGTCGTTCTGGAAGCAGTCAATCGGCACGAACATGGCGTCTTCGCCCACGTTGCGCTTGAGGTTGGCGTTGATGCAGTCGTCGCCATTGCGGAAGGGATAGTCCCAGTTGTGCATGAAAGCGCCCACATAGCCGGCCTTCATGTTGTCGTCTTCCACGGTGCTGTCGTTGTACAGGCCGAAGTCCTTCCAGATCAGGCCTTCGTTGTACCACTTGTTCAGCACGCGGATGCCTTCCTTGTAGCCGGGATAGAGCAGGTGACGATCGTCATAGCCATAGACGAAGAGGGTCACGTCGTCAACGTCGCTGGGCACCTTGCTGACGCTCAGCAGGTCGGCGCGCCAGCCGATGTCGGTGGAGATGGTGTAGGGGATCATCTTGTCGGCGTCAGCGCCCAGCAGGGTCTCGGCGTTGTCGCGGAAGGCGACCAGCGCGTTGTAGAACTCTTCCTCGGTGGTGGGCAGGGGCAGTCCCAGCGTATCCAGCCAGTCCTTGCGGATAAAGGTGGTGATACGGGAGGTATCAGCGCGGACGCCCTCGATCATCCAGACAGCGCCGGTCTCGGGGTCCTTGTCGTAGTAGAGGTTGTCCTCGCTGCCCAGCAGGGTCAGCAGATTGCCCAGCTGATCCTTGTACTCCTCCAGATAGGGAGCCAGATCAACCACGCCGGGGTTGCCATTGGCATCGACCATGTTGGCGTAGGAGATGACGGTGTTGTAGGCATAGGTGTAGCTCACGTCGGGAGCCTTGCCGTCAGCCAGCAGGTTGGCGATGTCCTCGCCTTCCGTCCAGCGGCCCACGGACACAAACTCCACTTCCACGTTGTAGCGATCCAGCATTTCCTTCTGGATGTACTCAGACCACACGTTGTTGGTGGGGTCGGTGCCGCCGTCGTTGTTGCGGTTGAAGACTTCCACGGTGATGTGACGGGTCTCGGCGAACTTGCCGTCCACAAAGCCGTCGTCGGCGGCGAACGCCGAGGACACGCCCAGGGACGCAATCAGCGCAACCGTCAGGAGCAGGGCAAGAATGCGTTTCATTTGGGTTTCCTCCTTTTATTTACAGGGTGCGCACACCCCGTAGAATCAGCCTTTGACAGCGCCGATGGTGACGCCGGTCACAAAGTACTTCTGCAGCCAGGGATAGACCAGCAGGATCGGCACCGTGGCGAACATGACTGTCGCCATCTGGATGGTCTTGGAAACGCCGTTGGCGAAGAAGCCTTCCTGAGCCGCCTGCTCGCTGGTCTGGGTGGAATTCTTAATGACGTTATACAGCAGCAGCTGGATCGGCCAGTACTTTTCAGAATCCGAGGTTTTCAGGTACATCAGCGCGTCGGAGAAACCGTTCCAACGGCCCACGGCATAGAACAGGCTCAGGGTTGCGATGACCGGCAGACTCAGGGGCAGATACACCTGAACCAGCACGCGGATGGGCCCTGCCCCGTCGATTTCAGCGGCTTCCCGCAGGCTGTCAGGCACGCCGAAGAAGAATGACCGCATGATGATGATGTTGAAGACGCTGATGCAATTGGGGAAGATCAGCGCATAAGGCGTATTCAGCATGCTCATCCTGCTCAGCAGCAAGTAAGAGGGAATGGTGCCCGCGCTGAAATACATCGTAAAGAGAATGATGAAGTTGACGAACCGTCCGCCCTTCAGTTCCGCGTATGTCAGGGGATAGGCGGCGCAGATGGTCAGCGCGATGGAAATCAGGGTGCAGAGCAGCGTTAGGATCGCGGTCCAGCCCAGAGAGCGGACGTACTTTTCCGTGGACAGCACGGTCGCGTAAGCGTCAATATTCCAGCCCTTGGGGATGATGAATACTTCGTTCTTGACCAGCGCATCGGCGGAAGAGAGGCTGCAGGCCAGCACATGCAGCATGGGCAGCAGACAAAGCAGCATCAGGATGAAGCAGATCGCGGCAATGATGAAATCGCCGATTCTGGTCGTCCTCGACTTGATCATGCCGTCATGGAGCTTCTTGGCGGATGGGACGTTCATATTCTTTGCAACGCTCATACCAGCACCCCCTTACCAGATCCCGCGCTCGCCGAACTTCTTGGCCAGAGCGTTCGACATGAGCAGGAAGATCACGCATACGACGCTTTGGAAAAGACCGACAGCCGTGCTCAGGGAGTACTGCTGCCCTTGGATGCCGCGCTCGTACACGAAGATGGAAATGGTTTTGCTGGCGCCTTCCACCAGCTTGTTGCTCAGGGTGAAAGGCCGGTCGAATTCAGAGCCCAGAATATGGCCCAGATTCATAATCAGCAGCACGATGATGGTGGGCCGGATGCCGGGCAGCGTCACATGCCATATCTTCCGCAGTCGGCCGGCGCCGTCCACCTCGGCAGCTTCATACAATTCGGGGCTGATGGCTGTTAGCGCTGCCAGATAGATGATGGTGTTCCAGCCGCATTCTTTCCATATGCCCAGGAAAATGTAGGTGGCTCGCCAGTTGCCCTCCGTGCCGACGAAGGGAATCTGGGTGCCCAGCAGCTTGTTGATGATGCCGTCATTGGTGGCAAACAAGCGGAGCATGATGCTCGAAATGATAACCCAGCTCAGGAAGTGGGGCAGATACAGGATCGTCTGCGTAATGCGCTTGTACTTGGGGAAGGCCAGCTCGTTGAGCAGCAGCGCCATGATGATCGGCATCGGCATACCAACGAACAGATCCAGCAGGTTCAGGAAGATCGTGTTCTTCAAAGCCGTATTGAAGCCACGATCCTTGAAGGCTTTAATGAACCAGTCCATGCCGTTGTTCTTGACCCAGTCCACCTTCCACGGCGGTATCAGAATGTTGTTCTTCTTGAACGCCAGCAGGATGTACGTCATGGGCGTGTAACGGAAAATCACGAAGAACGCAATCGGAAGCAGCAAGAGCAGATACAGCGTCCAATACCGTTTCAGGTACGTCTTCCATGAGAATCCTTTGTGCGGGTTCTTGCGCACAGCAGTTAATTCCGCCGCCTTGGCACTTCTCAAAGCAATCCCTCCGTTTTATTTGATGATAATCACAAAGATCCATCTGTTACGAATTTGGGAACGATTCAAATAGCTTCATCAGTGGCATTTGTGCAAGATATCTATATTCTAAATTCTAATAATAGAATCCGAATATTTCTATGCAAAACAAGCACAATTCTATGCAAATCCTGCACAAGGGATTGCGCCTGTTTACATCAATGTCACGCATGACGCTTCAAAAGTAACGGTAAGTTGAGGGGCAGTTTCATTATCCAGTCCCCAAAAATGAAATCGCCGCCCACAGGTCTTGATTCTCGCAGGCGGCTCCTTGCGTGAAGCGGGCGGGTGTTTGTTGTTTCTTTCACAGTTCCTTCGGTTCTACAGCTTTACCTGATCCGCAAAGACGCTTTGGTTCGCTGTGCATGGGTCAGTTCCTCTGCGAATACAAGCCCTTGATGATGGGCTGCGGCGGTTTGTCGCTATTGATAGATTCAAGGCAAAGAACATGGTTGTTGTGGGTGCTCATTTTACAGGAGCATTCCTTCCTGCGGTCTGTATCATTTAGCATGCTTATCGTCCCGTTTTTATCTGCTCCCAGCGCTTCACCACCAGCTG
>JAFLST010000060.1 GCA_022510815.1 Christensenellaceae bacterium | reverse complement strand
CGACGGTGGCTTCCACCTTGAACTCGCGCAGCAGGCGGTCCACGATGATCTCCAGATGCAGCTCACCCATGCCAGCGATGATCGTCTGGCCGGTCTCCTGATTGGTGTAGGTCTTGAAGGTCGGGTCTTCCTCAGCCAGACGCAGCAGGGCCATGGTCATCTTGTCCTGACCAGCCTTGGTCTTGGGCTCAATGGCAACCTCGATAACGGGATCGGGGAAGACCATCGACTCCAGAATGATCTGGTTCTGCTCGGAGCAGAGGGTGTCGCCCGTGGTGGTGTCCTTCAGACCGACCGCGCCGGCAATCTCACCGGTGTAGATGGTGTCGACTTCCTCGCGGTGATTGGCGTGCATCAGCATGATGCGGGACATGCGCTCGCGCTTCTGCTTGGTGGAGTTCATCACGTAGCTGCCGGCCTCGAGAGTACCGGAGTAAACGCGGAAGAACGCCAGCTTGCCGACGAAGGGATCGACCATGATCTTGAAGGCCAGCGCGGAGAAGGGCTCGTCGTCAGAGGGATGACGCTCCATCTCCTTGGTCTCGTCGAAGGGATCGGTGCCCTTGATGGCCGGGATGTCCACAGGGGAGGGCATGTACTCGATGATCGCGTCCAGCAGGGGCTGCACGCCCTTGTTGCGATAGGAGGTACCGCAGAGCACGGGGTTCATCGAGCAGGAGATGGTCGCCTTGCGAATGGCGTCCTTGATCTCTTCCTCGGTGAGTTCCTCGCCCGCGAAGTACTTCTCCATCAGCTCATCGTCGGTCTCGGCGACCTTCTCGATCAGCTCGGCGCGATACTGCTGAGCCAGCTCCATCATGTCGGAGGGGATGTCCTCATCGCGGACGTCCTTGCCAGCGTCGTCGTAGTAAACCTCGGCGCGCATGCGGACAAGGTCAATGATGCCCTTGAAGGTGTCTTCCTTGCCGATGGGGAGCTGAATCGGGACAGCGTTAGCGTGCAGACGGTCGCGCATCATGTCCACAACGCGGAAGAAGTTCGCGCCGGTGATGTCCATCTTGTTGACGTAAGCCATGCGCGGGACGCGATAGGTCTCGGCCTGCTTCCACACGGTCTCGGACTGGGGCTCGACGCCGCCCTTGGCGCAGAAGACGGACACAGCGCCGTCCAGCACGCGCAGGGAACGTTCGACCTCCACGGTGAAGTCAACGTGACCGGGAGTGTCAATGATGTTGATACGGTAGGTCCTGTTGCGATTCTCGGGATCGCGGGGGTCGTGCCAGATGCAGGTGGTGGCGGCAGACGTGATGGTGATGCCGCGCTCCTGTTCCTGCACCATCCAGTCCATGGTGGCTGCGCCCTCATGCACCTCGCCAATGCGGTGCGTCTTGCCCGTATAGTACAGGATGCGCTCGGTCGTGGTGGTCTTACCGGCGTCAATGTGCGCCATGATGCCGATGTTGCGCACCCTGTCAAGGGGATGGCTGCGTGCCATGCAATCTTGCTCCTTTCAGAAACGTGGGAAAAGTTCCGCTTACCAGCGGTAATGCGCGAACGCCTTGTTCGCTTCGGCCATACGGTGCATTTCTTCCTTACGCTTGACGGAAGCGCCGGTGTTGTTGGCCGCGTCCATCAGCTCAGCGGCGAGGCGCTCGGCCATGGTCTTCTCACCGCGCTTGCGGCTGAAGTCGACCAGCCAGCGCAGGGCCAGCGTCTGACGGCGTTCGGGGCGGATCTCCATGGGGACCTGATAGGTCGCGCCGCCCACGCGGCGGGCCTTGACTTCCAGAGACGGGGCGACATTCGCCAGCGCAGCCTGGAAGACTTCGTTCGGGTCCTTGCCGGTCTTTTCCTTGATGGTCTCAAAGGCGGTATAGCACACGTTCTGAGCGATGCCGCGCTTGCCATCCAGCATGATCTGGTTGATGAGCTTGGTCACCACCGTGGTCCCGTGTACGGGATCCGGCAGCACCTCGCGCTTGGGAATAAAGCCGCGACGGGGCATAGTTTATCCCTCCTGAATGATTCTGTCTGTCAGTTGCGGATTGCGGAATCAGCGCCCCGGACTGGGTGTTCCTCTCCCTCCGGCGGCATGTCAGCATCATGCCGTCCCGCCCCGAATAGGCGGAATGAACGCGGCGGTCAGCCGGATCAGCGTCCTCTCCCTGTTCCGGGGGGAAAGGCTTGTCCGGGAAACCGCACCTGCGCGTAAGAGGGCTGCAAAGGCGCTTTGAGAGCAGGTCTTACTTCTTCGGACGCTTGGCGCCGTAGAGAGAGCGGGCCTGCATCCGCTTGGCCACACCGGCAGTATCCAGCGCGCCGCGGATGATGTGGTAACGCACGCCGGGCAGGTCGCGAACACGGCCGCCGCGAATCAGCACAACGCTATGCTCCTGCAGGTTGTGGCCGATACCGGGGATGTAGCACGTACCTTCGATGGCGTTCGTCAGACGGATACGGGCGATCTTACGAAGGGCAGAGTTCGGCTTCTTGGGCGTCGTGGTCTTGACGCTCAGGCACACGCCGCGCTTCTGCGGGCAGCCCTGCAGAATGGGCGCCGTGGACTTCTTGGCGACCTTCTCCCGACCCTTACGAACCAGCTGATTGATCGTGGGCATGGAAGCACCTCCTGAAAAAATGTCCAAAAATTTCCGCAACCCTCGGAAACTTATTGGCGTAAAATAGATGCGAGCTTACCTCGGCAGCCCGGCCGCGGCGGAGGCGATCTCCAGCCCGCAGGCCCGGCCCAGCTCCAGCGATGACTTCACCGTCGTCACGGGCACGCCCGCGGCCTCGGCGGCTCTGGTCACCTTTTGATAGAGGAAGGTGTCGATGTCTTCGGCGACATACACCCGCGACAGGGAGCCGGTCTTGAGCGCGCGCTGAACCTGTTTGCTTCCGATGACTTTGACGGCGGCGTTCTTCAAGGCTTCCATGCGGATTCCTCCTCTCGCTGAGCGATGGCATAGGCACACCACAAAAGGGCACCGATGGTGCTCGACCCCCATTGTACCATAGCGTTTCCAGCTTGTCAACACGGTTTTTTGCTTCGGAGGGCTGTTTTTTCGGGCATTCCGGATGACCACAAAAAGGAGAGATATGTAATGAAGCAAGTACTCTGCGTCCTGCTGGCGGCGGCGATCATGACGGGCTGCGCTGCCCGCGGGGAGACTCCCATGCCCACGGAATCGCCTGCGGTCACGCCGGAATGGACGATCCCGCTGCCGCTGGACGAGGATGGCCTGCCGGTGCTGGAGGTGTTCGTGCTGGCGGAGGAGACCATCCGGCCTATGGACATCGAGACCTACCTGTGCGGCGTGGTCGCCGGGGAGATGAAGAACGACTGGCCGATAGAGGCGCTGCGGGCGCAGGCGATTCTGGCACGCACCTTTGTGCTCAAGTTCGTGACGGAGAAGACCAGCCGCTACGTGGGCGCGGACGTGTCGACGGACATCACCGAGGCGCAGGCATATAATGAAGAAAACGTGAACGACCGCGTCCGGGAGGCGGTGCGCTCCACGGCGGGCATGGTGCTGGTGGCGCAGGATGGCTCGCTGCCCTACACATGGTTCCATGCCCATTCCGGCGGCAGGACGGCGCTGGCGCAGGAAGGCCTCAACTGGCAGGACGAGGAGCCGGAACATACCGTCGTTACAGAGGGTCTCGACAGCGACGCGGCACCGGACGAGGCGAAGGAGTGGTCGGCGACCTTTACCATGAAGGAATTTCTGGCGGCATGCCGGGCGGCGGGCGTTGTCACGGAAACGGCCCAAAAGATCAGCATCAAAGAAAAAGGCGACAGCGGTCGGGCTGTCACCTTGCTGGTGGATGGTTTGGAGGTCAATGCCGCGCGGCTCCGGCTGGCTCTGGGCAGCACGGTGATGCGCTCCACCCTGCTGACGGAGATATCCTCCGACGACAAGGAGGTGCGCATGGCGGGCAGGGGATACGGTCACGGGGTCGGGATGCCCCAGTGGGGCGCCTATGCCCTTGCTCAGGACGGTTATCCCGGAGAAGAAATCGCTACCTATTATTATAGGGGACTTTCGCTGATCCGCCTCTGGGATGAGCCTTAATTGGACGCCATTTCTATGCGCTCGATGACCCATGTTTTGCCGTCGGTGGTCAGGGAGACATAGCCGGGGACGGTCGTTGCCCACGGAATCTGCTGTTTGGTCAGGTAGTTGCGCACCTTTTTGGTCCGGTCGCCCGCTGTGTTGGTGATGATAACGTATTCCGGCGAGATCGTCGCGAGGAAGTCGTCATCCGGCAGGGACAGGCCGTGGTGCGGGTACTTGAAGATGTCGATGTCCAGCAGCCACGGGTCGATGACCTCCATGAGGCGCTTCTGCGTCTTCTGCATCATGTCGCCGGTGAAGAGCATCGTCCGCTCGCCGAACTGCAGCCGCATCTGGGCGGAGCGCTCGTTGAGCGTCCAGTTGTCGTCACCCTTGAGCCATACGTCGATCACAGCGCCGCCGATCTGGAACCGCTCCTCGTCCGCGTACCAGCGAACCGGGATGCCGTATTGGTCGGCGGTTTTCAGCGCCACCGGCATGTGCTTGGTCTCCTTCTCCGGAAAACAGAACAGCAGCTCGTCGATTTTGACCGCCTTGGCGATGGATTTGAGACCGAGGATGTGGTCGTTGTGCGGGTGGGAGTTAATGACGTATTTCAGCTCCGTGATGCCCAGCTGCTTGAGCAGGGCCACGACCCGGTTGCCGTGCTGCTCCTTCGCGCAGTCGATGAGCATCGCCTCGCCGCCGCAGAGGATCAGCTCCGCGTCCTCGTCCCAGACATTTGGGAAGATGATCTGCAAGAGCTCCGCGTCCTCCGCAAAGGAGAATGCCGCCCCCGGGTCAGCGATTCGATCCACCAGCACGGGCGGCTCAGCGGCAGATTCTCCCAGCGCGGCGGCGGAAAGGGAGAGCAGAATCAGCAGAACAGTCACGAATTTCTTCATTAACAGAATCTCCTTTGCCGGTCGACAGGGTCGCGGAAAGAAAATTTGATGATTCTACCAGTCGGATGCTTGACATTTACACCCATCTATGATAGAATTTAAACTTGCATCAGTATCTTTATGTGCTGCTGGTATTTTCCATGTGCTTGTCCATTGTACACGCATCCGTGCCAAAATGCAAGCGCGAATTTTCCAGCGGTTTGACACGCAACAGATGCTGGTCGGACTGAGTAAGGGGTGATGGCTTTCTATGGTGCATGAGGTTCAGATGGGGAAGCTGCGCAAGCGCATGAGCTTCTCACGCATCGATGAGGTTCTTGAGATGCCCGACCTGATCGAGGTGCAGAAGAACTCCTATCGGCGTTTCCTTGAGACCGACCTGCGCGAAGTACTGGCCGACGCGTCTCCGATTACCGATTACAACGGCAATCTGGAGCTTGAGTTTGTGGACTACTCCCTCGAAGAGCCGAAGAACTCGATCGAGCGCTGCCGCGAGCGGGATATGACCTATTCCGCGCCGCTGTATGTGTTCGTTCGTTTGACGAACCATGAAACCGGCGAGATCAAGGAATCCGACGTGTTCATGGGCGACTTCCCCCTGATGACCGACCACGGCACCTTTATCATCAACGGCGCTGAGCGCGTCATCGTTTCGCAGCTCGTTCGCAGCCCCGGCGCGTACTATTCCTATACGATGGACAAGGCCGGCAAGGCGCTGTACGCGGCGCAGATCATCCCGTCCCGCGGCGCGTGGCTGGAGTATGAAACCGACTCCAACGACGTGCTCTGGGTGCGCATTGACCGCGCCCGCAAGCTGCCGCTGACCACCATCCTGCGGGCCATCGGCTACGGCACGGACGGCGAGATCATCGACCTGATGGGCGAGGATGAGCGGCTGATCGCGACCCTGCAGAAGGGCGACAACGCCAGCTCCCGCGAGCAGGGCCTGCTGGAAATCTACAAGAAGCAGAAGCCCGGCGAGCCTGAATCGCTGGACAGCGCGACGAACATGTTCAACTCGCTGTTCTACGATCCCCGCCGCTATGACCTGATGCGCGTGGGCCGCTACAAGTTTAATAAGAAGCTGTCCCTCGCGACCCGCATCAACAAGCAGGTGGCCGCTGACGACATCGTCGATCCGCGCACCGGCGAGGTGATGGTGGGCAAGGGCGAGATCATCGGTCTGGAGACGGCCCGCGCCATTCAGAACGCCGGCGTGAACGCTGTCGACGTGCTGATCGAGGGCGTTGCCCGCCGCGTGGTCGGCAACAACTTCGTTGACGCCCGCGAGTATCTGCCCTTCGACCCGAAGGAGGCCGGCATCCTCGAGATGGTTCACCTGCCCACCCTCAAGCGCATCATCGAGGGCGTGGAGCCTGACCTGCTCAAGGACGTCATTCGCGACAACATCTCCCAGCTCGTGCCCAAGCACATTCTGGATGACGATATCGTCGCGTCCATCAGCTACATGCTGGGCCTGCCCTACGGCATCGGCACCATCGACGATATCGACCATCTGGGCAACCGCCGCCTGCGCTCCGTGGGCGAGCTGCTGCAGAACCAGATCCGCATCGGCCTGAATCGGCTGGAGCGCACCGTGCGCGAGCGCATGTCCGTGCAGGACTCCGTCGATGTGAAGCCCGGCGAGCTCATCAACATCCGCCCGGTCACCGCGGCGATCAAGGAGTTCTTCGGCTCCCATCAGCTCTCCCAGTTCATGGATCAGCCCAACCCGCTGGCTGAGCTGACCCACAAGCGCCGCCTGTCCGCTCTGGGCCCCGGCGGTCTGAACCGCGACCGCGCCTCCTTCGAGGTCCGCGACGTGCACTACAGCCATTATGCCCGCATCTGCCCCATTGAGACCCCTGAAGGCCCGAACATCGGCCTGATCGGCTCGCTGGCAACCTTTGCGCGGCTGAATGAATACGGCTTCATCGAGGCCCCCTACCGCAAGGTCGACAAGGCGAACAAGCGCGTCACCGACGAAATCGTCTACATGACCGCGGACGAGGAAGACTTCTACAAGGTCGGCACCGCCACCGAGCCGCTGAACGAGGACGGCACCTTCGTTAAGGACCGCATCACCGTGCGTGACCGCTCCGAGATCATCGAGGTGCCCGCCGAACAGGTGGACTTCATCGACGTCTCTCCGCGGCAGGTTGTCTCCGTGGCCACGGCCATGGTTCCCTTCCTTGAGAACGACGACGCCACCCGCGCTCTGATGGGCTCCAACATGCAGCGTCAGGCCGTGCCGCTGCTCGTGCCCGAGGCTCCCATCGTCGGCACCGGCATGGAATACCGCGCTGCGCATGACTCCGGCGTGGTGATCCTCGCCAAGGAGAGCGGCGTGGTGGACAAGGTCTCCGGCGACGAGATCGTCATCCGTGACGAGCATGGCGAGCGCCACACCTACAAGCTCACCAAGTTCGCCCGCTCCAACCAGGGCACCTGCATCAACCAGCGCCCGGTGGTCTCCGCGGGGCAGAAGATCGAGGAAGGCGACCTGCTGGCTGACGGCCCGTCCACGGAAATGGGCGAGATCGGTCTGGGCCGCAACGCGCTGATCGGCTTCATGACTTGGGAAGGCTACAACTACGAGGACGCCGTGCTGCTGTCCGAGCAGCTCGTCAAGGAGGATATTTACACCTCCATCCATATCGAGGAGTTCGAGTCCGAGGCCCGCGAGACCAAGCTGGGACCGGAGGAGATCACCCGCGATATTCCCAACATCTCTGACGACGCGGTCAAGGACCTCGACGAGATGGGCATCATCCGCATCGGTGCGGAAGTCCGTGCGGGCGACATTCTGGTCGGCAAGGTGACCCCCAAGGGCGAGACCGAGCTGACGGCTGAGGAGCGCCTGCTGCGCGCCATTTTCGGCGAAAAGGCCCGCGAGGTTCGCGACACCTCTCTACGCGTGCCCCACGGCGAGGGCGGCATTGTCGTCGACGTGAAGATCTTCACCCGTGAGAACCGCGACGAGCTGTCTCCCGGCGTGAACGAGATGGTGCGCGTCTACATCGCTCAGAAGCGCAAGATCTCCGTCGGCGACAAGATGGCAGGCCGTCACGGCAACAAGGGTGTCGTGTCCCGCGTGCTCCGCGAGGAGGACATGCCCTTCCTGCCCGACGGCACCCCGCTGCAGATTGTGCTGAATCCTCTGGGCGTGCCTTCCCGAATGAACATCGGTCAGGTGCTCGAGGTGCATCTGGGCATGGCTGCCCGCGCGCTGGGCTGGCATGTGGCCACTCCCGTGTTCGACGGCGCGACCTATGAGGACATCACCGCGACCCTCGAAAAGGCAGGCCTGCGCACCGACGGCAAGACCATCCTGCGCGACGGCCGCACCGGCGATGAGTTTGAGAATCCTGTCACCGTCGGCATCATGTACTTCCTTAAGCTCCACCATCTGGTCGACGACAAGATGCACGCGCGCTCCGTCGGCCCGTACTCCCTCGTTACGCAGCAGCCTCTGGGCGGCAAGGCCCAGTTCGGCGGCCAGCGCTTCGGCGAGATGGAGGTGTGGGCGCTGGAAGCCTATGGCGCGGCGAACACCCTGC
>JAFLST010000006.1:52859-79335 GCA_022510815.1 Christensenellaceae bacterium | reverse complement strand
CGTAAATCCATGAGTATAAAGGAGCGGCCATGATTACAGTATCGAATGTTTCCCTGACCTTCGGCGGTCAGAAGCTCTTTTCCGGCGCGGATCTGAAGTTCCTGCCGGGCAACTGCTACGGCATCATCGGCGCGAACGGCGCTGGCAAATCGACCTTTCTGCGCATTCTTTCCGGCGAGCTGGAGCCCACCACGGGCAGCGTGACCGTTCCGGCGGATCAGCGCATGTCCACCCTGAAGCAGGATCAGTTCAAGTATGACGCGTTCCCGGTGCTGGACACAGTCATCATGGGCAACCAGCGGCTGTACGATATCATGAAGGAGAAGGACGAGCTCTATGCCAAGCCGGACTTTGACGAGGCAGACGGCGAAAAGGCCGCGGAGCTTGAAGGCGAGTTTGCCGAGCTGGACGGCTGGAACGCGGAGTCCGACGCGGCGGCGCTGCTGACGGGTCTGGGGCTGCCGGTGGAGATGCACAACCTGCCCATGGCGGACCTCAAGGGCGGCGACAAGTTCAAGGTGCTGCTGGCGCAGGCGCTGTTCGGACACCCGGACATCCTGCTGCTGGACGAGCCGACCAACAACCTTGACAACCGTTCCGTCGCGTGGCTGGAGGACTTCCTGATGGAGTTCACCGGCACGCTGATCGTGGTCAGCCATGACCGCTGGTTCCTCAACAACATCTGCACCCATATCGTCGATATCGACTACAATCAGGTCAAGCTGTACGTCGGCAACTACGACTTCTGGTATGAGTCGTCCAAGCTGATGCAGTCGATCATGAACGACCAGAAGAAGCGCCGCGAGGACAAGATCAAGGAGCTGCAGGCGTTCATCCAGCGCTTCTCCTCCAACAAGTCCAAGGCCAAGCAGGCCACCAGCCGCCGCAAGCTGCTCGATCAGCTCACCATCGAGCAGATGCCCGCTTCCTCCCGTCGGTATCCGTGGGTCAACTTCACGCCTGACCGCGAGGCCGGCAAGGAAATCCTGCAGGTGGAGAACCTGTGCTACACGCAGGACGGCGTGCAGCTCCTGAAGGATGTGTCCTTCACCGTGCAGAAGGGGCAGAAGATCGCGCTGGTGGGCCCCAACGAGCAGGCGCAGACGGCGCTGTTCCGCATCCTGACCGAGGAGCTCAAGCCCGACAGCGGCTCCTTCAAGTGGGGCGTGACCATCTCGACCAGCTATTTCCCCAAGGACAACTCGAAGTTCTTCGAGGGCTGCAACATGACCATGATGGAGTGGTTCGCGCAGTATTCCCCGGAGCAGCTCGAGACCTACATGCGCGGCTTCCTCGGTCGGATGCTGTTCTCCGGCGACGATGTGTACAAGCCCGTCAACGTCCTCTCCGGCGGCGAGAAGGTCCGCGTGATGCTCTCCCGCATGATGCTCTCCGGCGCGAACTTCCTGATGCTTGACCAGCCGACGAACCACCTCGACCTTGAGTCCATCACGGCGGTCAACAACGCGCTGATCAACTTCCCGGGCAACGTGATGTTCACCTGTCAGGACCACCAGTTCATCACCACCGTGGCGGATCGCATCATCGAGATCAAGAACGACGGCACGATCACCGACTACTGGTGCGGCTACGAGGAGTATCTGGAGAAGACGAAGTGACACGCGGTCATCTGGCGGAGGTGGCCCGGCGGGAGGCGCTGCGGCCATGGCATGGCGCGGTGGACGGGAAGCCCTCCAATCTTGAGCCGATTGTCCGGCGCTTTCCGAAGTGGTTGGTGCCCGAGGCCGATGGCTGCTGGTGCGCGGCGTTTGTATACCACTGCTGCATGGAGGCAGGATTCCGCTTTCCTTACAGCCCGGACGAGTGTGTTTCCTGCAGTCTGGCGGGCTGCGGCGCGTGGGAGGAGTTCGCACAGAAGGAACCGCGGATTGCTTACCTGCTGCCGGGAGCGTGCCAGCCGGAGCCGGGGGACATCGTGCTCTATGACCGGGTCTTCTGCAATCAGGAGCACGATCACATCGGCATCGTGCTGGAAAACCTTGGCGACCGCCTGCTGACGGCTGAAGGCAACGACGGCAATGTGTCGACCGTCCGCGAGCGGCTGCGGGACGGGCATATCCGGGCCTATATCCGCTTGCCTGATGGATTCTGCTATCAAAAGAAGCCCTGCGACTGAAAAACGCAGGGCTTCTTTTCATCGGGCGCGCAGGGCTTACAGCGCGTAGAAATTCGCGAGAACCTCGTCCGTGTTGTCAGCCAGGAAGCTGGTTACGCAGACAAATGCGACATAGTCGCCGCACAGGACGGACACCTGCGCCTGATAGAAGGGAAGGCCCATGTATGTGCTCGAGGCGGCAAAGCCCACATGCTCGTCCTCGCCCAGGCGAATGGTGGCCTTCTCGATTGCAAGATCGGTATGGCCAAGCTGCGCCAGCATCTCCGGCAGGTCGGCGATGTTGGCGTCGACGATGTCCTCCTCGGTGAGCAGTGTGCCGTAGAAGGCGCTAATCTTCTGGAACAGAATGCTGACGTTCGTCATGCCGTCCTCGGAGACTGCGTACATGTCGATCACGGCGGTGGCGCTGTCGAGGAGTGCGCGCATCATCCGACAGAATGTCCTCAGCCCAGCCGTTCTTCATGGCGAGATCATCCCCATCCGCGAAGGTCCAGTTCTCCAGGACGCAGCCGTAGCCCAGAGTTGTGTTCTCATAGGTGAACCCGTCGACGGTGCCCCGCCTGAGCAGCCCCTCCGTGCTGGAGGTCTGTGCATCATCGCCCAGCGCGGCGCCGACGCTGCACAGGGCCATCGTCAGGACAAGCAGCAGGCAAACCAGCTTCTTCATGGTGAGTCCTCCCTAATGATGGTAAACTGAGGGATAGTCTATCATGCGGAAGCGGGGAAAGCAAACGCCGCGTGGTCAGATCTCGTCCAGCAGCTCCTCCATCGTGAAGGGGAAGAGCAGCACGCCCTCCGCCACCGGCGCGACAAAGCCTTCCTGAATGAAGAAGACCGGGTCGCCGTCAGCATTGAGATAGAAGGCTTCCTCCGGGTAGAAGTTGTCGCAGAACATCTCATAGTCGAGGTCGTCGTAGTAAGCAACCTCGCCGCGCATGATCTGCTGCTCGATGATCTCCCAGATCAGCTTCCGCACGCACTCGTCAGCCCGTGCCGTCTGACGGTCCTTCATCCATTCATCTTTGGCGTCGTCCCCGTCGAGAATGCCTAACAGATAGGGCAGGCTGGTCACCGAGCCGGTCTTCGCGCCGTCATCCAGCGTGAAGGTATGGCCCGCGATGGTGGTGGTCAGGGAATAGCCGAGAAAGGATTCCGAGGTAATCTTGACGGACAGATAATGCTCGTTGAGGCAGGTGATCTCATAGCCGATAGACGTGAAGAACTGCATCCCCGCGTCAAGGTCGAGTCCCTCGGCGTTCATGGGCACGCGGAAATCGTAGGCGTCGTCGACCTCATAGGCATAGGTGCCGTTGATTTGCTCGGCGATCTCGCTTTCTCCCGCGACCTGCGGATAGCAGTAACGGTAGACATAGGACGCGGTGTCCTCGTTGGTGCCGTCGGGCCAGCAGATCACGCCCTCCAGCGGCTCGGCGAGGGTCAGCAGCTCCTCGGCAGACGCGGCGGAAAGCAGCGTCATCAGTGCGAGCAGCAGGATCATCAGTCGTTTCATGTGGCGGATTCTCCCTTCTTCGGCGCCAGATCCTCAGCGGCAGAGATGGCGGCAACGTTGCCTTCGCCCACGGCCTTGGCGATTTGCAGCGGCTGACCGGTGCAGTCTCCGCAGGCGTACACATGGGGCAGGTTGGTGGCCATTCGCCTGTCCACGGGGATGAACGCGCCCTCGATGGCCAGACCCGGCAGCAGCGTGCCCGGAGACACGGCGGGCCGGAAAATAAACACGCCGTCATAGTGCGCGCGCCCCTTGTCAGTCACCACGTCGATGCCGCCGTCAGCCTTCTCCAGCGACTGGGGCGTTCCCTCGCAGAGGGCAAAGGGCGGATTCTCCGGCATGGCATGCTTTGCCAGCGTGTAATAATCCACCTGACTGCAGAGCCCGTGAAGGAACTCCGCCTCTTCAATGCCGCCGTGCCAGGCGGAGAGCACCGCGACCTTTTTGCCGCGGAAGAACATGCCGTCGCAGGTGCCGCACCAGCTCACGCCCTGCCCAAGGAGCGCTTCCTCGCCGGGGAGCAGCTTCGGTCTGGCAGCGCCCATGGCAAGCACAAGGCTGCGGGACTCGATGATATCGTTGCCGCACAGGGTCATGTACCCCTTGCCGGCGGGCATGATCTGCCGGGCCAGCGCCTCAACGACCTCCGCGCCCGCGTCGATGGCCTGCTGCCGGAAGACGCGCAGCAGCTCCTTGCCGGACACGCCGGGCATGCCGGGGTAGTTGTCGATCCGCTCGGCCCGCTGAAGCCAGCTCGTTTCAGATACAGCAGCGGCCACCGTGACGGACAGATTCCGCTGCCGGGCCGTGAGGGCGCAGCTCCACGCCGCAGGGCCGGAACCGATGATGAGCATATCGCGCTGGGGCATAAACACACTCCTTTGATAGCAGGCAAATCAATGGTCAGAACGATTACTCATAGCAGTACCGGGCGATCAGCCACGGCATGCCGTCGTAGGAACTGTATGCGTCGGCATAGAAGCGGTAGTATTCGCCGACGTTCCATGTGACGGTGGTCTGGTTTTCCAGCAGCACAGGGCGGCTTACGCCGTCGTCGCTGCAGTAGACGATGACGCGCTGGGGCTTGTCGTTGACGATCTCGGCAATCTGCCCGACGGCCAGATAGACCTGCGAGCGGGCCGCGCGGGTGGAGATGTTGCTGATGAGCTCGGAGTACTCGGCGGACTGGTTGAGAGGCCAAGCCTTGGTGGTGTAGACCTCCGGCCTGTCCACGAAGTACATCTGGTAAACGACACGGGAGGTCTTCTTGCCGGGGGAGGAAGCCTCGATGATGATGTCGTTGTAGCCGTAGTGATCGAAGGTCGCCATGAAGGTGAACTCGCCCGTCGTGTTCAGGTCGGTGATCTTCAGGTCGGTATGGGGCGAGAGCACATTCACGTCAGCGCCGGGGAGGGTGGTGGCGCGAATCATGATCGCCTGTTCGGTGGTGGTGGCGTAGGTGTCGGCGGAGAGGTCCAGCGGAATCTCCTGCGGCTCGCGGTAGAGCGTGATGCTGATGCGGTTCTCGCGGCAGTATTGGCTCTGCACCCGGATGTCGAAGACGTTGTCGCCGATGGGCTGAACAGTCGCGTTGTACACCAGCACGCCGGTCTGGGCGTTGACGGTGTCGGAGACGTCCTCGCCGTTGATGTAGACTTTGGAGCCGACGCGCACGTTGAAGCTCATGGAATACATGGCCGTGGCAACCTCGTGGCGCGTGCTGTCGGGGGTCAGCAGGGTGATGGGCGAGAGCGGGATGGCAATGTCGTAGCTGATGGGGTCCATGGGCCGCTGCTGACCGCTGGCGGTCTTGATGTAGGGCGTGAGCGTGACGGTCATGGTATCGTCGGAGATCATGCCCAGCTCGTCGTACCACATGTGGTCAGCCACCTCGACCGTCGCGAAGCCGCCGGTGACGATGTAGGAGGTGTGCAGCTCGGTGATGTAAATCTGCTGCCCGTCCTCGCCGGGGATGAGGATGGTGTGGGCGGCGAGGTCGTCCATGATGGAGGCGGTGACGGACGCCCGGTTCTGCAGCGATGATTCCGCCTTGCGGTCCCGGAAATAGGCGAGGCCGAAGAAGATGCACAGCCCGGTCACACCCAGCATCAGCAGCACCGTCAGCACGCGGATGAGTCGGCGCAGCCCCTGATAGCGGGGCTTGAAGCGGATCACGCCCGTCTCGGAGAGCGGATAGTCCTCGCGATAGGTGCGGTTGCGGCTGTTGAAATCCTCGACCAGCGGATCGTAGGTGCCCGTCTGCCATGTGTTGATGGTCATCTCGGAGGAGCGCTGGGCCGTAGGCTGGGGCACGCCGTCCCGCACGACGCGAACGGTGGCCCGGGGGTCGTCATTGATGTGGAAGACGTTGTCCCGGGCAGGCTCCGTGTGGATGGGCGCGGCGGAGGGTGCGGCTCCGCGCTCGGCGCTGGTCTCCCGCAGGCGGCGCAGTTTTGCCGTGCCGGTGCTCTTGCGCTCCTTGAGATCGTGCATCTCCTGCGCCAGCACGTCCCGCTGATCGGGCACTGCCGCCGCGTCGCCGAACTCATCGACGCGAATGTATTCCTTGCCGCGCTGGTCATCCTTCAGCTCGGCGCGCCAAGAGGGGGTGTTCGCTCCGGCGTCCAGCGGCTCGCCGCACTTCATGCAGCGGGGCAGGGAGTTGCGGTTCCATTGGCCGCAGTTGGGACACTTCATGGCACAGCTCCTTCTGTATCATCGGGAATGGATGCGGGTGGGTTATTCCTCGTCGTCATAGACCAGCCAGCTGCTGTTGAGGAAGTCGTTCAGCGCCTCGCGGCAGGCGGGCCAGTCCAGCTCCTGCACGGCCATGCCTGCGTAGTTGATCGGGGAGACCAGACCGTCCGGCGGGATGCGCAGCTCCTCGATGGTGCAGTCCCGCAGGGAGAAGGCCTGATCCATGGCGGTGAGCATCTCGTCAAGGTTCATGTTGGTCAGCAGGGTGTTCTCCATGACCGAGTCCAGCAGCGCGCGGGCGTCGGTATAGCTGATCTTGCGGCACTTGTCGGCCAGCAGGGACAGCACGGTGCGGACGCGCTGGGTGCGCATGAAGTCACCGCCGCCGCCGGCCTTGCGGATGCGCATGTAGATGACCGCCGCGCGCCCGGTGAAGTGGTAGGTGCCCGCGTTGTTCATGGGCGGTGTGGTCTGGTTCGGGGAAAGCGGATAGACCTTCAGGTAGTGGGCTTCGGAGGCGTTGACCTCGATATCCACGCCGCCCAGATGATCCACGATGTTGGCGATCTGCCCGAAATCGAAGAGGATGTACTTCTCGATCTTGATGCCGAAATGCTGGCTGAGCACCTTGCACAGGGCCTCGACGCCGTAGTTCTTCGCGATGTAGTTCACGCGGCCGATGTGCCCGTCGGGGCGGACGACCAGCGCGTCGCGGATCAGGGAGGTCAGCATCACGCGGTGGGCATAGGTGTCCAGCGTGACCAGCACGATGCCGTCCGTGTTGCCGAGGTTGTTGGGCCGGGCGTTCCAAGAATCAACGCACAGCAGCAGATAATAGTGCTGACCGGGCGCGGGCTCGGGCAGGCTCTCATAGGGGATGACCTCAATGGGCTTGGGGTCGTCCGCCATGGCGGGCAGGGCGGGCAGGATCATCAGCAGCGCCAGCAGCAGGCCAATAAAGCGTTTCATAAGTGGCTCGGCTCCTTTTTTCAGCAGTGGGTCTTCGCATAATAAACGAATCGTCCGTCAGATTTTGTCCATCGGGATGCGGATTCATGCAAAGGGAACGTACCTATTATATCATTAAATGACCGGAAAGGGAAGGGGGCAACCGCGCGGCGGGGACTGTAAAAATCCGGCGGCGTTGACTTGGCGCGGCCGCCCTGCTATGATAGAGCCATGGTCGGAGGTGCGGAGGATGAGCGGGATACGCCTGATTGCCATGGACATGGACGGAACGCTGCTGGGGGCAGAGCTGGACAGGATTCCGCCCCGGAATGTCGAGGCGCTGCGGGGGGCGAATGAAAAGGGAATCACGCTGGCGCAGGCGACGGGCAGGCTCCCGGACGACGCGGGATTCTTCGCCCTTGACGCTGGATTGCCGATGCACGTTCTGTCACTCAATGGGTGCGTCTGGCAGCGGGAGCCGCTGGGCGAGGTGCTGGATGCTCGGTTGATGCAGCCGGACGCGGCACGGAAGGCCCGGGGGCTGATGGAGGAGCTGGACATGGCCTACAGCCTGTTCGGCATGCACGAAGCGGCGCTTGACAGACCGCCGGAGGATGTCCGCGGCGCGATGCTGGTGCTGGGGACCTTCCTTGACCGGCCCGGCGGACGCACCCGATTCTGGCCGGACGGGCGGCACATCGAGCCGCTGCTGGAGCGGACGAGCAAGTTCGTGGTGGTTGGGGACGCGTACCCAGACAGGCTGAACCTGCTGAAGGCGCGCCTGATAGCGGAGGTGCCGGAGGTGGAGGTTACTTCGAGCTGGGCCGACACCCTCGAGATCATCCCCGCGGGCGTGAACAAAGGCGCGGCGTTGACGGCGCTGGCCCGGCGGCTGGATATCCCGATGAGCGAGGTCATGGCCATCGGCGATAACGACAACGACGTGTCCATGCTGGAGGCTGCCGGATGCGCCGTCGCCATGGCCAACGCGACCCCGGCAGCAAAGGAGGCGGCCCATTGGATCGCGCCGTCCAATCTGGAGGATGGCGTGGCGGCGGCGGTCAGGGCGCTGGCGCTGGACGACGCGGCATGCAGGGGCCTGCTCCGCCCGGGACAGCGTCTGCTAAAATAAGGCTTTTATTCCGCTGGCATCTGTGCTATAATGAAGGGTAAGGACAAGCGGAAGGACGGCGACGGCCCGGTGGAAGCAAGACAGCGGCGGACGATTGATCTGGCCGTGCTGCGAAAGAACGTGCGCCTGATTCGCGATTCACTTCCGACGGGCGCGCGGCTGATGGCGGTCGTCAAGGCTGACGGCTATGGTCACGGGATCGTT
Source organism: Christensenellaceae bacterium (assembly GCA_022510815.1). Lineage (GTDB taxonomy): Bacteria > Bacillota > Clostridia > Christensenellales > Aristaeellaceae > UBA11524. The sequence continues at coordinate 70,707 of JAFLST010000006.1, read as the reverse complement.
CAGGTCGCTCAAAGCGCCGTGCGGGCCGGAGCGGAGGCGCTGGCTGTCGCGCTGATCGGCGAGGGTGTGCTCCTGCGTCAGGCCGGGGTGACCGTACCTGTTCTGGTGCTGGGCGCGTCCATGCCCGAGGAGCTGCCGGAGGGCGTGCGCCATGGGCTGACCATGGCCGTCTGCACCCCTGAAGCGGTTTATCAGGCGCAGGAGGCTGCCGCGTCAGTGAACGGCGAGGCGCTGGTGCACCTCAAGCTGGACACGGGCATGAACCGGATCGGCGCGAGGAGCGAAGACGAGGTGCGGGCCGTGATAGCTGCCCTGCGGGAATGTCCCCGGGTGAGGCTGACCGGCGTGTTCACGCACTTTGCCGACGCGGATGGCAGCGACATGGCTTTCACACGGCTGCAGCTTGAGCGGTTCAATCGGCTTTCGTCGCTGCTTCCGGAGCGCGTCATCCGGCATTGCGCCAATTCCGCCGCCATTCACAGGTTGCCGGAAGCGGCCTTTGATATGGTGCGGGCGGGAATCTCTCTCTATGGCTATCCGCCCGTGGAGACTGCGCTTCCCTTGGAGCCCTGCATGCGCTGGACGGCGCGGGTGGCCCATGTCAAGGCCATCGACCCCGGCGATACGGTGAGCTATGGGCGCACCTATACGGCGGACAGAACCCTGCGCGTGGCGACGGTCTCCTGCGGCTATGGCGACGGCTATCACAGAGCTGCGTCGGGCAAGGCGGAGGTCATCATCCGCGGCAGACGAGCGCCGGTCATCGGGCGGATCTGCATGGATCAGATGATGGCGGATGTGTCGGATATCCCGGACGTGAAGACCGGCGATGAGGTCGTGCTGATCGGCCGGGATGGCGAGGCTGTCATCACGGCGGAGGACGTCGCGTCTTGGGCGGGCACCATCAGCTATGAGGTGCTGCTGGCCGCGACAGGCCGGGTGCCGAGGGTATGGCTGCATGAATCAGACGGATAAGCAGGCTCTGCGGCGGGCTGTCCGTTCAAGGTTCCCGGGCCCGGAGGCGCGGGCGCGGGAGAGCGGACTGCTCTGCGGCCATGTCATGGCTTGGCCCGTCTATCGGCGGGCGGAGGTCGTGGCGGGCTATGTGCCGCTGCCGTGGGAGGCGGATATCACGCCCCTTTTGGCGGACGTGCTGGCCTCTGGCAGGACGCTGCTGCTGCCGAGGGTGGAGGGCGAGAGGCTCATGACCCTGCGCCGGGTGGAGCGGCTGGACGGGCTGTCCGCGGGCCGCTGGGGTCTGCCGGAGCCGCCGGAGGACGCGGAGATCGTGCCTGTTGAGCAGGTGCAGCTTATGCTGGTGCCGCTGGAGGCGATGGACCGTTCCGGCATGCGCCTTGGCAAGGGCGGCGGGTATTACGACACGCTGCTTGCGGGCACGGAAGCGGTGACGCTGGGTGCGGCGATGTCATGGCAGTGGGTGGAGCGAGTCCCCTGCGAGCCGTGGGATCAGCCCCTGACCGCCGCCGCTGACAGCGCAGGCATTCATTTGATCCGGACGAAAGACACCGAAAGGCCCATGATTCTTTGAAAGAGAGGCTCAGGCTGATGGAGAAGAACAAGAAGAAAAAGCAGCCGCTGGAGGCGTGGCCGTATCTGACGGGCAGTCCCTTCGACAGCCGCACGCTGCCGACGGCCGTGAAGCTCTGCTTGAGCATGCTGGCGCTGATGCTGGCGTTCCTGCTGCTGGGCATGATGCTGATGTGGAAGAACGACGCGCTGCGCGTGCTGGTCAACGGATTCCTGCTGTTCATTGCTTACTTTGTCTACTGGCAGGCGGGCCTGAGCTCGGGCACAGTGGCGGTGAATCTGGGCGAGATTCTCTATCAGCGGCAGCAGACGGGCCGGGAGATCGACGGGAATGAGCGCAGGCGCGCCTACCACCCGCTGAAGGGCTTCCTGATCGGGCTGATAGGGAGCATCCCGGTTTTCCTGTGCGCGGTCGGGCTGGCGCTGACGGCTGAAAAGGTCATGTCGAGCGCTGGCGCGCTGCCCTCGTGGCTGGAGACGCTGGAGCGGCGGGAGGAGATCGGCGGCGCGCTGGCGAGCTATCATGTGGGCGCGACCCTGTCGGGCACTGACGTGCTGCGGCTGATCATTCGCATGGCGATTATGCCGTTTGTCAACATCGTCGGCGCGGAGAACAAGGACGCTCTGCTGATGCTGGAGCGGTTCAGTCCGCTGCTGGTGCTGCTGCCGGGGCTGAGCTTCGGCGTGGGCTATCTGGGCGGCGTGCAGGTGCGTTCCCGGGTGCACGCGGATATCGAGGCCGGCAAGCGCAAGATCCGGCGCAGGCAGCAGCGGGAACGCCGGCAGAACCGGCAGCGTGTCCGGGGCGACAAGGGACCGGGTCAGTTGAACTGATCCGTGGCGGGCAGGTGAGAGCATGAGGATCATCGCGGGGGAGGCACGCTCCCGGCAATTGAAGACCCCGGAGGGCCGCGACACTCGCCCGACTCTCGACCGGGTGCGCGAGAACATGTTCAACATCCTCCGGCTGCGGGTGCCCGGCGCGCGGGTGCTCGATCTGTTCGCGGGCAGCGGCGCGCTGTCGCTGGAGGCGGTGAGCCGTGGCGCGGCCTTTGCGGTCATGGTCGATCATGACAGGGCGGCCATTGCGGCGGAGAAGGCCAACGTGGAGGCGCTGCGCTTCGGGGACAGGACGCGCGTGCTGTCGATGGACTGGAAGCGGGCGGTTTCGCTGCTTCTGTCGGAGAATCAGCGGTTTGATCTGGTGTTCCTCGATCCGCCCTACGCGATGCGTGACATGACGGAGGTCATGGATGCTCTCGTGCCGCTGATGGATGAAGACGCCCTCGTGGTGCTGGAGCATCAGGCGGACGTCATGCCCGCGACGGCGGACGGCTACCGGATGACCGACAGCCGGAAGTACGGCTATGTGGGCGTCAGCTTCTTTGAGCCTGTTACGGAGGTGAAGGAGCCATGAGCGAGCGCGTGGCGGTGTATCCGGGCAGCTTTGACCCGGCGACGGTGGGGCATGAGGACATGATCCGCCGGGCGGCGGCGATGTTTGATCGGCTGATCGTTGCGGTTCTGCACAATCCGTCCAAGCGGGGCTTCTTCCCGGTGGAGGCGCGGGTGCGCATGCTGGAAAAGATCACCGCTGATCTGCCAAACGTGACTGTTGACCGCTGGGACGGCCTGCTGGTCGACTATGTGAAGAAGGAAGGCGCCTGTGCTGTGGTGCGCGGGCTGCGGCAGGTCAGCGATTTTGAGACGGAGATGACCATGGCGCAGGTCAACAGCCGCCTGCTGCCGGGATTGGAAACCGTGTTCCTGATGACGAAGCCGGAGCAGTGCTGCGTCTCCTCGAGCGTCGTTCGGGAGCTTGCGGCCTTCGGCGGCGATGTGCGCGAGTTTGTACCGGCCTGCATTGCGGAAGACGTCCGCGGAGGCGTGTGAGAGAAAAGGAGAGGGTAAGCGATGATTCAAAATAACCATGACAGGCTGGATCAGTGCATTCTGGTGCTCAAGGAGCTCTCCGAGGCGGTGGACGGCGCGCAGCGCTATCTGTTCACCCGCGGCGACATGTGCATTCTGGACAGGGGATACCTGCAGGGCAAGATCAACGAGATGGTCGGCAGTCTGCCGGAGTCCTTCAGGCAGGCGGAGACGATCGTGACCGAGGAGAAGTCCCTCCGGGCGCAGGCTGCCGCGGAGAACGAGGCGCTGCTGGCCAAGGCCCGGGAGCAGGGCAGGCAGCTGGAGACGGAGGCCCAGCAGCAGCTTGACAAGGCCAATGCCGAGGCGCAGCAGATCCGTGCCGCTGCGGAGCACGCTGCGCAGGATACGGCCCGGCAGGCCAACGAGGAAGCCCAGCGCATCCTCCGGGAGGCCCGGCAGCAGGCTGATTCGATCCGTGCCGAGGCGGAAAAGCAGCTTCGGGAAGCCGTTTCCCGGGAGAACGTGCTGCGCGTAGCTCAGGTGGAAGCGGACGAAATCCGCGAGACAACCCGCAAAGAAATGAACGAGCTGCACGACAACGTCTTCGATTATCTCAACGGCGTGATGGGCGAGATTGAGCGCTTCCTCGGCGCAAATCTCCAGAATGTCCGCACGGAGCGCAAGGAGCTCAACGATCACCGCTTTGTGCAGTAATGCAGGTCAATGTGTCAGGCTCACGGTTGCTCATGTGGAGTTCATATAAGATTGCGCATGATACTGTGCTCTGGAAGGAAGCCGCCACATGACTGGGTGCAATCTCCCTTTTCCGGCATTCCTTGCGAATGTCAACCTCCCTATCCTCCAAAAAAGCGGCGGCCGTGGACGTGTCAAAGCGCCTGCGGCTGTTGTGATTGGCGAAACGGAGGAGATTCCGGGCATCGGGCGGCCTGTTTTGCCGCATTGGCCTTGCTTTTCAGACGTTCACAGGCCATGGCTGATTCGGTCATCTGCCGCCCAGCGCATACATTCTGTACAAAGAAACGGTGGAATGCTTGTCAATTTGGCCAATTCACTTTTGGCGTAAAAAACGTTATAATACAGGTGGTTGATGGCCAGAGGCGTCCACGGGGCGCGGAAAGGCCGGGACATCCGAATTTCAGAGGAGGAAACGGATTATGGCAAGCGTATCCCTGCAGCACATCTACAAGGTGTACACCGGCGGCGTTGTGGCCGTCAGCGACTTCAACCTTGACATTGAGGACAAGGAATTCATCGTTCTGGTCGGCCCCTCCGGCTGCGGCAAGTCCACCACCCTGCGCATGGTCGCCGGTCTGGAAGAAATCTCCGACGGCGAGCTGTACATCGGTGAGAAGCTGGTCAACGACGTCGCTCCCAAGGATCGCGACATCGCGATGGTGTTCCAGAACTACGCTCTGTATCCCCACATGACTGTGTTCGACAACATGGCGTTCGGCCTCAAGCTGCGCAAGACCCCCAAGGATGAGATCAAGCGCCGCGTGGAAGAAGCCGCCAAGATTCTGGACATCGCGCACCTGCTCAACCGTAAGCCCAAGGCTCTGTCCGGCGGTCAGCGTCAGCGCGTCGCTCTGGGCCGTGCCATCGTCCGTGAGCCCAAGGTCTTCCTCTTCGACGAGCCTCTGTCCAACCTGGACGCCAAGCTGCGCGTCGCGATGCGTACTGAGATCACCAAGCTGCATCAGCGCCTGCAGACCACTTTTATCTATGTTACCCACGACCAGACCGAGGCCATGACCATGGCTTCCCGCATCGTCGTTATGAAGGACGGCGTCGTGCAGCAGGTGGATACCCCCCAGAACCTGTACGACTATCCGGCCAATGAGTTCGTCGCCGGCTTCATCGGCAGCCCGCAGATGAACTTCTTCGATGTCCGTCTGGCCAAGGACGGCCAGAAGATCGTTGCCAAGTTCGGCGACAACGTCATCGAAGTGCCCCAGAGCAAGATCGACAACCTCATCGACGAAGCCTACATCGGCCGTGAAGTCGTCATGGGCATCCGTCCCGAGAACATCTCCGACGATCCCGAGGTCGTTTCCGCGAACGCCGGCAACGTCATCGACGTGTCCGTTGAGGTCACTGAGAAGATGGGCTCCGAGACCTATCTGTACCTGACCACCACCGGCAAGGAGGGCAACATCATTGCCCGCGTGAATCCGCGCACCACGTCCAACGCCGGCGCGAAGATCAAGGTGGCCTTCGATCTGGCTCACCTGCACTTCTTCGACAAGGAGACCACCCGCACCATTCTGGCCAGCGAGGCGGTTCCCGCTCCCACCAAGTAATTTCTCCGCTTGCGGTGAAATCCAAAGGTGAACTTCCGCGGCCCCCGGGAACGGGGGTCGCTTTTGTTGCGTCAGATTCTGCTGAAAAGCAGGTCAAGGCCGGTCTTTTCTCTTCCGCACCTTGATCTTTGTTAAAATCTCACAAAAATGTTTGATTTTCGGGGCTTTTTTCCTTTTCAGGATGCGGATTGTGTGATATAATAAGTGCGTTAGCTTTTGACGGTTGTTCGCCTGAAAGGAGCGATTGAATGGATAAGCGTTTGCAGGATCAGATCGAGGCGGCGCTGAGCCGGTTGTCCGTGCCTGTAACGGTGATTGACCGAGACGCCGAGACGCTGCCGGAGCTGCCGCCGCTGGCGGATCTTTCGCCTGCCTCTCTTCGTGGACAGCTCTATCTGGCCGTGAAGCAGCCCGCGATGGTGCTCTCTTGCCCGGAAAACGTGCCCGGCGCGCGGGATATCCTGATGCTGGGCAGCGCGCTGGTGAGCAGTCTTGTGACCAGCGATAACCGCACGGAGACGGGGCATGACGTGTATCGCCGGGCGCTCCTTGGGGAACTGGCCGGAAGCGATCTGGCCGCGCTGAGCCATGAGCATCAGCTCCCGCAGGACATGAAGCGCTGCGTGATGGTCTTCCACATTGTGCAGACCGATCAGGAGCGCGCCTTTGAGCTGCTGTGCGACATTACGCCTGTGCAGGAGCGGGACGTGCTCATAGACATGGATCGCCACACGGTCGCGCTGATCAAGGATATGAGCGAGGTGGACAACCTCGACGAGCTGCGGCAGTTCGGTCAGGCGCTGCAGGAAACGCTGATGAGCGAGACGGCGCATCAGATGACCGTCGGCATCGGCAGAACCCGTCATATGATCGACGAGCTGTGGGAATCCTACTCCGAGGCGAAGCGCGCCATCGAGGTGGGACGCATCTTCCAGCCGGAGGACAACATATACATGTTCAACCGGCTGATCCTTGAGCGCTTCCTGATGGAGCTGCCGCAGGACCTGAGCGCCTATTATCACGGGCTGCTCTTCAACCGCAAGACCCAGCGGCTGTTTAACGAGGAAATGCTCTACACCATCGACATGTTCTTCAAGAAGGACCTGAATCTGTCCGACACCGCGCGCCAGCTTTATATTCACCGCAACACGCTGGTTTATCGTCTGGACAAGGTGCAGAAGCAGACGGGCCTTGACCTGCGGACCTTCGAGGACGCTGTGACCTTCAAGATTCTGATGGAGCTCAAGAAATGCGGCGGCGAACGGACGGGCCGCAAATCGTGATAGCTGGAGGCTGAAATGATGAAGAAAAGAATCCTTCTGGCCGTATCCATGTTGCTGGCGCTGTGCCTCTTTGGCAGCTGCGCCTATCTGCCGCTGGCCGGTCTGACCGACATGCTGCCGGGACAGCAGTCCTCCTCCGCTGTGGTGGGCGAGAACAGCGTGGTGATCTCCCGCGAGGAGTACGAGCAGTATAAGCAGTTCGACACGCTGTTGGAGCTGATGGCCTTGGTGGACATGAGCTTCTATGAGGAGGTCGAGACGCAGGATATGCTGGATGGCGCCGCGATGGGCCTGCTGTCCGGGCTGGGCGACCCCTACACCTTCTATTATACCCCCGAGGATTATGCCGCGCTGTGGGAGGACGACGAGGGCGAGTATGCCGGCGTGGGCCTGCAGATTTCCGGCAACTATGTGACGGGCCTGTGCACCATCAGCCGCGTGTTCGATAACGGTCCGGCGCGGGAAGCAGGCGTGCTCAAGGGCGACATTCTCTACAAGGTTGAGGACATGTATGTCAACGCCACCAACCTGCAGGATGCGGTGGATATTATGCGCGGTACGCCGGGCACCGATGTGCAGGTGACCTTCCTGCGCGGCACGGAGGAACTGACTTTCACGCTGACCCGCGCGCAGATTACGGTCAACCGCATCGAGTCCGCCATGCTGGAGGACGGCATCGGCTACATCTTCCTCTATGAGTTCGCTGGCGACTGCGCTACCCGCTTTGAGGAGGCCGTGACCGAGCTGGTGGCTCAGGGCGCGAAGGGCATCATCATCGACCTGCGCGATAACCCCGGCGGCTGGGTCAACGACGCGGAGAGCATCGGCGATATCTTCCTTGACCGCGGCACGCTGTGCTATCTGGAGTACAAGGATGGCAACCGCGAATATTATCGCACCAAGGATGGCAAGCAGGATGTGAAGCTGGTCATTCTGGTCAACGAGAACAGCGCCTCCTCCTCAGAGATTCTCACTGGCGCACTGAAGGATCGCGCGGACGCGACGGTCGTGGGCGTAAAGAGCTACGGAAAGGGCATTGTGCAGGCGGTGGTGCCCGTTGGCAGCAGCGGCGCGGGCATGCAGATGACCATCGCGCAGTATTACACGCCCAACGGCAACGCTGTGCACAAGATTGGCATTACGCCGGATATCATCATCGAGCTCCCCGCTGGCGACAACGGCATGTATGAGTTCGGCGATCTGACTGACCCGCAGCTTGCCGGAGCGCTGGAAGCGATGCGTGAGAAGCTGGCGAAGTAAACGGAACATAAATGCGGCAAACGCGGCCATATTCGGACATCTGTCTGAATATGGCCGCGTCTTTAGAATCGGTTTCTCTGTGAGCGGCCTGATTGGATGGCTGCGGAGAGGGCAAGGCCGTCGCCCTTTCTTGCTGTTCCGGGACGCGGATCAGGAGCACAGATGGTTATCACACGCTTTACGGAGGTTTTATGAGCGACCCCAAGAATGAAACAGCCTGCTGCTTTACTGGTCATCGCCCGGAAAAAATGCCTGCTTTGCGGGACGAGCAGCATCCCGACGTGGTCAAGCTGAAAATGGTTCTGCAGGCCGATATGATGGCGAAAGCGTCGGCGGGATGCCGAACCTTTATTTCCGGCTGCGGCAAAGGGGTTGATATCATCTGCGGCGAGCTGGTGCTGGCGCTGAAGGAGCGGGAATTGGTGGACGCGCGTCTGGTCTGCGTGCTGCCGTTCAGAGGCTTTGAGAAGCGGCTGGGAGAGCCATGGACGCAGCGCTGCGAGATGCTTATGCGCGCCGCTGACGAGGTGATCGTCTTGGGCGAGAACTACGCCCGTGGGTGCTTTCACCGCCGCAACCGCTACATGGTCGACCATGCCGAGTATGTGATCGCGGTGTACGATGGCAGCGAAACCGGCGGCACGGCGTACACCGTTCAGTACGCGGCGCGGCAGGGAAGGAGCATCGCCGTCTACAACCTGCGCGGCCATGATGTCTGGAAAAGCAAGGTTTGCAATTTTCCCCAAAAGAGCGTATAATCAATGACGGCATATCCAACACAGCGAAAGGGAATCTGACGCATGAAGGCCAATTATCACACGCACACGACGCGCTGCCAGCATGCCCAGGGAACGGAGCGGGAATATGTGCAGGCGGCGCTGGATGGCGGCTTTGATGTGCTGGGCTTTGCGGATCACGCGCCGTGGCCGTATCGCAGCGGCTTTGTCAGCGGCATCCGCATGGCCTGCGACCAGCTTCCGGATTACATTGCGTCCCTGCGGGCGCTGCAGGAGGAATACGCGGACAGGCTGCCGATATACATCGGTCTGGAATGCGAATATTTCCCGCGCTATCACGATCATCTGCTCCGCATGCGCGATCAGGGCGTCGGCTACTTCATCCTCGGGCAGCACTATGCCGACAGCGAGGAGGACACCATCTATGCGGGGATGGACTGCCGCACGGACGACGGGGTGCGCCGCTATGCTGACGCGACGGTGAAGGCAATCCGGACGGGTCTGTACCGCTATGTCGCGCATCCAGACCTGTTCATGCGTGCCCGGTATGACGAGGATTTCAACGCTGCCTGCGAGGAGGCCTCGGACATGATCTGTCAGGCCGCAAGGGAGCAGGGGATGCCCATCGAGTACAATCTCGCGGGGCTGGTCGGACGGGAGAGGGATTACTCACCCGATGCAGCAGGTCAGTACGGCGGAAGGCGCGGTTATCCGAGCCCGGCCTTCTGGCAGTACGCGCGCAAATGGAACAATGACGCCATCATCGGCGTCGACGCCCACGAACCCGGTTCACTTGCCGATGTGCCGCTGTGGGAGCGGGCGAAGCGTGACCTCACGGACATGGGCTATCATCTGATCGATCATCTTAATATGGAGGGATAAGCATGAACAAGAACGGAACATGGGACCTGTCTTTCCTCTACAAGGGCTTTGATGACCCGCAGCTTCAGGCCGATCTCGCGGCCATTCCGGAGATGCTGGAGGGTCTGCGCGCCATCCTCGCCTCGGATGAGGATGACAAGACGAAGCTGGAGCGGCTGATGGATGCGCAGGAGGCGCTTTCCGCCCGCACAGACCGGCTGAGCTATGTCTTCATGGTGCTGGCCGTGGACGCGACCAACGCCACCGCCGCCAAGTATGACGATCGGCTGAGCCTGATCTTTAATGACGCGCGCCTTGTGGGCTCGGCGATCACGCGCTACATCGGCAGCATTCCCAACCTTGAGGAGCTGATTGCTTCCAGCGAGAAGCTGCAGAAGGTCGCCTTTGCCCTGCGCGAGGACGCCGACCGTGTGAAGCACACGCTGCCCGAGGCCATTGAGCCTTGGATGCTGCAGATGCAGCTCTCCGGCGGCGGCGCGTTCAGTCAGCTCCGGGACAAGCTGGATTCCACGCATCTGGTGAGCTACCGCGGTCAGGAGCTGCCGCTGGCGGCTGTCCGCGGCATGGCCTACGATGCTGATCCCGCCGTCCGCAAGGATGCTTATGAGGCGGAGATTGCCGCGTACAAGAAGATTGAGCTGCCGATGTCCTACTGCCTGAACAGCATCAAGATGGAGGCGCGGACGCTCTCCAAGGCCCGGGGCTTTGACTCCGTGCTGGACATGACGCTGAACTCCAGCCGCATGGATCGCGAGACCCTCGACGCCATGCTGACCGCTATGAAGGAGTATCTGCCGCACTTCCGCCGCTACCTGCGGGCCAAGGGCAAGCTGCTGGGCCACAAGAACGGTCTGCCCTTCTATGACCTGTTCGCGCCGGTGGGCGAGGCCACCCGTTCCTACACCATCGACGAGGCCCGGCAGACGCTGATCAAGGAGCTGGGCAAGTTCAACCCGGAGATGGCGAAGTTTGTCGATCATGCCTTTGAAGCGGACTGGATCGACCTGTATCCCCGCGAGGGCAAGACCGGCGGCGCGTTCTGCGCGGGTGCGCACTTTGCTGACCGCAGCATGGTCATGACCAACTTCCAGGGCAGCCATTCCGACGTGAGCACCATCGCCCATGAGCTGGGCCACGCGTGGCACAACCGCTGCATGGCTGGGCTGCCCTATGCGCTGACCGGCACGCCCATGCCGCTGGCGGAGACGGCCTCCATCTTCAACGAGACGATTCTGGCCCATCAGGTGCTGGCTGCTGCCAGCGAGAAAGAGCAGCTCACCCTGCTCGACGCGAGCCTGACCGAGTCCACCCAGACCATCGTGGACATCTTCAGCCGCTATCTGTTCGAGTCGGAGGTCATCGACACCCGCGCCGATCATGCCATGACCGTCGATGAGCTCAAGGACGCGATGCTCCGCGCGCAGGACGCCACCTACGGCGACGGCCTCGATCCCGAGGTGCGCCATCCCTACATGTGGGCCTGCAAGAGCCACTATTACTCTTCCGGGCTGAACTTCTATAACTTCCCCTATGCCTTCGGCGAGCTGTTTGGCAAGGGCGTGTTCGCGCTGTACCTCGAGAAGGGCAGTGATTTCGTGCCCCAGTACAACCAGCTCCTGCGTTCCTGCGGCTCCGGCACCGTTGTCGAGGTTGCGGCCAGCGTGGGCATCGACGTGCACAGCGTGGACTTCTGGCGCTCCAGCCTCGAGGTCATCAAGCAGGAGATTGACCGCTTCTGCGCTCTGTGCGAGTAATCCATCAAGCAAGCAGCTCCATCCGGACGACCGTCTGGATGGAGCTGTTTTTTGTGCGGCTTATTCGCCCCAGACCGCCCACACCTGCTCAAAGACGGCGCGGGTCAGGTTGGCGACGTAGTTGGATTGTTTGATGCTCGAGCCGTTGGTGATCATCGCGAAAACCAGCCGGGATTGCGGCTCGAAGTACAGGTTGCACAGCACGCCATTGCTGCGTCCCTGATGACCGTAGATCATGCGGTCCTTCAGCAGGGTCTCCACCCGATGGATGCACAGGCCGTAGGGAGTGTTGGCCGTTACGGCGCCCTGCCCCTGCTGGCTGGCGGTCATCATGGCGATGGTCTCCGGCTCCAGCAGCGTCACGCCGTCAACGGTTCCACCCTCGCACAGCGCGATGCCCAGCCGACACAGGTCGTCGCCGCGAATCCACAGGCTGCCGTAGGTCAGGCCATAGTGACGGTTCGGGTCGACGGAGACGTCCCAGCTTTCCCGCAGATAGGCGGCGGGGCTCTTCTTGAGCTTGCCGTCGTCGTAATACATGTAGGCCGCCTTCTCCGGATTGCCCAGCAGGCTGATGTGATAGGCCGCGTCGATGCCCAGCGGATCGAAGACGCCCTCGTGCATTGTATCGTTGACGTTCTGCCCGGTGACGGCCTCCATGAGCGAGCCCATCAGACCCGCGCCAAAGTTGGAATACTGATACTTGCTGCCCGGTGCGCGGTCGTTCCAGTTGCCGTTGTGCCTGAGCGACGCGTCCAGAAAGGTGTCCAGCGAGAGATTGCTGGAGAATCCGCCGCTGTCACTGATGGAGGAGGTGTGCGTCATGAGCTGCCGAAGGGTCACGGGTTCATTCTTGTGCTTGGTGTTGAGCACCTCATAGCCCAGATAATCCCCAATGGGCGCGTCCAGATCAAGCAATCCCTCCTGCACAAGCTGCATCACACGGATGGCGCTGACCAGCTTGGTCACCGAAGCCGCGCGGAAATAGGTCTCCGGCGTAACAGGTTCCTTTCCCTGCTTGCAGGCATAGCCGAAGTCATAATGATAGACGATCTCGCCTGCCTTCGCCACGGCCACCACCGCGCCGCTGGTGCGGAACCGGGGGAAGATATCCGCCAGCGCCGCGTCCAATGCCGGGTTTTGCGCTGTCGGGGAAGGCAGTGGGATGGTCTCTGGCTCATCAGCCAGACAGCAGGGCGTCAGCATGCACAGCAGCAGAAGCAGCGCAAGGAAACGCTTCATGGTCATTCTCCTCACCCGAGAGAAGGATTGGGCGTCCGGGCGGAGTGCCTCTGGCGGCTGTCGCGCGACGACGCGGATATCTCTCGTATCCTTAGTAAGACCACAAAGCATGCCCCAAGGTGGCATCTGTCGAGAATTTTACAACTGTAACAGGCAGAACGGCGATAATCAACATCGGCAGGGCAGGGGAAACCAGTCTGATGATACGCAAAAAAGGCTGTTTCCTGCTCAGGAAGCAGCCTTGTGAGACGGGATAAATTACTTGACCAGCAACAGCACCAGCGACAACGCCACGAAAACGCCGGCGGCAATCTTGGTGCCCAGCGCCAGCTTGGCTTCCACCGTCTTGGCCTTGTTCTTGCTGAAATAGCTGTCCATCTGGCCAGCCACAGCGCCCAGACCCTTCACGTTGCTGCTCTGCAGCAGAACCGTCACGATCATGAAAAGAGCCGCGATGATGAGAATCACGGAAAGAATCACGTTCAGTACAGCCATGATAAGACCTCCTTGGAATGTCAGCAGACCTATTCTACCACATGTTGGCCGATTGCGCAAGCATAAATTGCAAGAATTGCGGCGATCCGGATGAAAACATGGCCCATTCACTGCCAGGCGCATATTTCCCTTGCTTTTTTCACGTTCCGACGATATAATATAGAAGTTAACAATTCTGCCGGGCGGGGTTCTGCCGCTTACGAACAACAGAGAAGGAGGTTGAGGCATGGAACAGACGCAGCCATACGTCATTGAAATGCTTCATATCACCAAGGAGTTCCCGGGCATAAAGGCCAACGACGACATCACCCTGCAGCTTCGCAAAGGCGAGATTCACGCGCTGCTGGGCGAGAACGGCGCGGGCAAGTCCACGCTGATGAGCGTGCTGTTCGGACTGTATCAGCCGGATCAGGGCGTGATCAAGAAGGACGGTCAGGAAGTCAAGATCAACAACCCCAACGACGCCACCGCCCTGCACATCGGCATGGTGCACCAGCACTTCAAGCTCATTGAGGTCTTCACGGTGCTGGACAACATCATCCTTGGCGCAGAGGATACCAAGGCTGGCTTCCTCTCCAAGAAGGCGGCGCGCAAGAAGGTCTCTGAGCTGTCCGAGCGCTACGGCCTGAAGGTCGATCTGGACGCGAAGGTCGAGGACATTACCGTCGGCATGCAGCAGCGCGTGGAGATCCTCAAGATGCTCTACCGCGACAACGAGGTGCTGATCTTCGACGAGCCCACCGCTGTGCTCACGCCTCAGGAGATTGACGAGCTGATGAAGATCATGAAGGGTCTGGCTGCCGAGGGCAAGTCCATTCTCTTTATCACCCATAAGCTCAACGAGATCATGGCGGTGTCTGACCGCGTGTCCGTGCTGCGCAAGGGCCGCTACATCGGCACTGTCGACACTGCCGCGACCACCCAGCAGGAGCTCTCCCGCATGATGGTCGGCCGCGACGTGCAGCTCGTCGTGGAGAAGGAAGAACCCCATCCCACCGACGCGGTGATGAAGGTGAACAACCTCCATGTCCGCTCCAAGCTCTACCACCATGACGCGGTTAAGGGCGTGTCCTTCGACGTGCGCGCGGGCGAGATTGTCTGCATCGCGGGCATTGACGGCAACGGTCAGTCCGAGCTGGTGTCGGCGATCACGGGCCTCGAGAAGGCCAGCGAGGGCACTGTCACCCTGATGGGCAAGGACATCACCCATGCCTCCATCCGCGCCCGCTCCGCTGCGGGTATGAGCCATATCCCGGAGGATCGCCATAAGCACGGCCTCGTGCTGGATTACACGCTGGAGCAGAATATGGTGCTGCAGCGCTACTTTGAGCCGGAGTTCCAGAACCTCGGCTTCATCAAGTTCGGCGCGGTGCGGGACTATGCCGAAAAGCTGATCGACCAGTTCGACGTGCGCTCCGGTCAGGGCCCCGTGACCATCGCCCGCTCCATGTCCGGCGGCAACCAGCAGAAGGCCATCATCGCCCGTGAAATCGACCGGGGCCTGCCGCTGATCATCGCCTGCCAGCCGACGCGCGGCCTTGACGTGGGCGCGATTGAGTACATTCACAAGCAGCTTGTCAACCTGCGCGACGCGGGCAAGGCAGTGCTGCTGGTCTCCCTCGAGCTGGACGAGGTCATGAACCTCTCCGACCGCATCCTCGTGATGTATGAGGGCGAGATCGTCGGCGAACTTGACCCGAAGAAGACCACCGTTGAGGAGCTGGGCCTCTACATGGCAGGCGCCAAGCGGCAGGGGAAGGAGGCCACGGCATGAGCAAGTTTCTGAAATCCGACGGCGCAAGAACCGTCATGGCTTCGCTGCTGTCCATTCTGATTGGTCTGGCTGCGGGCGGTGTCATTATTCTGCTGGTGGGCCTGTCCAATCCCGACCTGTCCATCAAGAGCATCTGGGAGGGTATCCGTCTGGCCTGCTTCGGTCTGTTCAGCACGGGCCGCAACGCCGCTGGTAACCTGAGCTTCGGCTTTAACCCCACCTCTATCGGCAACCTGCTCTTCCGCGCCACGCCCCTCATTATGACGGGTCTGTCGGTGGCGCTGGCCTATAAGACGGGTCTCTTCAACATCGGCGCGCCCGGTCAGTATCTGATGGGCACGATGACGACGCTGTTCATCGCGCTGTCCATTCCGTCCTCCTCGGCGAATCCGGCATTTGCGGAGCTGATGGGCACGACCGGTGCTGCTACGCCGGCGTGGCTGGTGTGGGTGCTGGCCTTCTTGGGCGGCATGATCGCGGGCGCTGTCTGGGGCGCAATCCCCGGCATGCTCAAGGCTTTGCTGAACATCAACGAGGTGCTGGCCTGCATCATGACCAACTGGATCGCTGCCAATTTGGTGACGTGGGCCTTCGACAGCAGCATGCTCAAGAATTCCATTGAGAACAGCAAGCTGGGCTACATCTACAAGACCTCCTTCAATGGCGTGGAAACCGCCAAGCTGGGCCTCGACAAGGTCTTCCCCGGCAGTCAGGTCAACGCGGGCATTCTGGTGGCGATTGCCTTCGCGGTGCTCGTGTACATCCTGATGAACAAAACCACGCTGGGCTACGAGCTCAAGGCCTGCGGCGCGAATCGCTTCGCTGCCCGGTATGCGGGCATCAGGGACAAGCGCAACATCGTGCTGTCCATGGCGCTGGCCGGCGGTCTGGCGGGCGTCGGCGGCTCGCTGTACTATCTGGCGGGCAACACGGAGTTCTTCTGGAGCACCTATCAGTCGCTGCCTGCGGTTGGCTTCAATGGCATCCCGGTGGCGCTGCTGGCGGCCAGCAACCCCATCGCGGTTATCTTCTCGGGCGCGTTCCTGTCCATGCTGGATATCTGCGGCCAGCAGCTGACGGCGCTGACGGGCTACAATGAGTACATCACGGACGTCATCATCGCTGTGATCGTGTATCTGTCGGCCTTTGCTCTGCTGATGAAGACGCTGCTCGGCGGCCGGGCCAAGAAGGCTGCTGCGGCGCCCAGTGAGCCCGCGAAGGCTGAGGCCGGAAAGGAGAAGGTGGCGCAATGAGTTTTCTGATTCGTCAAACCCTGATTTATGCGGTGCCGCTGATGATCGTGGCGCTGGCTGGCGTCTTTGCCGAGCGCTCTGGCATTATCAATCTGGCGCTGGAAGGCATCATGATTTTCGGTGCGTTCATGGGCGTTATGGCTGTGCGGCTGATCCAGCAGTGGGGCTGGTTCCAAGGGGCCTACAGCGCTGGCAACTGGGTTGCCCTGCAGGGCTTTGCGCTGCTGGTGATGGTGATCTCCGCCCTGCTTGGCGCGGCGTTCGCGATGCTGCTGGCCTTCGCGGCCATCAATCTGAAGGCCGACCAGACCATCGGCGGTACGGCGCTGAACCTGTTGGCTCCGGCGCTGGTGCTGTTCCTGATCCGCATCATCGTCAACCAGAACACCCTGACCATGGCTTCGGGCGACTCTGCGAGCTGGTTTATGATCAAGAAGAGCATGTTCGGCTATGGCCGCACGGAGCAGATGGGCTTCTTGGGTCAGAGCTTCGTGGACAAGGTATATCCCGCGACCTACATCTGCATCGTGCTGTTCATCGTCCTGTCGGTGCTGCTGTATAAGACGAAGTTCGGTCTGCGGCTGCGCTCCTGCGGCGAGAATCCTCAAGCGGCGGACTCGCTGGGTATCAACGTGTTCAAGATGCGCTACGCGGGTGTGGGCATCTCCGGCGCGCTGGCGGGCATGGGCGGCTTCGTGTACGCGATGACCACCGCCAACTGCTCCTCCAACGGTGACGTGGCTGGCTTCGGCTTCCTCGCTCTGGCTGTTATGATTTTCGGCAACTGGAAGCCGCTCAACATTGCTGGCGCGGCGCTGCTGTTCGGCCTGTTCAAATGCGTGGCAGCCTCCTATGCGTCGCTGGACATCAACGGCGACGGCGTGTATCTGCTCAAGCAGATCGGCGTGAGCGCTCATCTGTACCGACTCCTGCCCTATGTGATCACGCTGGTTGTGCTGGCATTCACCTCCAAGAATAGCCGCGCGCCTAAGGCGGAGGGCATCCCCTACGATAAAGGCAGCCGGTAAACGAACAAGATTCAATAGCGAAAGAGCGGTCGAAAGACCGCTCTTTTTCATGCTTATGGGCAACCCAAAAGAGGGGCAGGAACCATCCTGACGGGCATACAAGACAGGGCATGAGAACGGTTACTGAACAGGACGGTGCAGTATCTGCACCGTGCAGAGCCTCATTCCATGCTGCGGATGAAAGAAGCGGCAGGAGAGGACTTGCTTCTCTTGCCGCTGCAAAGGTCAGGCAGATGATCACATGGTCGCGGGATGGTATAGCAGCAGCACTGCCGCTTGCAGCGTGTGTCATGGCTTTTGGCGCGTCTCACCGCATTCCGTGACAACAAAAAAGCGGCGGAAGAAGCCGCGTGACTTCTCCCGCCGTTGCGAGGGTCAGGATTACTCGTAGATGAC
>JAFLST010000006.1:25071-52759 GCA_022510815.1 Christensenellaceae bacterium | reverse complement strand
AGAAGCCGCGTGACTTCTCCCGCCGTTGCGAGGGTCAGGATTACTCGTAGATGACGTTGACGTTGGACAGGCCAGCGTTCGCCACAGCATCCTCCTGCATGTCGGTGCCATCGACAGCAACGGTGCCGTCCTTGATGGCAGCCAGCAGGTTCTCATACTCCTCAACAGAGAAGTTCTCGAGGCTCCAAGTCTCGGTGGGCAGGCCCACAGCGTTCTCGTTGGCGCCCAGAACGGTCAGATTGCCGCCCATGGTCCAGTCGCCGAAAGCAGACTCAAAGCCAGCATAGGAAGCTTCCTTGATGCCCTTCATGGCGGAGGTCACGACGGTCTCGGACAGGAAGGACTGGTCAACGTCGACGCCGACAACGAAGCCGTCATTGGCGGAAGCCGCAGCCGCGATGGAATCGAAGATGCTGCCGCCGCAGGCGAAGACGATCTCGGTGCCGGTCTCGTACCAGCCGGACATCATGGTCTGCAGGTCGGGAGAAGCGGAGAAGCTCGCGCCGAACTGCCAGGTGTACTTCAGCTCAACGGTGATGCCCAGCTCGGCAGCCGCAGCGTTCGCGCCCTGAGCAAAGCCCCAGCCGTACTTGTCAACAGCGGTGTTGGTGCCGCCGCCGCCGCCGGAGAAGCCCAGCTTGGTGAAGCCTTCCTTAACCACGGCATAGCCAGCCAGATAGCCCGCCTGCTCCTCCTGGAAGGAGATGGCAGCCACGTTGGGCAGCACGTTGCCCTCAGCGTCGGTCAGGGGCCAACCATCGATGAAGATGAACTTCACGTCGGGATTCGCGATCGCAGCCTCGGTCAGAGCAGTCGCCTGCATGAAGCCGGGGGCAACGACGGCCTTGGCGCCGCCGTCAACAGCCTGCTGGAAAGCAGCAATGCGGTCGTCGTCAGTCGCCTCGTTGCCGTTGGCGGGCTGATAGTACTTGTAGGTCAGGCCGTTCTCGGAGGCATAAGCCTTCGCGCCGTTCCAAGTGCCCTCGTTGAAGGACTTGTCATGGAGCTGGCCGACGTCGGTGACCATCGCGACAGCATAGGTGCCGTCAGCAGACTCAACGTTGTCCGGGATTTCCTCGGCGAGGGCCGCAACGCAGCTCATTACCATGACCGCGGACAGAAGGATAGCCAGGAACTTCTTCACAGTGTTTTCCTCCTCTTCGTCATTGGGGATTTTGGGACCATACAAATTATAACACGCGCGGGAGGAACATTCAAGCCTCAGCCGCGCGTGTTTTGGAGAAAATATTAGGGGAAATGACAAGTTATGCCGGAGGAAGTTACTGGTCTCCCGACAGCGCCGTGAAGCCTTCGCCCAGCGCCTCATGAGCGTCGGTGATGAACATGAAGGCCTGTTCGTCCTCCTCGCTGACAAGGTTTTTGAGCCTCGCCACCTCCTGCGGGCTGGTAACGCACAGGATTACAGGCCGCTCCATGCCGGAGTATGCGCCACGGGCGCTCAGATGGGTCACGCCGCGATCCAGATCCTGAAAAATCCGCTGCGTCACGCGCTCCCATGAATTGGTGATGATGAAGCAGGCCTTGTTGGAGGAAAGGCCGAGCATGACGGTGTCGATCATCTTCGAGGACACGAAGATGCAGATCAGCGCGTAAAGGGCCTCGGTAATGCCGATGAAGCAAGCCGCCGCCAGCACCACGCAGCAGTCGATGAGCAGCAGGAACATGCCTACGGTGATGAACTGGAACCGCTGATGCACCATGCGGGCGATCATATCGGTGCCGCCGGTGGTCGCGCCGCCGCGGATGATCAGGCCCAGGCCGATGCCCAGCAGCAGCCCGCCGAAGATGGTGCCCAGCATTGGGTCAACCGTGGCCGCGGGAAGCGCGATCGCGTCGATCGCCACGGAGAACAGCACCGTCGCCACGAAGGACCGGAACACGAAGACGCGCCCCATGGCCCGGTAGCCGAGAAAGAACAGCGGGATGTTCATCACAAGGCTGGTCATGCCGACGGGCAGGCCGAACAGGTGATTCAGAATGGTAGCCAGACCTGTCAGGCCGCCGGGAGCGATCTTGCCGGGTACCAGAAACAGCGGGTAGGCTGCGCCGCCAATGAGGCAGCCCACGACCATCTGGACGTAGGCTGCGAGCTTGGCGCGGAATTCTTTGGAACGGATTTTATCCGTCATGGACATGCGCGTTTCCTCCGAGGGACGTATTGGTGCCAAGGGAGAGTCCCAAGGCGTGGTCGAGGCGCTTCATGGCCTCGGGGGTCAGGGTGCCGAGATGGCGGGTCAGGCGGGATTTTTCCAGCGTCCGGACCTGCTCGGTCAGGACGACGGAATCCTGCTTGAGCCCGCTTTCCTCCGCCGTGATGGGTACATGGATGGGTAGGCCGGGCTTTTTTCGCCGGGTGGTGATGGCCGCGACGATAACGGTGGGGGAATGAAGGTTGCCTGTATCATTCTGGATGATCACGACCGGACGTACGCCGCCCTGTTCAGAGCCGACGACCGGGTCAAGATCAGCCCGATATATCTCTCCGCGTTTCATGATGTCACACTCCGTCCCGGAAGTCAAGGGGTGGACGCAAATTTTATGCACTTGTGCATAAACGCTCCGCCCTTACAGCCTATGACAGGCGGGAGAGGAGGGTTCACAGCGGCGGGAGAGGCCGGAGATCGAAGGCGTCGAGGCGCTTTTTCAGCTCGGGCCAGCCGGGAAGGAATCGGGTCATCTTCGCGTAGAAAGCAGGGGAATGGTTAGGGTGGAACAGGTGACACAACTCGTGCACCAGCACCTGCTCCACGCATTCCTCCGGCACCAGCGCCAGCCGCAGGTTCATGGACAGCGTGGCCCGGTCGGCGCGGCAGCTTCCCCAGCGGGAGGTCATGTCCCGGATGGTCAGGCGGGTGACATGCACGCTCATGCGGGATTCCCACTGGGGCAGCATATGGCGCAGCACCTCGGAAAGTGCCTTCGCCCGATACCTGCGCAGGGCGGCTTCTCCCACGGGAACGCCGTCCTGCCCCAGTGTGACGTAACGGCCCAGCAGCAGATGCCGCTCACCTGCCGCGTAGGAGGGGCGCCAATCGCCTGCGCCCTGCATCCGGGCGTCGATCCAGCCCCGGTTGGCTGTCAGGAAGTCCTCGATCATCCGCTTCGTGGCGCGCTTGGGCACCGAGAGGGTCAGCCGGTGATCAGCCGGATGAAAGTGGAGGCGCATGCTCCGGCAGTTGGCGCGGGCAGTGACAGCGATTTCATAAGGGCCAAACTTCATGGCGTTCTCCTTTGCGCGGGTATGCGCTTATTGTACCACTGAGGAGCCGAAAATACAAACGTGAAGGCTTCTTCCGGACGCTGGCAGGAAACAGGCATTGCAACGGCGAATAAAATAGGTTAATCATGTCATAAGCGGGGAATCCCGGAAAGGACGATGACTTATGTCGGTCAAACGCCTGCTGGCGGCGCTTCTGATCTGCCTGATGCTCTGGCCTGCCGCGGCGCTCGCGGAGACGACGGGCATTCAGAACCTCGTGCCCATCGTTTATATATCGGATGCTGCCGGCCCTGCTGACGCCCTGATGGACGACGACACGGCGACGGTCTGGTATGGCACGGTGGATATGACAACGGATGTGCCCACATGGACGGTGCTGATTGCCAGCCAGACCGTGAAAGAAATCTGGGTTCGCAATGGCGCGCGACAGGACGCGGGGAGTTATCTGGCCGCAGGTCGTCCATCGCTGCTGGCGGTAACGGTCTATTATGAGAACCAGCAGGTCGCCACATACCGCTACCGGCTCAATGACGCCTATGCGGCGGAGAATTCCCGGGACTATGTGAACGGCTATCAGCGGCTGCTGCTGCCGCAGGCCATGAACGGCGTATTCTGTATTGAGCTGCGGGTCATGGCAGCAACGGGCTCGAGAGCAGGGGAGATCGCCATGACGGATATCCTGCTCTCCTCGGGACAGCCGTCAGCAGCGGCTTCGGGAGTTCAGATGCGCCCGGCAGCGCCCACTGTCCGTCCGGTGGATGCCACCATGCCGCCTGTTTCTGGCGATACAGGAACAACCGCTCCCACTGCGCCGCCGCAGCAAGCGCCGCAGGTGACCAATGCTCCCACCATGCCGCCCTCTGTGGGGCAGGGAACGGGCGTCACGGCCACGCTGCTCCAGGGGATCGGCGTCCGCACCGGCCCGGGCACGGGATACGATTATGTGGGCAGCTACTTTCAGGGCGGCGAGCAGGTGCAGGTCATCAGCAAGGTCTGGGACCCGGTGAACACGCTGTATTGGCTGCAGGTCGATTTTGTGGCCGTCGGCGGCTATCATTACCGCGGCTACTGCGTCCGGGAGAAGCGCGTGGATGTTGATCCCTCGCTGGTGCCGGATGATCCGGCGGGCACATCCGCAACCATCAGCGAGCGCACCGGCAGCTATTACGGCCCCGGCACCGATTACAGGGCGCATAACGATCAGATATCCGCCGGAACGAAGGGCAGCATCTACGCTTGGGAAAACGGCTACGCCCTCTTTGAGTGGAAGGACAGCAGCAAGAACGAGAAGCGCCGCGCATGGATTCCTGAATCCGCCGTTACTTGGGAAGGCAAATAACATGTTAATAAAACAGATTCCGCATGCTTGCTGCGGAATCTGTTTTGCTGTGCAAATATTTATTTGCCGCTGGCCATGAGCTGGGACCAGTCCTTGATCTTGGCCAGCAGCTCGTCGTTGGTGGAGGCCATGTCCATCATGGAGAGAAGCTGCGGGATGGCCGTGGCAGAGCGGGTAGTGCCGATCATGCCGCGGATGATCTGCAGGCCTTCAAGCTGCGCCGCGTCCAGCAACGCTTCGGCACGCTTGGTGCCGGAGAGCGGCAGGTTGATCGCCGGGAAAACGCCGGCGCGGGCCACGGCGCTGTCCAGCGTGAGCTCCATGTTGGCGGTGCCCTTGAACTCCTCGACGACAGAATCGTCCACCTTGCTGCCGGTCTCGATGTTCATCGCGCCGATGATGGTCAGGCTGCCGCCTTCCTTGATGCACCGCGCCGCGCCGAAGAGGCGCTTGGCCCGGAATAGGCTGGAGGGGTTTACCATGCCCGTGACGGCGCGGTTCTGCTGGGCGGCGGTGGTGTAGACCTTCGCCAGCCGGGTCAGGCTGTCCACGATGACGATTACGTCCTTGCCCTGCTCCACCTGCCGCTCGGCATGCTCCATCACCATGTCCGTCAGGCGCAGGTGACTCTCCGGCGGCTGATCGAAGGTCGAGGCCAGCACGGGACAGCTCACCTGCTCGCGGAACATGGTCACGTCTTCAGGATTCTCGTCGATGAGCAGCACCAGCACCTTGACGTCGGGATGGTTGGCGGCGATCACATTGGCGAAGGACTGCAGCAGCTCCGTCTTGCCGGTGCCGGGCGGGCAGAGCAGCAGGCCGCGCTGACCGAAGCCCAGCGGGGCAATCAGGTCGATGAGCCGCATGGCGCTGAGCCGCTTGTCATCGGATTCCAGATTGATCTTGCGGGAGGGATAGACAGGGGTCAGCTCATCGAAGCTGGGGCGGTTGAGCAGCGCTTCGGGGGCCGCGCCGTTGACCTCGGTGAGATACAGCATGGCGGCATACTTGTCGCCGTCGCGCTGGGGGCGGGTTTTGCCGGTAATGCGGTCGCCCGTGCGCAGGCCGAAACGCCGGATCTGCGCAGGGGAGATGTAATAGTCGTGGCTGGAGGGCAGGAAGCTCTCGCCCCGCAGGAAGCCGTAGCCGTCCGGGTGCATCTCCAGAATGCCGGCGCCGTCCTCACACTCGCTGGGCGCGAGCATGGTGCTGGCCGAGGGCGAGGGCGCGGAGGGTTCGCTGTTGTAGAAGCCGTTGTCCCGACGGTTGTAGCTCTGACGGGAATAGCGGTCGTCATAACGGCTGTTGTCGTAGGAGCGCTGCCCTTCATAGGAGCGGTTTTCGTAGCGGGGCCGCTCATCATAGGCAGGGCGGCTGTCGTAATGCGGGCGCTCCTCATAGCCGGATGGACGCGGCGCCTCGTAGGTGCGGGGCGCGTCATGATAGCGCCGTTCGGGCGCGGCGGCAGACCTCTGGGCTTCCGCGTTGTAAGCGCGGTAAGCGGACTCCTCCTGCGGCTGCTGGTTCGTCTCGGGCGGCACATCCTGCGCGGCGGGGCCGAAGCGGGGCGTGTAGGCAGCAGGACGAGTGGGCGCGGGGCGCTGGGGGTCTCCAGTGCCGGAGAACCTGCCATAGGGCTGCCGCTGTTCGGTCCGAGGAGCCTGATAAGCGGGCTTGGCGCCGTAGCGTGGAGCGGGATTGTGCCACGCGGCGCGGAACTGCGGCTGTCCCTGCGTCTGGGCGGCAGGGGCCGAAGACGCGTGAATCACCTGCGAGACGACGGGCTGCTCCTCCGGCTCGGTATCGGGCGCTGCGGTCGGGATCGGTTCCGATCCGAGAGCGGCCTCCAGCTTAGCGATAATATCGGCCTTGGAGACGCCCGCGCCAAGCGTCACGCCGCATTCCTTGGCGATTTTGCGCAGCTCAATCACGGTTTTCGTCGATAAATCCTGTACAGACAAGCGATATACCTCCTCACTCCATCGGGGCGGTTGATCGGGGCGCTCAGGAGCGCTGGGCAATGATCACGTCACGGGTGACGGCCTGTTCAACGAAGTGCTCAAACCGCCGGTCATGCTCGTCGGTCAGCGGGGTAAAGCCCGCAGCCTGCACCAGCGTCAGCAGCTTCGTCCGGGGAAGGGTCAGGGTGTTGAAGCTCAGGGCGATCGCGCCGCCGGGGAGCAGCGCTTGCTTCCATGCGGGAAGCGCACGACCGAGAAGCTGGGGCAGCGTCTCGGTGCGGGAACCCTCCATGGGCGCGTGCTGCACGCCATAGGGGAGATCGGCCACCAGAACATGCGCTGGCTGCCTGCGCATCAGCTCACCCGTTTGCCCTGTGTCGCACAGGTAGAGCGCCAGCGTGCGGACGTCGCCCGACTGATAATGCTCCTTGGTGTCGGCCACCGTGTAGATGGCCTCAGGCACGCTGCTCTTCTTCATGGTTCGGCTGCCCTGCTTAAGCTGGTGCTTCAGCCGGTGGAATTGCAGGTAACGGCTGAAATAATCGGCGGCTTCCTTGAGGTCGCGGCGGTCGCAGTCCAGTCCGATGGCGTTCATGCCGCTCTGCAGGGCCGTGAAACAGGTGGTTGCCTTGCCGCAGAGAGGATCCAGCACTGTCGGAACCGGCACAGCGAAGAAGTCGCTGGCTGCCAGCGCGCAGTTAATCATCATCTTCGTGAAAACGGCGCTGGTCTTGCCCTTGTATTTCAGCACTTCGGCGAGGTCTTCCGGCAGATAATTCATCTCGGGACGCTCCACGGGGCGCAGAAGTCCGCCTTCCTTTTTGCATAGCAGCCATCCGGCGGAGTGACGGCATAACAGCGTCAGCATTTCCTGCGTCAGGGGTTCGCTGTCGAAGGTCAGGAACGCGCAGCCGCCAATTTTCTCCACATGAACTTCACCGGAAAGGCCCATAGCCGTGAGTAGGCATTCAAGCTCCGCCCGGCCAAGGCTCTCCAGAGAGGCGCGATAGCGTATATTCGGATGAGGAAGCAGTTGGAAGCAATAAGTCATGAAAGCCTCTTTGACGTGATTTTTTCCCGGTTGAACGGAAAGTAATGCCATTATAACACAGAGCGGAGCTTTTTCGCAAGGGTTTGATTTGTCGTATCGCAAAAAAAAGAAGCTCCAAGATGAAGAAAACCCTTCCCCAGACTGGGGAAGGGCATTTTGATCACCACGAAAGCATCATGTCATCAATACTTGCGCTTGCGGGCAGCTTCTGCCTTCTTCTTGCGCTTAACGCTGGGCTTCTCGTAATGCTCGCGCTTACGAACCTCCTGCAGAACGCCGCTGCGGGCGCACTGGCGCTTGAAACGCTTCAGAGCGCTTTCCAGGGATTCGTTTTCACGAATGCGTACCTCGGACACTGTTATCCCTCCTCTCGCTCATCTCGCCTTGACATCAGCCAAATCGACAGACGGATGGCGAACCGTACTGCTATTATAACGCCTTTCCGTCTTTCCGTCAATGGTCAATCGTGAATTTCTCAAAAACTTTTATGGAAAAGTTATGCAGAAGAAATTCCCCTTGAACAAAAACGGACTTACGCCATTTGCTCGCCCATCTTCCTGCCGCCCAGCACATGGAAGTGCAGATGATGGACGCTCTGGCAGGCATCATCGCCGCAGTTGGACACCACGCGGAAGCCTTTTACTGTGAGCCCTTCCGCCTCGGCGACCTTGCCGCAGGCCCGCAGGCAGGCAGCAATGGCCGCGTCAGAGAGCTCGCCGCAGGCAGCCACGGAAGCCACATGCCGCTTGGGAATCACCAGCACATGGGTCGGGGCCTGAGGAGCGATGTCGCGGAAAGCGTATACATCGTCATCCTCATACACCTTGGTGGAAGGAATATCGCCGGCGATGATCTTGCAGAACAGGCAGTTTTCCATACGGTTCATCCTTTCCTTCGTTCAATAAACGATTGGGACGGTTCATTCCCTGCATGGGGCAGGAGAATTTACAATCGTGATGCGGACATGCCGTCGTCGGTCAGCGCGGTCAGCCGGACGCTCATCAGCGCGCCCTGATGACAGTCGAGGCCGTCCGGAACGGTCACCTGAATGTATTCCGGGGTGTAGCCCAGCCACGCGCCGTCGTCCGTCTGCTCCTCGAGCAGGACTTCGGTGGTTCGATTCAGCCATTTTTCGCGATAAGCCTCGGCTGTCTCACGCCCCAGCGCGATCAGGGCTCGGGCGCGGCGTTCCTTCTCAGCGTTCGGGAGCTGACCGGGCATGGTCGCGGCAGGGGTTCCTTCCCGCGGGGAAAAGGGGAAGACGTGGATGCGCGCGTATCCGACCCGCCGGATCATGGCGCGGGTTTCCTCATATTCCTCCTCGGTCTCGCCGGGGAAGCCCGTGAGGACATCCGTGGTCAGCGCGCAGTCGGGGAAGGCACGGCGCAGATTGTCAACGGCGGCAAGGTATTGCGTCGTGTTGTACCGCCGGGCCATGCGTCGCAGAACGCCGTCGCTGCCGGATTGCAGCGCCAGATGGAACTGCGGGCACACCTTGTCCATAGCGGCGAGCCGGGCGGCAAAGGTCTCCGTGGCGACGGTTGGCTCGAGGCTTCCCAGCCTGATGCGCTTCACGCCGGGAACGTTCTGCACGGCTTCGATGGCGTCCAGCAGGGTCTCTCCGTCCAGATCGCGACCGTAGCTGGTCAGATGGATGCCGGTCAGCACCAGCTCGGTGAACCCAGCTTCTGCCAGCCGTGCTGCTTCTCGGGCGATGTCTTCTACAGGCCGGGAGCGGATGGGCCCGCGCACGCTGGGAATGACGCAGTAGGTGCAGCGATTGTTGCAGCCCTCCTGAATCTTGAGGATGGCGCGGGTATGCTCCTCCTGATCGGCGATGGACAGCGGCTCAAAGGGCGTCTCGCGGGTCAGGTCGCTGACAGCGCAGAGCTGCACCCCGCGCTGAACCGCGTCCTCCAGCAGGTCGACCACCTCGCCGCGTCGCTGGGTGCCGAGGATCAGCCGGGCGCCTGTCTGAAGCAGCTCCTCGCCGCGCCTCTGGGCCAGACACCCTGCCAGAATGACTTCGCTGTCGGGATGATCGCGCCGCAGCCGTCGGGCGATTTGCAGGGACTTGCGGTCGCCCGTGCCTGTCACCGTGCAGGTATTGACGACATAGACGTCCGCCTCGCCGTCAAAGGGCACCACCAGATAGCCCGCGGCCCGGAAGCGCTCCAGCATGGCCTGCGTGTCGTACTGGTTGACCTTGCAGCCCAGTGTATGGAAAGCGACGGTGTTCACATGCTTCACTCCAATAAGAGACCAAAGTCGGTATTAAGTCATCTCGCTGTAGAGACACATCAGAGCGCTGACGGCCGCCAGTCCGGCGGTTTCGGTGCGCAGGATGCGGGGACCCAGCGTGACAGGCAGACAGCCGGTCTGCCGCATGGCTTCCACTTCCTCAGAGGACATGCCGCCCTCGGGGCCGATGACCACCGCGAGGCTCGCGATATCCGGGTGCTCACGGTGAAATTGGTTCAGGCTGTAGCCCCGGGCGTCTTCCCACGGGACAATCGCCGCGTCGTGGCCCTGCAGGCGGTTCAGCAGTTCACGGAAGGGGATGGGGGCGTCCACCCGCGGCATCAGGCAGCGACCCGACTGCTTGCAGGCTTCCCGGGCAATCTTCTGCCAGCGCTCCTGCTTTTTGCGTCCGTCATGCTCGTCAAGGCGCACCACGCAGCGGCTCATGGCGACAGGCACAACGGCCTCCGCGCCCAGCTCAACGGCCTTCTGAATAATGAGCTCCATCTTGTCGGCTTTGGGAAGGCCCTGATAGAGCGTTACCCGCAGCCGCGCTTCCGTGGAAGGCAGCTCCGATACCAGCCGAAGGGCAACGTCGTCGCCCGCGATCTCGCAGATCTCACCTAAAAAGCGACTACCATTCAGGAAAATCTCCGCCTGTTCGCCGGGAGCCATGCGCAACACCCGCGTCGCATGCCGGGCGTCCTCTTGCGTCAGATAAGCCATACCGACCGAGAGTCGGTTTTTGTCGGCGTAAAAACGGTGCATCAGTCGTGCCTCCGGGCCAGCATTGCCACCCACTCGCCCTTGCGGCGAATCTCGAGGATAGCATAGTTGGCGGCGGTCAGCGCGTCAACCACGTCCTGCTCCCGTTCCTTGATGATGCCGGAGCAGATAAACAGTCCGCCGGGGACGATGTGATCGTAGAGCGGCGCGGCGAACATGCAGATCACGTCGGCGATAATGTTGGCCACGCACAGCTCGCACATGCCGTCGGAGGAGGCCAGCAGGTTGCCCTCCACGGCGCGCACCCTGTCCTCCAGATGATTGTGAGCGACGTTTTCCTTCGCCACGCGCACGGCCACCGGGTCGATGTCGATGGCCAGCACGTCCTTCGCGCCCAGCAGCGCCGCGCCGATGGCCAGAATGCCGCTGCCGGTGCCCACGTCGATGACGCGCTCGCCGCCCTTCATCACGTCCTCCAGCAGCTCAAGGCACATGCCCGTGGTCTCGTGGGTGCCGCTGCCAAAGGCCATGCCCGGGTCGATCTCGATGATTCTGTCGCCGCTTTGCGCCTCATAGGGCTCCCATGTCGGCTTGACCACAAGGCTCTTTCCGGCGCGGAAGGGCTTGTAGAACTGCTTCCACACCTCCGACCAGTCCTCGTCGCGCACGTTCTGTGTCTGAATGGTCAGCGCTCCCAGAGGCAGGCCGAGATCGAGGCCCTTGAGCGCCTCAAGGCGGCTGCTGAGAGCCTGCATCCGGTCGGGAAAGCGGCTGTCCGGCTCGAACCACGCGTGCACCACCACGTCCTCGGGCAGCGAGTCGATCAGGTTCGGGTCAATAATCTCCCAGTAGCCGTTGGGCTTGTCCGGGTCGGGAATGTCGGCGCGGTCTTCAACCATGGTGCCCGTAGCGCCCTCTGCAATCAGCGCTTCCGAGACGATATCCGCGCCCTCGGTGGTGGTGTGTACGGTCAGTTCAATCCAATCCATAACGGTCATCCTTTGCTTTATCAATAGGTTCTGAACGATTCGATGCCCTTGAGCAGGTGTAGCTCCCGCACGTCGCGCACGGTGGTGTACATCCGCCGGGTCAGCACTGCACCTGCCCGGTAGAACAGGCAAATGAAGGGGCAGTCCTCGGCGAACTGCGATTGAATCTCAAGGAGCTTTTGCTGGAATTCCTGCTGGGAGGTCGCCTTCCGCAGCTCCTTGCACAGGGTGTCCATGCGGTCGGAACGGTAGCGCCCATAATTGCCGGTGTTGCCCTTCATCAGCAGGAAGCCGGGATCGGGGCAGGTATCCATGGCATAGGAGACAAGCGCCAGATCGAAATTGCCCGCCGAGAGCCGCTGGGACACATCCGAGAGCGCCCGGGCGCTGATGGTGACCTGAATGCCGATCTGTGCCAGCGCGTCGGCGATGAAGTTAGCGACCTCTACGCGCACGCTGTTGTCCGGCTCCTCATAGTAATCCAGCCGCAGGGTCAGCTTTTCCGTTTTGCCGTCGCGGGCCTTCTCGAGATAGCCGTCGTCGTCAATGTCGTTCCAGCCCTCCTCCTCCAGCAGGCGGCGGGCCTCCTCGAGGTCGGTGCGGAAGTAGCTCGACAGCGTATCGTTGTACATCCATGTGCCGGAGATCATCGGCGTGTCCGTGCGCAGCACCATGCCCATGTAGACATTGTTGGCGATGCGGTCCACGTCGATGGCAAAGCGGATTGCCCGGCGAACCCCAAGGCTGCTGAGCTTCCATGAGGACTGATTCATCAGCAGGGTCTCGAGCTGATTGGTGCGGTAGTCCAGCGCCAGCGAGGTGGTGCCGGACTTATACTGCGCCGCCGCGACGGCCCGGGTGAAGATGGTCTGCACCCGCGCATACTCATAGTCCTCGATAACGGCCTGCTGGGTGTTGTTCATCTGCACCATGATCCGCTTGACCTGCGGCGCGTTCTGCCACCAGTGTGGATTGGGCACGAGCGACAGGCTCTCCATGGGGTTGAACATGTCGATCATGTATGCGCCGGAGCCAGGCGGGTTGTCCGAATTGGCCCAGCCGGCGGGCAGGATGGGGAAGGTCATGGCATAGAGCAGGCCCCAGTAGGCCCTTTCCGACTTGGCACGCACTTCGACGGTGGCGTCATCCTTGGCGGTGATGCGGTCGACGAAGTAGCTCAGGTTCGCGTAATACCCTTTGTCGCCGTTTTCGTTATTGGCCCGGGCAAGGATAGCCTGCGCCGTCGCGACTACGTCATTGGCCGTCAGAGGCGTGCCGTTGGAGAAGGTGCTGGTGCGCAGCTTGAAGGTCCATGTGCGGCCGTTGCTGCTCATCTCCCAGCTCTCCGCCACGCCGGGAGAAGGCAGATAATTGTCGTCGATGACAATCAGCGTCTCATAGACGAGGTCGTAGATGCTCATCATGTCGCGCTCCTGCGGCTCCAGCGGGCGGATAACGGTCGTCTTGTTGGACTGGATGCCCACGACGAGGCTGTCGTCGACATTGGAGGCTTTAGCGCTGGATGAAGGAAGTAGGAGCGGCAGCAGGAGCGTCAGTGCCATCAGCAGTGACAACGCCTTCCGGAAGCGGCTCATCGGGGTAAAGCAATGCCTGATAGATGCCATATGCTTGCGTCACTCTCCCTGCGTATGTCTTCGTCG
This sequence comes from Christensenellaceae bacterium, assembly GCA_022510815.1. GTDB lineage: Bacteria > Bacillota > Clostridia > Christensenellales > Aristaeellaceae > UBA11524. The sequence goes on along the minus strand of JAFLST010000006.1, from coordinate 39,550 downwards.
GGCCGTCCATCAGGTTGTCAAGGGGGATGGTTCTGCCATCCGGTGACATGGAGCGGTTCGACAGCCATTGTGTCACAGTGGTCTGTCCCGCGTGGTAGGCGGCGGTGACGAGCACCGGATCGCCGCGGAACAGATTGGAAAGGTAGTTCAGATACCATGTGCCGAAGCGGATATTCGTCTCGGCGTCATACATGGTGTCAAAGCTGAAGGAGCGGATGCCCAGCTTGCCTGCGATCCATTCGGCTGTGTCAGGCATGAGCTGCATCAGCCCGCGGGCACCCACGCTGGACTCCGCGTCCGTGCGGAAGGAGCTCTCGTTGCGGATGATGGCGGCAACGTAGGCGGGCTGCAGGTTGCAGGCGTTGGCGTACTGCTCAATGAGCCCCTGATAAGTGATGCGCGCGGCGCCGTCCGCGGATTCCTGAACATGATAGTAGTCCAGCAGCCTTTGATGCGCGGCTTCGCGCTCGTCCGCCTGCGTCTTGAGGTAGGCCTGCATGAGGGCCTGCGCCGTGATGAGCCCCAGCGCCAGCAGGAAGGTGAGCACCAGCGCGGTCACGAGCTGCCACGGCATGCGGGCGGGCGCGGCCTCCTCCACGGCGAGGGCAGGCTCGTCCATCATGACAGGCGCGCGCGAGGGGCTTGGGGCCTTGGGCACGGCATTCTTTGCGCGGGAAGACCGGGGTTTTGATGGCGCTGCGGACTCGTCGTAGATCGGTGGCGGCGTGGGCACATAGTAGGGCTTCGGCGGGGCCTCGGGGGCCGTGCGCTGCATGAGTTCGCTGGAGGGCGCGACGCCGCTTTCCTCACGATAACGGTCAGAACGCCGGCTTCGCTGCCGGTTGGTCGGGGTGGGGGATACGTCCATGGGGGCCTCCTGTGGCTGGGTCAGACATCCTGACGCAGTTCCTCTTGGAAAAGCGTGGGGAGCCTGTCCATAGTGTACTGAATGGCGCCGCTTGTGTCAATCACCACATCGGCGCGGGCGGCTTTTTGTTCGGCGGGGAGCTGGCTGCGGAGCCGGGCCTCAGCCTCGTCGCAGGTGAAGCCGTCCCGCGCCATCAGGCGCGCAATCTGCGTCTCCCGCGGAATCCACGCGCACCAGACCCGGTCGCAGAGCACGTCCAGACCGGCCTCGTAGAGCAGCGGCATGTCCAGCACGCACAGGGCTGCGCCGGATGCCCGGGCGTTCTCGATGCCCTCGAGGATCATCCGCCGGAGCATGGGCTGCATGATGCCGTCGAGGCATTCGCGCGCCTGATCGCTGCCGAAGACCACCGCGCCAAGGGCCCTGCGGTCAAGGACGCCGTCCGGGAGAAACACGCCGTCGCCGAATTGCTCGCGGATGGCGGGCAGCGCGGGGCCGCCGGGGACCGTCAGCTCCCGGGAGAGCACGTCGCCGTCAATGATGACCGCGCCCATCTCCCGCAGGGCTGCGCTGATGGTCGATTTGCCGCAGGCAATGCCGCCTGTCAGGCCGATCACGCGCACGCATCTCCCTCCATTCAACGAATCATGACAGGGTTTTCTTCCTTGGGAAACAAAGGGGCCCGGCGAGGCAAAAACAGCCCCGTCGGACACACGCTTTTTCACTTTTTCCAGAGCTTCCAGAGTCCCCAGCCGGCCAGCAGCGAGCTGAAGGGCATGCACCCGCAGCCGCATCCCTCGCGGCCCCGGCGCTTTCCCCGGTTGCCGAAGATAACGAGAAGCAGGAAGACCGTCAGGATGACCTTGCCCAGCGAGAAGCCGGTATCAATGGCGCTTTCAGCGAAGCGCTCGACATGCCGCTCGATGTTGTATACATGCTCCACGGGCCGGACAAGCCAGTCATGCTCCGTGAACAGGGATGAGGCGCTCACCGTGCCGAACAGCCCGGAGATGTCGATGCTCTCATTCCATGCCTTGCCGACCTCCGTGGCCAGCGCGGGCATCAGCGCGGCAATCGCGCCGTCGTAGTCCTGCCGCAGGAATGGAGCCTCAAAGCTCGTGGAGAGCAGCTTCTGCTGCGCACTGGTGGACAGCTTCCTGTTCACATAGCTGCCGCCGAAGAAGCCGAACTTATCCTCGCCGACAACCATGAGCAGCAGCAGGTCGTTATCGCCAAGCCACCACTTTTCCCGCAGCCCTGCCGCGTACTCGGACAGCGTCCAGCCGTCAAGAAAGTCCACCGTGGCGACGTAGAGCTCCGCTGTGTCCTCATCATGAAACTCTTCAGCCAGCTTGCGCAGGTCCTGCACCGTGGAGGCTGAGAGCACCGCCGCGGCGTCCGTGACCGCTCCCTGTTTGTCGGGATAGCGCGGACCAGCCAATGCGATGGCTGTCGGCAGGCACAGAAGCGCCGCCAGCAGCAGGCAGAATACCCTTTTCATGGACGGCACCTCCTCTACTCCACATCAATCAGCGACACGCCGAACAGCCGCGCGATCCACCCGGTGGGGGAGTTGACGAGGCGGTTGTTGAAGCCACGGGCCAACGACTCATAGGCATTGCCGATGCCGGTGGTCTCGCCCAGCGTGCGGGTCAGCGTGCTGATATAAGCCTGATCCCGCGCGGAGGCCTGCACGCTGGCAAGCTCCGGCAGCGACTGACCCAGCGACTGGGCCAGCGCCGTCAGATCGGCGTCGGCCTGAATCAGCACGTCAGGGCTTGACGCATGGTTGGTCAGGAGGAGCCGCAGCTCCTGCAGCTGTGCCAGCCTCTCATCCGATGCGTCCAGATGCCGCGAAACGACAACGGTCAGGTTGGCCGCGTCTATGGCGCGCTCCTCAAGCCCCTCGGACAGTTCGCCGGACAGGGCTGTCAGAGCCTTTTCACGCTCCTTTTGCCACCCGCGCACAGCACCGATGGACACTGCGCTGATGATCAGCGCCGCGCACAGGATGCCGCAGAGCACATTGAGCAGAGCTTTCTTCATGGACGCGCAACCTCCCGAGGATTATCCAATATTGGTTTCCAGCAGCTTCTTTTTCAGTTCGCCCTCCATCTGATAGAGGGTCTTTTCGGCTTCGATGCGCTTGGTGTGACCGTCGCGCTGGATGGCCATGACCTCGTTGATGGTGTCGATGAGGCTCTGGTTGGTGTGCACCAGCGTCTCGAGGTCGATGATGCCGCGCTCGGCTTCCTTGGCCGTCTCGATGGTGCCCATCTTGAGGGTCTCGGCGTTCTTGCGGAGCAGCTCGTTGGTCATGTTGGTGACGGCGGTCTGCGCCTTGAGCGCCTGCTGGCTGTGATGGAGGCCAAGGGCGAGCACCATCTGGCTCTTCCACAGGGGCAGGGTGTTCGAGAGCGTGGACTGGATGCGCTCCACCAGCAGGCTGTCGTTGTTCTGCAGCAGGCGGATCTGCGGGGCCATCTGCATGGACACCTGACGGGTCAGCTTCAGGTCGTGCAGCTTCTTCTCGAAGCGGTCACACTGGGCGGCCAGATCGTTGGCAAGCTGAGCGTCCAGCGCGTCGCCGGAAGCGTCGGCCTTGGCCATCAGCTCCTTGAGCTCGCCTTCCCGGATGCGGGCCAGCTTCTCGTCGCCGGCGATGATGTAGAGCGTGAGCTGCCGGAAATAGGCGCTGTTCTGGTCATAGAGCCGGTCGAACATGGCCACGTCCTTGAGGAGCTGCGCCTGATAGCCCTCCAGCGAGTTGGCGATGTTCTCCACGTTGCCGCTGACTTTGTTGAAGCTGGCGGTCATGCGCTGAATGCGGTTTTCCGCGCCTGCGAAGAGCTTGCGAAGGCCCTTGGGCTCCTCCGCGTCGGCCTCGAAGCCCTTGAGCTGCGTGACCAGATTCGCCAGCATGTCGCCGACCTCGCCGGTGTCCTGCGTGCGGACGGCCTCCAGCGCCGTGTCGGAGAAGTCGGCGATCTTCTTCTGCGCGTCCGCGCCGAAGAGCAGCACATGGTCGGGATTGGTCACGTCCAGCTTGGTGAGGAAGTCCTCGATGGCCTGACGCTCGGCCGGGGTGAGCTGGCTGTCGTCAAGCCGGGGCGCGGCCTGCTGGGCAGGCTGCTGCTGGATGGAGGACTCCGGCTCGGCGGCAGGAGCGGCGGGCTCGGGCACTTCGGGCGTCAGGGACAGAAGGGGCATGCCGTTGTTCAGTTCACTCATCGTGGTAACCTCCTCATTCTTTGCTGTTGCGCTGTTGGCTGTAGAAGGAGACAAAATCGTCGTCGGCCGACGACTGCGTATTCAGCACCGGGGGACGGGTGGCGTTCATCTGGGCGGCTGCGGCGGTGGCGTCCTTCGAGAACTCGCCGTCGGTCAGGCCGTCGCGCTTGAGCATCTGCTCCAGCACGTCGATGTCCGTGGATACGTCCAGCATGGTGTCCTTGTAGAGATTGTCAAGCTGCTTCTGGCAGGCGGTGAGGATCATGTTCATGCCGCGGATGGTTTCCGAGCGGGCGTGGGTCATGTCGGTCACCGATACGCCCCGGCTGTCCATCGTGCGGTAGGAGGCCAGCATCTTCATCGTCGTGGGCAGGTAGTAGTTCATGAACTTGCGGATTTGAGGGGCCTTGTTCGGCTTCTCCGCGACGGTCTTGAAAATCTGCGCGCACAGCCGCTCCAGCTCGTCCATCTGCCCGGAGAGCACCTCGTCGGCGATCGCGTCGTTCTCCGCGCGGATCTGGTGCAGGATATCCTGTCCCTTGGCGATGACCGCGTCGGCGGTGCTGTCGCCGGAGAGCGGAATCTCCTCCACGGGGACCGCCGCCTTCTCACCGGGCTGCGGCTTGTTATGGGTGGTCAGATCAAGCCCCTGTCCCATGATGCCCACCACCTTGCTCACCACCAGCGCCAGCGCGCCGCACAGGAGCAGGTCGGACAGGCGGTAGAGCGGAAATAGCAGCGCATAAAGCAGCGCGATGGTTCCAAAGCTGATCGCTCTGGCTTTGCGGCCCTTCTTCAGCCGCTTCTGATCCTTGAGCTTTGCCATAGGCATCCCTTCCTTACGGGTTCATGATATCCCACCGGCCGTCGCCGCGCAATGCCTGTGCGCGGAAAGCACCGCTTTGACGATTGAAAACCGCGCATGAGCGCGTGAATCCATTATATCACAAATGTTGCGCTCTGCAAAGCGCTGAAAATGAGAATTTGATGAGGATACGGGAAGAAGACGATGGATAAGCCGGTTCTACCCGCTGGCGGGTGCTCATAGACTCCCCACAGAAACCGTGCAAGGAGGACGAGCGTGATGGAGCTGCGGCTGATGAAGGAAAGCATCCAGATGGAACAGCCCGCCGGGGCAGGACAAAGTCAGGCGGTGGTTGAAGGAGAGATTACGCTGCCGGGCGGTCTGCGCGAGGAGGCGCATGTGCTGGCGGCGGATGGCATGGCGGTGATCGAGAACGTGGAGGCGATGCAGGAGAGGGCCTCCATGACAGGGAAAGTGGTGTTCCACGCGCTGTACACGCAGGGCGATCCGGGCAAGGTGAGCGCCATCGAGGCCAGCGCGGATTTTACCCACCTGATGGACCTGCCCGGCGCGGCGCCCAAGAGCCAGTGCCAGTTGGACGCGGTGGTGGAGCATGTGGAGGCCAGCGCGCGGGGCGGACGGATGACGATGCGGGCGATCCTCAAGATCAGCGGCCGGGCCCTGTCCCAGCAGCCGGTGGAGGCGCTCACGGGCCTGACAGGCGTGGAGGGCGTGGAGCTCAAGACCCGTCAAATTGACCTGAAGCGCACCGTTTCCAGCGGCACGGGCGACGTGCTGCTGCGAGAGGAGTTTGAGCTGCCCGCGGGCATGGAAATCCGCGAAACGCTGTACGCCACGGCGCTGCCGCAGGTGACCGAGGTGACCGGCGGACTGGGTCGCGTGGGCCTGAGCGGCACGGTGCAGCTGGAGGCGGTGCATGCGTCGAACCTGCCGGGTAAGCCGGTGGTCATCACGCGGCACACGGTGCCCTTCGAGCAGTCCGTTGATCTGGCGGGAGAGTCCGGCGATACGCTGGAGGGCCGCGTGCGCGTGAAGGACGTGGCGGTGGTCAGTCAGGACGCGGGCGAGGGCGACCGTACCCTGCGGGCGGAAGTGCTGCTGGGCCTGACGGGCTGGTCGGACCGCAAGGAGACCGTCACGGTGCTCTCCGACGCCTATACCACCGACGGCGACGACCTGAGCCTGACCACCCGTGACGTGAACTGCCGCGTGGAGGATAACAGCACGCAGGTCGCCGAGAGCGGCAAGGTGATGCTGATGCTCCCGGAGGGCTCCCCGGCGGTGCGCGGCGTGCTGTGCGGCTTCGTCTCTCCCGTGGTGACCGGGCGCGAGCAGCTCGGCGGCCGCCTGACGGTGGAGGGCATGCTGGAGATCACCCTGCTGTACATGACCGATGATTCCGAGGCCCCGGTGACGGTCTTCCAAGAGGAGCCCTTCAAGCTGACCTTCGCGGCGCAGGCGGGTGAGGATGACTTTGTCACCCTGACCGCAGGCGACGTGGATGTGACGGCGATCACCTCCGACCGGGTCGAGATGAAATACATCATGCACCTGACCGTTTGCGGCATGCAGACCGAGACCGTGCGGCTGGTGACTGACGCGCAGACCGTGTCCGCCGAGGAGCCGGATGGGAGCATCGTGCTCTACTTCACCCAGCCCGGCGAGACGCTGTGGGATATCGCCCGGCGCTACCGGGTGCCTGCCCAGAGCATTCGCGAGCTGAACCCCGAGCTGTCCGGCGAACCGAAGACGGGGCAGGGTGTCGTGGTCTGGCACCGTTGCGCGCAGGAGTGCGGATAAGGCAGCTCGAAGCGGCGTCGCTCATGGTGGGGGCACGCCGCCCTTTTCGTCTGGGGGTGCTGAAGGGATGGGATCGTCGGCATGGGCGGTGGTTGGCGCGGTCATCGGCGCGGGGTTTGCGTCGGGACGGGAGGTCGCGGCGTTCTTCAGCCGTTACGGGGTTTGGAGCTGGCTGGCCGTGGCCGCGGCGGTGGCTGCCATCGCGTGGATCAGCCTTGGCGCGATGCGCTCGCCGGGGGTGCCTGAACCGTGGCGCGACCGATGGCCCGGTCGGGTGTGGCAGGGGATGTTCATCGCGCTGCTGGCGGCAACAGGCGGCGTGATGCTGGCCGGGGCGGGGGAGATCGCGGCCCTGACGATGCCGCTGCACGGTGCTTACTGGATGGGCATGCTCTCGACGCTGTGTCTGGCGTGGTGGCTGAGCGAACGCAGGCTGTCAGGGTTGAGCGCGATCAGCCGGGCGCTGACCGTCTGCCTGATCGGCGTGATGGCGCTGGGGCTGACGATGCCCCGGCTGCGCGGCGTGTGGGTGGAGGACGCGCCGGGCCTGTCCGCGCTGCCGTCGAGCCTGCTGCGGGGCCTGTGCTACGGGGGCTTTAACGTCGCGCTGGCCTCGCCTGTGCTGGATGAAACGGCCGCTGCGCTGACGGAGCAGGAAAGGCGGCGATGCGTGCGCCGGGTCAGCCTGATTCTCGGGGCCTTGCTGGCGCTGGGCAACGGCGTATTGCTGCGGCATCCGGCGCTGCTCGGCGCGGCGCTGCCCTTTGTCGAGCTGCTGGGTTACTGGGGCCGCTGGGGCATGCTGCTGGGCGCGCTGTCGCTGTATCTGGCGGTGCTTACAACGCTGGTGGCCTGTCTGCGGGGTCTGCAGGCCCTGCTGAAACGGCGCTGGCTCCTGTGCCTGCCCGCGCTGGTGGCGCTGTTGGGCTTTTCCGGGGCAGTGGACGGGCTGTACCCTCTGCTGGGCGGCGGGTGCTTTCTGCTGCTGGCCGCCAAGGCGCTGCACCGGGAAAAGGAGCACGAAAAACGCCCCTCCTGAAGATCAGGAGGGGCGTTTGTTACAGGCCGAGGCAGGCGTCGTCCCACACCTGCGCCTCGATGTAATGATATCGTTTCACGGCGTCTGCCAGAAAGTCCTCCGGCGCGCCGTCAAAGGCCCTGATGGTCTGAAAGAGCATGTCCTTCGAGAGCATGGTCAGCCCGCCGTTCCGCTTGAGCGAAGCCATGCTGTCGCCCAAGGTGAAGCTGACGGCCTCCGCAGGGATGCGGCTGAGCGGTATCGAGGTGACGGTGCCGTGGTCAAACCAGCCGTCCAGATAGTCGCTGCCCTGCAGGACGAAGGACAGCGGATGCGTCTGCGCTGGCCTGCCGCCGAGCGCAATGAAGCGGGCATGCAGCAGCGCGTCCGTCCGCAGTCGCTCGGGGTAGTAATGCTCGAAGTCCGCGAACCTGTAGAACGCTGTGGTGTCCCGGTTCTGCTCCGCCAGCTCGCGGGCAAGGGCGAAGGCCTGTTCCTTCGGCAGGCGCATGATGTTCCGCAAAGGCGTGCAGCTTCGGTGGCAGTAATTGACAAGCAGCAGATCGTTGATGGTCATGGAGCAGTTGCCTCCGCCCTCAGCACATCGCGGGCCTGTACGCTGCGGAAGCCAGCTGCGCGGCCGAGGCGGTTCATCACGGCCAGTCCGACGCCTTCCGGCGGCATAACCTCGCTGAAAATAGCGTCCATGCCTTCGTCATCAAGACGGCGCAGGGTATCGAACAGCCTGTGCGCTACCTCGGCGGGATTGTCCCGACTGCCGATGTCGTGGGGGTGGCAGTCGCGCAGCGCGGCGGCATGCTCCGTGAAGCACATGACGCAGGGCGTCTGACCGGATTGAACGGCCTGCTGATGCAGAAGCGCCAGCGCCGCCACCACGTCATCCTCGTCGCCTTCCACCAGCGTGACCTGCCCTGTCGGCGCGTAGTGCTTGTAGCGCATGCCGGGGGAAAGGGCCGTCTCATCGGGCCGCAGGGGACGAAGCACGCTGCCCGCCACGGTGACGTCGCCAATGACGGCCTCCAGCATGGCCTTCGTCACGCCGCCGGGCCGCAGGATGCAGGGTACGTCGCCGCTCATGTCCACGACGGTGGATTCCAGCCCCACGTCGCAGCTGCCGCCGTCAAGTATCAGCGGGATCCGCCCGTCCATGTCGTCAAAGACATGCTTGGCTGTGGTCGGGCTGGGCTTCCCGGAGCGATTGGCGCTGGGCGCGGCAATGGGCAGATCGCAGGCCTTGAGCAGCTGGGCAGCCACAGGGTGCGACGGCATGCGCACCGCCACGGTTTCCAGCCCGGCGGTGACAGCGTCAGGGACGGCGGGCTTTCGCGGCATGATGAGCGTCAGCGGCCCCGGCCAGAAGGCCTCCATCAGTTTGAGGGCATTGTCGTTTGTCCGGCATAAGCCGTCGAGCTGCTTCCTGTCATGGATATGCACGATCAGCGGATTGTCCGCGGGCCGGCCCTTCGACGCGAAAATGCCCGGCACGGCGGCGCTGTCAAGGGCGTTGGCACCAAGCCCGTACACCGTCTCCGTGGGGAACGCGACAAGCTGACCAGCGCGCAGCAAATCAGCGGCAAGCCGGAGCGCCTCATCCGTGGGTTTGAGCACTTGTGTCTTCATAGGTACCTCTTCAAGGCTAAAGGCGATGATCTTCATCGCGAAAAGGGTGTCCAGAGGGTCGAAGACCCTTTGGCGGGGTTGCAGGGCAGCGCATCTGCCGTCCCTACATGACGCTCCCTGAACGCAGCAGCTCGGCCTGCTCCTCGCGGCGCAGGGAGTCGATGATCTCGTCAAGGTCGCCGTCGACAATGTCTGCAATGCGGTAGAGTACAAGGCCGATGCGGTGGTCGGTCACCCGGCCTTCGCGGAAATTGTAGGTGCGGATGCGCTCGCTGCGGTCGCCGGTGCCAACCTGAATGCGGCGATTTTCGGCGTAGGCCGCGTCCTTCTCGGAACGCATCTGCTCGAGGAGGCGCGTGCGCAGCACCTGCATGGCCTTGTCGCGGTTCTTGAGCTGCGATTTCTGATCCTGACAGGTGACCACCACGCCCGTGGGCAGGTGCGTGATGCGCACGGCGCTGTCGGTGGTGTTGACGCACTGGCCGCCGTGGCCCGTGGAGCGGTACACGTCGACGCGCAAATCCTTGGGGTCGATGTGCAGGTCAACTTCCTCGGCTTCAGGCAGCACGGCGACGGTGCAGGTGGAGGTCTGAATCTTGCCGTTGGCCTCGGTCACGGGCACCCGCTGCACCCGGTGCACGCCGCTCTCGTATTTCATGCGGGAGAACGCGCCCTGCCCGACGAGGCTGATGACGGCTTCCTTCACGCCGCCCAGCTCGGTCGTGCTGCTGGAGATGGGTTCGACCTTGAAGCCATGGCGCTCGGCATAGCGGCTGTACATGCGCAGCAGCACCGCGCCGAACAGCCCGGCCTCTTCGCCGCCCGCGCCTGCCCTGATCTCAATGATGACATTGTGATCGTCGTTGGGGTCGCGGGGGAGCAGCAGAAGCCGCAGCTCCTGCTCGAGGGTTTCGCGGCGGGCTTCCAGCTCGGTCAGCTCGGCCTGCGCCACCTCGGCAAGGTCGGGGTCGGAGAGCATCTCCCGGGCTTCGTCAATGTGCCGCAGCAGCTCCCGATAGGCAGACCATGCCGTGACCTGCGGCTCGAGGCTCGCGCGTTCCTTGAGCAGCGCCTGATACTTTGCCGTGTCCGCGATGGTCTCCGGCTGGACGATGGCCTCGGACAGCTCCTCGTACCGCTCCTGTATCCACTCGAATTTCTCGAACATGCAGCCTCCGTTAAGCGTGCGCTTCTATCATGCGCTGAATGTGCTGATAATCCTCGTGCGCCCGGCAATGCCTGAATCCCGCGTCCTCCAGCAGCCGGATCACCGCCGCCGCCTGATCGTGCCCAACCTCCAGCAGCAGCAGGCCGCCGGGGTTCAGGCGCGCGGGTGCCTCCCGGGCGATGCGGCAGTAAAAATCCAGTCCGTCCGCGCCGCCGTCCAGCGCCATTGACGGCTCCCGCATGACCTCCTCCTGCAGGGATGCGCAGTCCTCCGTCGGGATGTAGGGCGGATTGCTGACGATCACATCGAAGGTGAGGTTGCTGACCGCATTTAGCAGGTCGCCCTGATGCAGGGTCACGGACGCGCCCAGCGCTTCGGCATTGCGGCAGGTGACGGCCAGTGCGCCGTCGGACAGGTCGCAGGCGTGCACGATCGCATGGGGCGCTGCCAGCGCCATTGAGACGGCGATGCAGCCGCTGCCGCAGCACAGGTCGAGCGCCACGGCGCCGGGGCCTTTTTCATGCAGCGCGTCGATGGCGCGCTCCGCTAACAGCTCCGTCTCCGGCCGGGGAATGAGCACGCGCCCGTCCACATGGAACGAACGCCCGAGAAAGCTCTGCTCCTGCAGGATGTACTGCAGCGGCTCCCGGGTCAGGCGGCGCTTCGCCAGCGCATCAAAAGCGGACAGCACGTCCTCGGGAAGCGCTGTCCAGTCGTCGGTTCGCAGGAAAAGCGGCGGTTTGCCGGTGAGGCCGCTCAGCAGCAGCGACGCGTCCACCTCGGGGTCGGGCACGTCTGCCGCGCGAAAGGCCGTCGCTGTCCGCCGAATCAGCTCGCGGGGGGTCATGCCTGAGCTTCCGACGTCTCCGCGGGGAAGACGTAGCCGGGCTCGGACTCCTTGTAGGATTTCAGCATCACCCAGCCCTCGGGGGTCTTGGGAGCGTTTTCGGGCAGGCCGGAGAGCGCGACGTTCATGGAGACGATGGCGCATTCCAGCATGCCGTTATCAGGCTGGCGGGTGGTCAGGCGCTGCATCTGCATGCCGGGCCAGCGCAGGGCGCGGGTGACGGGGTTATCCGCATGGGCCAGCCCCTTGAGCACTTCGTAGCTCACGCCGGTGACGATGGGCAGCATCAGCAGGTGCAGCAGGAACCGCAGCGCGAACACGCGGATGCCCGAGAAGATTGTCGCTGTCAGCACGCTGATGATAAACACGATCAGCAGGAAGGCTGTGCCGCAGCGGGGATGCAGTGTCGTGAAGGGCGCGGCATTCTCGGGCGTCAGGGGCAGATCGGCTTCATGGCAGTAGACCGTCTTGTGCTCCGCGCCATGATACTGGAAGGTGCGGCGCACGTCCGGGACGAAGGCGCAGAGAACCATGTAGCCCATGAGCAGGATGATCTTGGTCAGGCCGCCGATCAGCGTCGCGCCGATACCCGGCATGCCCAGCGCCATCACGCCGCTCTCCACGCCCGCCGGAATCATGATGAACAGGCCCACGGACAGGCACACGGCCAGCACGATCGCTACGCCCATGACCACCTTGTCGACATTCTTGCCCAGCTTGTCCGCCAGCCACTTCTCGAACTTGGTGGGCTCCTCGTCCAGCACGCCGAGCATCTGGGTGGAGGCCTCCAGCGTGGACATGCCCATCACCAGCATGTTGACCATGTTCACTACGCCGCGCACAAAGGGCCAGCCCATCCAAGGATGCTTCTTGGACAGGGGCACATACTCGTCCCGCTTGACGACCATGGTGCCGTCCGGGCGGCGCACCGTGATCGCGATGGCGTCGGGCGCTTTCATCATCACGCCTTCCATCACGGCCTGTCCGCCGATATCAACCCGGGGACAGGCGGCATTCTTCTTGGCCATAGCACATCTCTCCGTTTCCGCGCCTTTGCGCGACTGCATATTTTAATCAAACGGCGCTTAATGCACCAACTTTATTCATTCGCTGCGGGAGGGTGTTATCCCTGCCGGAGGGGCCGATTTTCAAGGAAAAGCCAGCGAGTCCAGCCGGATGCAGCCAATGAGCTCCTGTGGCATGACGCAGTTTTCGCCGTGGAGCTTCTCCGCCCGGATGCCTGCCATGCCGTGGATCAGCGAAGCCAATGCGGCCGTCTTGGCGGAGTCCGCTGCGTTCCGGGCCATGAGAGCTGTCAGGATACCCGCCAGCACATCGCCGCTGCCTCCCTTAGCCAGCGCGGGGGAGGCGTAGAGATTGGCGTAGCTGACGATGCCGTCGGTGACCAGCGTGCGTGCGCCCTTGAGCAGTACCGTGCAGCCGCAGAGGTCGTGAAGGCTGTCCAGCGCCGCCAGCGGGTCTTCGAGAAGCTCCGGGATGGTTGCGCCGATCAGCCGGGCCGCCTCGCCGGGGTGCGGGGTGATGACGTGATGCTCGGGCAGGGGCAGCAGGCTGTCATGATCGGCCAGCAGATTGAGCGCGTCCGCGTCCCAGACGACAGGACATTCCGCCTCGCTGAAGGTGCGCAGAAGCGGCAGCAGATCGAGGGCCTGTCCCAGCCCCGGGCCGATGCAGGCAGACGCTGCCGTTGACAGCGCGTTCGCCGCGATCTCCTCGGCCTCGGGCAGCAGGCAGCCGTTGCGCTCGGGCAGGGGCAGGCACATCGCGCCGGGCACGAGGGTCTGCAGTGTGGCAAGCAGGCTTTCGCGGCAGAGGATGGTCGTCAGCCCGGCTCCGGCCCTGACGCAGGCGGAGGCGCAGAAAGCCGCAGCCCCGGCCATACCCGGCGACCCGGCCAGAATGACGCAGCGGCCGTAAGTGCCCTTGTGGCTGTCCGCGGCTCTCGGCGGAATGAGCCGTCCGATGTCCGCCGGGGCCAGCACGCGCAGACCGTCGATATCGCCATAGTCGGCAGGAATCAGGATGGGCTGCACGGTGATCTTCCCTGCGTGTGCCGCGCCGTCCCGCAGGAGAAGCCCCGGCTTGAGGCGGTGGAAGGTCACGGTCTCTGATGCCCGGATGGCGATGCCGCGAACGCAGCCCGTCAGTCCGTCCAGCCCGGAGGGAATGTCCACCGCGACCACCGGCAGGCCGCTTTCGTTGACAAGCCTGATCAGCGCTGCCGCCGTGCCGTCGATGGCGTGGCTCAGTCCCGTGCCGAAGAGCGCGTCGACCACTGCGCCGCATTCGGGCAGCGCGTCGGGAGCATCGGCCAGCGTGACGATGGGAATGCCAGCCTGCAGGGCCAGCGCGCGGTTCATGGCCGCGTCGCCGTGGGGTTCTCCGGTGAGCTCCCAGATCACCGAGCGCCCGCCGCGATGGAGCCACAGCCGTGCCGCCGCGTAGCCGTCGCCGCCGTTGTTTCCCGGCCCGCACAGGAACAGCGCCCTGCTGACGGGAGCAAGGCGCGTCAAAGCCTCGGCCACGCCCTGCGCGGCATGCTCCATCAGCAGCGCGCCCGGCACGCCGGATTCGTCCATGTAATCCCTTTCAAGGGCTTTCATCTCTGCGGGGGTGATGGTCACGTCCATACCGATACCTCCTGCCATGATATCAGTATAGCCGATTCTCCCGAAAATGCAAGCTTTATTGGGAATTCCGCCGCTCCCGGTAGAGCCGTCTCGTCGCCGCGCCGCCCCGCAGATGCCGAACGGCCTTGTTGTAGCGCATGAGCGCCGCGACCTGCCGTCCCATGGCGGGATCAATCAGCGGTAGCCTGTCGCACATGTCCTTGTGCACGGAGGATTTCGAGATGCCGAACGCATCGGCTGCCCGGCGCACGGTCGCGCTGTGGCGGATCATGTACTGCCCCACAGCCAGACAGCGCAGGCGAATGGATTCGTCCATGCGGGTTCACCCCTTCTCGCGTTTGTAAAGCCTACGAGCGGCGGGCATGAAAAATGCGGCGGATAGCGCCGGACGATCAATCGCGGCAAGCGACACAAACGGACTGTGCGGGG
>JAFLST010000006.1:0-24971 GCA_022510815.1 Christensenellaceae bacterium | reverse complement strand
GCGGATAGCGCCGGACGATCAATCGCGGCAAGCGACACAAACGGACTGTGCGGGGATAATCTGATAAATCAAAAATATGGTTGTTATGCGGGAAAACTGTCCTGAATACGATGGTTTTATGGTATGTTTGAATGATGTGTTGTCGTCACTGTTTTTCAGAATGTCAGGAGGCTTTTGATCTGTATCGGCGGCCTGCGTGGCTGGGCGATGCATATAATGATCAGCGTGTCCGGTGGTCGCATATTGCTGACGACCATTATCGCGTCATCCAATGCCGTTATCAGCGATGAAACGCTTTCGTTTTGCATGTTTTCAACCTACCTCTTTGCTTCAACGATGGGTTTGCCATTCGTTAAACCGCTGGGGCAAGTCTCTGGTTACCCGCAAAATAAGAACCGGCTTGCCAGCACCTGACAAGCCGGTTTTTTATACCTTTTTCGGCATCACAGCAGCGCGAACCCAGCCACCAGCCCGACTGCGATGATTGCCCGCACCGCGTGGTGCTGCCAGTGCAGGTTGCCGGAGCGGCGTCCGTTCAGCAGGGCGTTCAGGCAGACGAGCAGGCTGCCGAACAGCGCGACTTCCCAGTCCAGCGGGGAGCCGGTGATGCACAGGGCTACTGCCAGTTGTAGCAGCAGACCGCCTGTGAGCATCATCCAATTGCCGGTCAAGCGCGTCTTTCGGGTCTGGCTGATGGCTGCGATGATATGCAGCAGTGAGAAAAGCTCGGCAAAGAAAACGAGAATCAGCATCTGGTTGATCAGTACGGTGTGGTCAGTCATGGGGGAAGGCCTCCTTATTTCAGCTTGCGAATCCTTGCGGCAAAAAAGCCCTCGTGCAGAGCGTCGGGACGGACGCACAGCGTGCCGGGGATGCTCACGGGCAATAGCGGCAGATGCTGCGTCATCCCGTGCTCGACGGGCACGATCTCCGCCCTTGCGCCGGGAAGCACGGCTTTCAGCACGTCTTCGTTCTCCATGCGCAGGATGGAACAGGTGGAATAGACCATTTCGCGCCCCGGAGAGAGCAGCTTCAAGGCTTTTTGAAGCAGTGCCTTCTGGGTGGCGGCGGTTTTGCGGAGCCAGTCGGGGGTCATGCGGCGCTGGGGCTCGTCCTCAGCGATGATGATGGTGCCGCTGCCGGAGCAGGGCGCGTCCAGCAGCACCTTGTCAAAACGGAACAGATCGTCGAGCTGCCGCGCGTCGGCGCGCATGACGCTGACTCGTTTCGCTCCCTGCCTGTCAAGATTGAACTGCAGCCGGTCGGCGCGGATGGCGTTCTTTTCGCAGGCGGTGATCAGCGCTCCGTTGCATGAAAGCGCGGCCATCTGCGTGGTCTTGCCGCCGGGGGCCGCGGCCATGTCGAGGATGGTCTCGCCGGGCTGCGGGCAGAGCAGCAGGGGAGGAATCATCGAGGACAGTGACTGCAGATACACGCCGCCCTCCTCATAGATGGGCAGCGCGCGCAGGGCGTCCTCACGGGCCTCCGGAAGAATCAGCGCTTCTTCGTACCACGGCACAGGCTTCCAAGCGATGCCCGCCGTGTCGAGCGCGGCAGTTACAGCGCCGATGCTGCTCCTGAGGGTGTTGACGCGCAGGGTCACGGCACGGCGGACAAAGCCTGCGGTGATGCGTTCGGCTTCCTCGGGACCATACTGCTCGCGCAGCAGGGTCAGCAGATGGTCTGGAATCGTGGGGAGCATGGAAATCCTCCTGACGGCTTAATGGTTCCAGTATACCAGAAGGAAGGTCGATTGGCAATCAATGAAGCATCAAGAAAATGTATTGACAAGTTTGAAAATCCGTGATATCATAATTTTGCAAATCCGGAATTACAAACAATAAGCAAGGAGGCTGAGTGTATGGAGCGTGATTTTGAAAGGGAATTGGACGAGCTGAAGCAGGAGATACGGGAAATCAAAGAAGCGCTGTCCGGTCGAGCGCAAGGGAGTCATCCGCCGCAGGAGGGAATCCTGCCGACAGGGCAGGTGCACAAGATGAGCCGTGAGGAGACTGTGCAGAAGATGCCCGGCATGCACCAAGACCCGAACATCATGGCGATTCTGGACAGGCTGGAAGATCAGTGCAATGAATCCGGCTCCAGCGGCAGGCTGGCCTATCTGGGTGTGTACGCGTCAGGCGGGCGGCAGTCAACATGGATCAGGGCCGACGTGAACGCGGACGCGCTGCTGGGGCTGATCGAGGAGGGCACGGCGGAGAAGGTGCTGGCGTGCATCGGCAGCTCCGACCGGCTGAACCTGCTGCTGACGATTCTGCACAAGCCCCGCACGGTGGCCCAGCTTGTGGGGGAATGCGGCTTTACCTCGACGGGGCAGGTGTATCATCACCTGAAGCCGCTGATTGCCGCCGATCTCATCATGGAGGACGAGCATATCCGGGGCACCTATGTCATCGTTCCGCACCGGGTGCAGGGCATCCTGATGCTGCTGGCGGGCATCAGCGACATGATCGACCCGCAGTTCAGTCAGGGCGAGCTGTGAGCATGAAAAGAGCGGCAGAGGCGAATCTGCCGCTCTTGTTATCTCTTTGATTGCGACCATGCCAGCACGGCTTCGGCCGCGGGCTTGCTCATGCCGGGGATGGCGAGGAGCTGCTCCTCGGTGGCCTCGCGGATGGCCTTGAGGGAGCCCAGCGCCTTGAGCAGCGCCTTGCGCCGCTTGGGGCCGATGCCGGGGATATCCTCGAGCTGGCTGTGGATGCTCGCCTTGCCGCGCAGCGCCCGATGGTGGGTGATGCCGAAGCGGTGCGCCTCGTCGCGAATGCGCTGGATCAGGTGCAGCTCCGGGGTGTGGTGGTCGAGCAGGATCGGCTCCTCCCGGTCGGGCAGGAAGATCTCCTCCTGCTTTTTCGCGAGGCCGAACATGGCCACCTCCGCACCCATATCAAGGAGAGCCTGACGGGCAAAGCGGAGCTGCTGCGGGCCGCCGTCGATGAGCACCAGATCGGGCAGGTCGCTGAACTTGCCGCCGATGGGGGAGAGCCCCTTGGCCTCGCGCTCGGCCTTTTCTTCGAGTCCGTGGCTGAACCGGCGGCCCAGCACCTCGTTGAGGGAGGCGAAGTCGTTGGCGCCCACGACCGTCTTGATGCGGAAGTGGCGATACTCCTTCTTGGCGGGCTTGCCGTCGATGAACACCACCATGGAGGCCACGGACAGCACGCCCTGCGTGTTGGAAATGTCGTAGCCCTCAATGCGCCGGGGAGCCTTGTCCAGTCCCAGCGCCTTGCCAAGCGCCGCCGCCGCGCCGGTGGTGCGCTCCTCCAGCACCTGTGCCCGGGCATTGCGCTTCTGCAGCGCGTCCATGGCGTTCTTCGCTGCCAGCAGAACGAGGTCGTGCTTCTCGCCGCGCTTGGGGGTGGTCAGGGTGACCGCGCTGCCCTTCTGCTGCCTCAGCCATTGCTCGAGCTGCTCCCGGGAGCCGTCGGGCAAGTTCTGCGCCAGCACGTTGCGGGGCACCAGATTGCCGTCCTCGTAATACTGCGTCATGAAGGACGCCAGCACGTCGCCGGGCTTCTCGGAGCCTTCCCGGGGCAGCGCGAAATGGTCGCCGCCGATCATTCGTCCGCCGCGGACGTAGACCACCTGCACCATCGCGTCAAGGCCGTCCTGCGCGATGGCGAGGATATCCTGCTCCGACCGATCCGTCTGGATGGCGATCTGCCGCTCCAGCAGGCCCTCCACGTCCTTGATGCGGTCGCGGATCACTGCCGCGCGCTCGTACTGCATCTTCTCCGCCGCGGCCATCATGTCCCGCCGGAGCATCTCCAGCACCTGCCTGTAGTCGCCGCCGAGAAAGGACAGCACGCCGTCCATCATGTCCCAGTAAGCCTCCTCGGAGCATTTGCCCGCGCAGGGGGCCATGCAGCGGCCGATCTCGTGGTTGACGCAGGGGCGGCTGGGGTTTTTCAGTGGCAGCTCCTTGCGGCAGGTGCGGATGGGAAAGACGTTGCGCACCGCGTCGATGACCTGCCGCACCGCCGTCGCGCCGATGTAGGGTCCGAAATACTTCGCGCCGTCCTTTTCCATCTTGCGGGCGAGGGTCAGGCGGGGGAAGGGCTCCTTCAGGTCGACGCGCAGGTAGGGATAATGCTTGTCGTCCTTGAGGAGAATATTATAGTAGGGTTTGTGCAGCTTGATGAGGTTGCACTCAAGGCACAGGGCTTCGAGGTTGGTCTCGCACAAAAGCACGTCAAAGTCGGCGATGTGGGAGATCATCGCGGCGACCTTGGGCGTATGGGCCGTGTCGCGGAAGTAGGACCGGACGCGGTTTTTCAGGTTGACGGCCTTGCCGACGTAGATGATGGTGCCCTCGGCGTCCTTCATCAGGTAGCATCCGGGGCTTTCCGGCAGCATGCTGATCTTCAGTTCCAGATTTTCGCCCCAGTCGATCTTCGCCACAAGGACACCTCCCATTTCCGTGGCTTCATTATAGAAGAATCCGCGGCGGATGTCAAATGACCGAATTTGTGCTTGCTGGAAAAATAAAATATATTTTTTTACATTTTCGAGAAGGAGTTTTGTCCTGAGCGTCGAATATCTGCAATACAATCAACAGAGAGGACGTGGTGCCCATGGCGCATCATCTTCTGCGGGGGCTGTGACACCGGCCAACGCGCTTCATTTCCCATATCGAGAAAGGAGCCGTTTGATTTATGAAGCTGTCGATTTACGGAAAGAACATGCAGGTCACCGAGAATATCACCAAGCGCATCGAAAAGAAAACCAATAAGATGAGCCGCTACCTGCTGCCGGACACGGAGATGCAGGTTCGCATGCGCAAGGAAAAGAACGACCGCCGCGTGGTGGAGATCACCGTCCCTATGAGCGGCAACGTGATTCTGCGCGCTGAAGCCCGCGAGCAGGACAATCTGTTCCTCGCCATTGATCAGGCGCTGGCCAAGATGGAGCGCCAGATCCACCGTCACCGCACCAAGCTGGAAAAGCGCCTGCGGGAGGACGCCTTCAAGCCCGAGCTGCCCGAATACATCGAGGAGGAAGTCCCCGAGGAGGACGGCCCCAAGGTTGTCCGTCACAAGACCTTCCCGGTTCGCCCCATGTCCGTGGACGACGCGATCATCCAGATGGAACTGCTGGGGCACAGCTTCTTCGCCTTTGTCAACGTCGAGACCGAGCGCACCAATATCCTTTATCAGCGCAAGGACGGCGATCTGGGCCTGCTGGAACCGGAAGCATAAAAGCGCATTCAACAGGAGCGATCCTGACGGCCCGACCCGCGTAGTCGGGCCTTTATGATGCCGGTGGACAAGTCAGATCAAGCGGGCCGGTCAATGATATGCTATGATGCCTCTGGACGGTCAAAAGGAGGATGACGGGACATGCACGAATGGCGAAAGCAGATTCAGCTCATGGTTGACGAGGTGGACGCCGCTATCCAGCGCCATGAGGATGAAAAGCTTGCGCTGAGCGCGCTTGCGGAGAAGCTGGGATACTCCGAGTTCTATATTACGAGGAAGTTCAGGGATATCGCGGGCCTGTCCTTCCGGGACTATCTGCGGAGGCGGAGGCTGGCGCTGGCGGTTCAGGAGGTGCGGGACAGCGAGCGGAGCCTGTTGGATATCGCGCTGGACTACGGCTTCTCCTCCCATGAGGCGTTTACCCGGGCATTCAAGGGCCTCTATGGCGTCACGCCCAGCGAATATCGCAGAAATCCGGTTCCTCTCGTCCTGCGCACGAAGCTATTTCCCTTTGACCGTTACTTTTTGGGCATGGGAGAGATCGGCATGATCAAATCAGAAGACGGCGTGAAGGTTTACTTTGTCACCATTCCGGCGCATAAGTTCCTGCACATCCGCAACTACGAGAGCAACGGCTACTGGGATTTCTGGCAGCGGCAGAAGGAGATTCCGGGGCAGGACTGGGACACGATCTGCGGCCTGCTGGACAGCATCAAGGATAAGCTCGACGACGAGGGAGGCAGCGACTCCAACAGCGGCAGCGGTCAGATCATGGCTTTCCTTCATGACCCGGCGGGCCAGCCCTTCTGCTACGGCGTTCCTCGCGCGGAATGCTACGGCGTGCGGCTTCCCGCGGACTATCAGGGCGAAACGCCCCCGCAGATGCTGCTGACCGATATCCCGGAAGCGGACTACATCGTGTTTGAACACGGCCCCTTTGATTATGAGCAGGAAAACTGGAGCGTCGAGGAAAAGTTGAACAAAGCCATTACAACATTCGACTTCACAGGCACCGGCTACCGCTTTGACGACGCTCCCGGCAGAGTTGCCTACTTCTACCACGACCCGGAGCGCTTCTGGAAATGGATCAGACCAGTCAAAAAGGAAGCTCATGCCTAAACAGCGCTTTGATAGATGGAACTGCAAGCCCGTCTTTTTTCTATGTGAGCCGTGTGACAACGCTGTTTTCTCATCTTCAGCCACCCCATGCCCCGAACCAAGACAGCATCTCTATCCAAGAAAAAGTCGCCGCCCTTCGGGGTGGGTGCGGAGGGGAGATTTCAGATCGAAAGCTGCCCCGACCGTCGCTCTTCTCCTGCCGTTTCCAGCTCTCATCGTTCCGTCATCTCGCCGTTTTTCCACTGGACAATCCGTCGGAATCACGGTATGATAAGAGCAAAGGAGTGATGCGGGATGGAACTGACGGTGCTTGGCATGAATGGGCCCTTCCCTTCGCCGGGCGGCGCGACCAGCGGCTATCTGGTGTCTGCGGGTGAGACGCGCGTTCAGCTCGATCTGGGCAGCGGCACGCTGGCGGCTCTGACGGCGGTGACGGCTCCGGAAAGCCTGACGGCGCTGGTGCTGTCCCATTGGCACTATGACCACTGCAGCGATGTGCTGCCGCTGGTTTTCCGGCTGGAAGCGATGGCGCAGGAGCCGCTGCATATCTACGCGCCCGCGGATGAGCATTCCCTTGTGCGGCAGGCGGTGCAGGGCTGCGCGAAGATGACGCTGCACGATATCGCTCCGGGGGATGAGATCACGCTGGGCGACATGAAGCTGACGGCGTATCAGGCCAGACACCCGGTGCCCGCGCTCATGTACCGTCTGGAGGCGGAGGGCAAGACCCTCTGCTACACCGGCGACACGAACACTGTGGACGGACTGGTCGATTTCGCCCGGAAAGCTGATCTGCTTCTGGCGGACGGGCTGTTCCCGCAGGCAGCATGGGCCGAGGGTAAGCCGCATCTCTCCGCGGCGCTGGCAGCGGAAACGGCCCGGGACGCGCAGGTGAAGCGGTTGGTCGTCACGCACCTGAATCCGCTCATTGACCCGGTGGGCCTCATCAGCGAGGCGAGGGCGATTCGTCCGGATGTCATCCGTGCCCGCCGGGGCGACGTGTACATCCTATGAGCGATATCCGCCCGAATCCGCTGGCATGGATGCTGCCTCTGTCGGCTCTGGCGCTGGCTGCGGGCATTCTGCTGAGCCGGCGGGTTGACGCGATCTGGTTCGGCGCGGCGGCGATGGCCGGAGCGCTGGCAATCGCGGGACTGTTCCATGGCCGGACGCGCAGGGCGGCATTCCTGATGGCGGTGATGGCGCTGGGCGTCCTTCGAGGATTCGCGGCGTATCATCCGAGCCTGCCGGAGGAAGGGACGTACACCGTGACCGGCGTGGTGGCCGATGAGGTGCGCACGCGGGAGAACGGGCAGGTGCGCACGATCCTGCGGCAGGTGACGCTGGACGGAAAGCCGGTTTTCTCGGGCGCGTACTGGACGGGCTATCCTGATGAGCTGCCGGAGGGGCTTGTTCCCGGCGCGTCGGTTTCCGTGACTGCCCGGGTGTATCATCCGAGCGGCAGGGACAATCCCGGCGGCTTTGACTTCCGGGAATACCTGCTGCAGCGCGGCATGACCTTCGGCGTGTACGGCATGGACGATGTCACGGCGGAGGAGCGCTTCTCGCTGTCCGGCTTGACGGCCCGGATCCGGCATGCGCTGACGGAAGGCCTCACAGAAGCCATGGGTGAGGAGGCGGGAGGCTATGCGGCGGCGATGCTGCTGGGCAATCGTGAGCTGATTTCCTCGGAAGACCGCGAGGCCTTCAACCGGCTGGGCATCGCGCACATCCTGTCGGTGTCCGGCTATCATGTGGGCGTTCTGGCGGGACTTATGACCATGCTGTTCCGGCGGCTGAAGATGCGCCGCGGGATAAGGACGGTGATCACGGCGGTCGTTCTGGCGGGATACTGCCTGCTCACCGGAATGAACGCGCCTGTGGTGAGGGCCTCCGTGCTGGTGGTGCTGTATCAGCTGGGGCGGCTGCAAAACAGGCAGAATATCGGCCTGCACCTGCTGAGCGGCTCGGCGGTGCTGATGCTGCTTGTCTCGCCGACGCAGCTCACGGGCGCCAGCTTTCAGCTCACCTATGGCGCGATGCTCGGGCTGCTGCTGGTGCTGCCAGCGCTGGAAAGGCTGCCGGTATTGAAGAAAAGCCGGTTTCGCAAGCTGTGGACGGCTCTGTGCGCGGCCTTTGCGGCGCAGCTCGGTATTCTCCTGCCGCAGATTTACTGGTTTCAGGAGGTTCCGCTGCTCGCGATGCCGCTCAATGTGCTGGTGCTGGCCGGGGCGGGCATATTGATGACCCTGTACTGGCTGACGCTGGCGCTGCTGGCTCTGCCTCCGGTCGCGGCGGTGATCGGAGCGGCGGCTGGCTTCGTCACGGAACGGCTGCTTGACGCGATTCGCGCGCTTGGCAATCTGAACGGCATTGTGCTGTGGGTCGGACAGGGAAACGCGGCAACCTTCCTCGGCTGGGTCATCGTGATGGGTGTTCTGTCCATCCTGTGGACGAAGCGTCGCGCGCTGCCCGCGCTGCTGGGTGCGGCGATCATGGCGCTGTCGCTGGTTCCGTGGCCCTACGCGGGCGCGTGTTATATCCAGTTCAGCGTCGGAAACGCGGACGCGGCGCTGCTCCGGGACAGGGACATGGTGATCGCTGTGGATACGGGGGAGGACGGCGACGCGCTGGCGACCTACCTCAAGCAGCAGAGACTGTCTCTGGACGCGCTGATCCTGACGCATCTGCATGGCGATCATGCGGGCGGCATTCGCGCGCTGCTGGACAACGGCATCCCGGTGGCGACGGTATATCTGGCAGATGGCGCGGAGAACGCTGCCATTGAGGGCGGTATGCGGGCCTTGCTTGAAGAGCTGCTGGCGACGGGCGCGGAGCTGCGCGTGGTGGCCCGGGGTGACGTGATCGAGCTGCCAGACGGGGTCATGACAGTGGTCTGGCCGGAACAGGGGAAGGTGCGCTCCGGCATGGACGCGAACCTGCACAGCCTTGTCTTCCATGTGGAGCTGATGGGCAATACCATGCTGCTCACCGGCGACATGGACGGCGATTATGAGCGTTATGCCGAGGTGCCGGTCGATATCCTCAAGGCCGCGCATCATGGCTCGAAGGCCAGCACGTCGGAGGCATATCTGGAAGCGGTAGCCCCAAAGACGATCATCCTCTCCTGCGGCGATGAAACGCGGCAGGTGTCCATGGAGGAGCGGAGCGGGGACGTTCCGCTTTATGGCACGCGGGAGCATGGCGCGGTGACCATCAGCTTTTCACCCGACGGATATACGGTTCGGACGATGCGATAGGAGGTCGCGATGGACAGGAAGGAATTCGCACAGGCGGTCAAGGACGGCAAGGTCCGCGGCGCGTACCTCTTCGAGGGCCCGGAGGAGAACCTCAAAGCGGCCGCTCTTGCTCAGCTTCGCAAGGCGCTGCTGCCGGAGGGCATGGAGGAGCTGAACGAGACTGTTCTGGACGCGCCGGCTACGGATGCGCTCATTGCCGCCGCGGAAACGCTGCCTTTTCTGGCGGACAAGCGGCTGGTTGTCGTTCGGGAGCATCCCGCGCTGACAGGGCGCGGCGAAGGCGACGACCGGCTGAAGGACTATATGGCGCAGGTGCCGGACACGGTTGTGCTGGTGTTCGTTGTCCGGGGCAAGGCCGATGCCCGCAAAAAGCTCTATACGGCGATCAAAAAGCACGGGAACATCGTGTCCTTCAATCCGCTCACAGACGCGGAGCTGAACGCGTGGATCGTGCGCGTCTTTGCGTCCCTCGGCAAGGAATGCTCCCTGCAGACGGCTTCTCTGCTGGCCTTTACGGTGGGCGGCGGCACGGCGCTTTTGCGGCAGGAGATCGAAAAGCTGGCGGCGCTGGCAGGAGAGCGGAACGTCATCACTGACGAGGATGTGCGGCAGGTTGCGACCCGTTCCGTGGAGTGCACGGTCTTCGAGATGGTCGACGCGGTGGTCGCCCGGCAGGAGGGCCGGGCTTTCGGGTTTCTGCGGGACATGCTGACCTCCGGCGAACAGCGGCTGGGCATCCTTGCGATGCTTCTGCGTCAGTACCGGCTGCTTCAGCATGTGAAGATCATGCAGTATGAGAAGAAATCCGTGCAGGAAATCAAGAGCAATCTGGGCGTCGCGCCCTTTGCGGCGGAGCGCTGCATCAGGCAGGCGTCGGCCTACACGGGCGGCGAGGTGCGGCAGGCGGTGGATATCTGCCTGAGCACGGAAATGAACGTGAAAAGCGGCAAGTACAATGACGAAGGCGCTTTGGAGTCCGCGATGCTCCGGCTCTTTGCCCTGCGGAAAAAGACATAGGGACGTTATTCGGTCGGCCCAACAGCGCATCGTGGCATATGAAAAACTCTGCAATCATCAGATTGCAGAGTTTTTAACGTCTGGGTGAGAGGATTCGAACCTCCGGCCTCTTGAACCCCATTCAAGCACGCTACCAAACTGCGCCACACCCAGTCATGACGTTTCCGGCGAACGATATATACTATAGCACACTGGAAGGGGATTGTCAAGCGTTAATTTCCAAATTTCTGCTCGGAAAATGCAAAACAAAAGGCTCCGATATCACTCGAATATCGAAGCCCTCTGTATGCGGAGAGTCAGGGATTTGAACCCTGGGTGGGGTATAAGCCCACACACGATTTCCAGTCGTGCGCCTTAGACCACTCAGCCAACTCTCCAAGCTGTATCGCGGTGGGTCAACCGCAACGCAGATTATTATACCGGGCAGACCGGATTTTGTCAAGTGGTATTCTAAAAAAGAACGTCATTTTTTTGCGGATCGCCGAAGGGGTATTGAAACTCGCTTGGCGAGATGCTATAATGTAAAAAGTTCCTGCTATTTGAGTTGGATAGAGCGGAAGAGAGGTGAGGAACATGGACGGCAGCGGAGGCAGTCGAAGAACGGACAAGGCATTTCGCGCTTGTCAGAACCGTGACACAAGCAAGCCGCCCGTGTTCTGACGCTGTTCCAACGCGCCCATCGCGAAGTGCCATTGTCCGCCTGAGCATCGCGCCGCGCCGAGTGATCCCCGGCACAGATGACGCAGAGCAAGGGGCAGTGGCTTTTTGTGTGCGTCGCACAAATTGAGCGCAAAGGAGGAACAGGCCCATGAACGAGAAGGAAAACGACATCGTCGAGAGCAGTGCGGCGGTGCAGCTCCCGGATTACAAGAACGAAATCGCTGCCATCATCCGCAGTGGTCTCGCCCCGAAGCCCATGCGGGACCGGCTGCTGGACTACCACGAGAACGATATCGCCATGGCGCTGGAGCTGCTGTCCCCGGAGGAGCGGCGCAAGCTCTACGGCCTGCTGGATACACAGGCGCTGGCGGACATCATCGAATATTCGGACAGCCCTGGCATCTATCTGGATGAGCTGACCATCCGCAGGCGGGTGGAGCTGCTGTCCAAGATGGAAGTGCCGGTTGTGGTCGATTATCTGGCCGGGAAGGAGAAGAACGACCGGCATACGCTGATCGACCTGCTTGACAACGACACCCGGCAGGAGATCAATCTGGCGCTGTCCTTTGACGAGGATGAGATCGGCAGCCGCATGACGACGAATTACGTCGCTGTCCATGCGGACATCAGCGTCCGGCAGGCGATGCGGGATCTGATTGATCAGGCCGCGGAGAACGATAACATCTCGACCATCTATGTGGTGGATGAGGACGGCACGCTCTCCGGAGCCATTGACCTGAAGGACCTGATCATTGCCCGGGAGGGCACCGAGCTGGGCGCGATCATCAGAACGTCCTATCCGTATGTGTACGCTACGGAGCAGATTGAGGACTGCATCGAGCGCATCCGCGGCTATTCGGAGGATTCCATCCCGGTGCTGGACGCGGACAATAAGCTGCGCGGCGTGCTGACGGCGCAGGATATCACCGACTTGGTTGACGACGCGTTAGACGAGGACTACGCCAAGTTAGGCGGTCTGACGGCGGGCGAGGACCTGGAGGAGCCGGTTCGCAAGAGCATCGGCAAGCGCCTGCCGTGGCTGGTGATCCTGTTGGGTCTGGGTCTGGTTGTCTCCAGCGTGGTCGGCCTGTTTGAGCATGTGGTGGCGCATCTGGCGCTGATCGTCTGCTTCCAGTCGCTGGTGCTGGACATGGCGGGTAACGTCGGCACCCAGTCGCTGGCGGTCACCATCCGCGTGCTGATGGATGAGCGGCTCAGCGGCAAGGAAAAGCTGTCGCTCGTGTGGAAGGAGGCCCGCGTCGGCCTGCTCAACGGCCTCATTCTGGGTTCGCTGTCCTTTGCGCTGATTGGCGGTTATCTGATGCTCTTCAAGCAGCAGCCGCCTGTGTCGGCCTTCTCGATGTCCTTCTGCACCGGCGCGGCGCTGATGGTCTCAATGCTGCTCTCCAGCGTGGCGGGCACGACCATCCCGATCCTGTTCAAGAAGATGAAGGTCGACCCTGCCGTCGCCTCCGGCCCGCTGATCACCACCATGAACGACCTTGTCGCCGTCGTGACGTATTACGGCCTCGCGTGGGTGCTGCTGATCAATGTGCTGCATCTGTGAGCGGGTGAATCTTTGGTGAATTTTGGCTGCCGGGCCTTGCAATGACGGCCCTGATCACATATACTGGAAGCAACAAGCCGAAAGGGAGGAGCATATCATGGATATTCAGAAGATCATTTCCGAGGTTCTCAAGAAGCTGACGGACGACAAGACCCTCAAGAACGACTTCCTGTCCAATCCCGTCAAGACGCTGGAGAAGCTGACCGGCATCGACCTGCCGGACGACCAGATCGATGCGATCATCAAGGGCATCAAGGCCAAGCTGGACGTCGACGACGTGGCGGAGAAGGCCAAGGGCGTCATGGGCGCGCTGAGCGGCCTGCTCGGCAAGAAGTAAGATCCGAGGCGCAAAGATCCGGGAGCGATGGCTTCCGGGTCTTTTTTTGCGTTATCGAAAGCGCGGCAGGGGTGCGCATGCCTTTCGGTGAAAAGGGCAAAACTTCTTTGGAAAGACGCTTGACAGATACCGATGCGGGGTATATAATGCAAATACCCCGCAAGGGTATCAAATGGCGAGGTGAACGATCATGAGTGAAATGCGTCCCGAATGTCCCCATTGCCGCACCAAGGAGCGGTCGCTGGAGGAAGCCCGCAGGCTTGTCAACCGCCTGAGCCGCATAGAAGGGCAGATTCGCGGCATCCGCGGCATGGTGGAGAAGGAGGCCTACTGCCCGGATATCCTTGTGCAGGCCGCCGCCGCCAACGCCGCGCTGAACGCCTTCTGCCGGGAGCTGCTCTCCGAGCATATCCGCACCTGCGTGAAGGAGGACATCCTGCAGGGCAAGGAAGAGACTGTTGACGAGCTGCTGGCGACGCTCCAGAAGCTCATGAAATAATGAGGTGATTGTCATGAAACAGTTCAATGTGACAGGCATGTCCTGCGCGGCCTGCTCGGCGAGGGTCGAGAAGGCTGTGAGCAAGGTGCCGGGCGTCGTGTCCGTGTCGGTGAGCCTGCTGACCAACGCGATGGGCGTGGAGGGCACGGCGGGCGACGCGGAGATCATCAGGGCGGTGCAGGAAGCAGGCTACGGCGCGTCCGTGAAGGGTGCGGAAGGCGCAGCCCATGCTGCCTCCGTGGATGAGGACGCCCTTGCCGACCATGAAACACCCGCGCTCAAGCGGCGACTGATTGCGTCGGTGGGCTTTCTGATCGTGCTGATGTACCTGTCCATGGGGCACATGATGTGGGGCTGGCCGCTGCCGCACTGGTTCGATGATAACCACGTCGCCATGGGGCTGGTGCAGCTCCTGCTCACGACGGCGATCATGGTCATCAATCAGAAGTTCTTCGTCAATGGCTTCAAGAGCCTCTGGCATCGGGCACCGAACATGGACGCGCTGGTGGCGCTGGGCGCGACGGCTGCCTATGGCTGGAGCGTGTGGGTGCTGCTGGCGATGACCCGGGCGCAGGCTGACATGAACATGGAGGCCGTCATGATGTACATGATGGACTTCTACTTCGAGTCTGCCGCGATGATCCTGACGCTCATCACCGTCGGCAAGATGCTGGAGGCTCGCTCCAAGGGGCGCACCACCGACGCGCTCAAGGCCCTGATGAAGCTGGCCCCGAAGACCGCGACCATCCTGTCCGACGGTGTGGAGCGGGTCGTGCCCATTGAGCAGGTCAAGAAGGGCGATGTATTCGTCGTGCGGCCGGGCGAGAACATCCCGGTGGACGGCGCGATTCTCGAGGGCAGCACCGCGGTGGATGAGTCCGCGCTGACCGGCGAGAGCATCCCCGTCGACAAGGCCGTGGGCGACATGGTTTCCGCCGCGACGATCAATCGCTCCGGCTATATCCGCTGTGAAGCGACCCGCGTGGGCGAGGATACCACCCTCAGCCAGATCATCAAGATGGTCTCCGACGCAGCAGCGACCAAGGCGCCCATCGCGAAAATCGCAGACAAGGTTTCCGGCGTGTTTGTGCCCGTGGTCATCGTGCTGGCGCTCATCACCACTGCGGTGTGGCTGCTGGTGGGGCAGACCGTCGGATACGCGCTGGCCCGGGGTATCTCGGTGCTGGTGATCTCCTGTCCCTGCGCGCTGGGTCTGGCGACCCCCGTGGCCATCATGGTCGGCAACGGCATGGGCGCAAAGAACGGCATTCTGTTCAAGACTGCCGTGTCCCTCGAGGAAGCGGGCAAGGTTCAGATCGTCGCGCTGGACAAGACGGGCACCATCACCAGCGGTGAGCCGAAGGTGACGGATGTGCTTCCCGCTGAAGGAACCACCGCCGATGAGCTGCTCCTGCAGGCCTACGCGCTGGAAGCCAAGAGCGAGCATCCGCTGGCGAGGGCCATTGTTGCCCACGCGGCGGAGAAGCAGCTTGCGGCGGAGGAGGTGGAGGACTTCCGGGCGCTGCCGGGCAACGGCCTCTCCGCGATGCTGAAGGGCGAGAAGCTCTCCGGCGGCAACATGACCTATATCCAGACGCAGGCCGAGGTCGGCGAGGGCATCCGCGCGCAGGCTGAGAAGCTGGCCTCCGAGGGCAAAACGCCGCTGTTCTTCGCGAAAAACGGCAGGCTGCTGGGTGTGATCGCCGTCGCGGATACCATCAAGGAGGACAGCCCTGAGGCCGTTCGGGAGCTGCAGAACATGGGTATCCGCGTGGTCATGCTGACCGGCGATAATCAGCGCACCGCCGAGGCCATCGGCAGGCAGGCGGGCGTGGATCAGATCATTGCGGGCGTGCTGCCCGAGGGCAAGGAGGCTGTGATCCGTCAGCTGTCCGAGGCCGGAAAGGTTGCCATGGTCGGCGACGGCATCAACGACGCGCCCGCCCTGACTCGCGCGGACATCGGCATTGCCATCGGCGCGGGCACCGACATCGCCATTGACGCGGCGGACGTGGTGCTCATGAACAGCAGGCTCACCGATGTGCCCGCGGCGATCCGGCTCTCCCGCCAGACGCTGCGCAACATCCGGGAGAACCTGTTCTGGGCCTTCTTCTACAACGTGATCGGCATTCCGCTGGCAGCAGGCGTGTGGATTCCGATCTTCGGCTGGACGCTGAATCCCATGTTCGGCGCGGCGGCGATGAGCCTGTCCAGCTTCTGCGTGGTGTCCAACGCGCTGCGGCTGAACCTGTTCAATATCCGCTCCGGCAAGCGTGACCGCAGGATTGCGCCCGTGACGCTCCCGCAGATCGCAGCGCCCGCCCGCGAGACTCTGACGCTGACCATGCGCATAGAGGGCATGATGTGCGGCCACTGCGAGGCGACGGTGAAGCGCGTGCTGGAGGCTATCGACGGCGTGACGGAAGCGACGGCCAGCCATGAGCAGGGCACTGCGGTGCTCAAGCTGTCCCATGCCGTGGACGAAGCGCTGCTCAAAAAAGCCGTTGAGGATGAAGACTATCAGGTGGTCGGCTTTGAATAAGCAGGATTTTGTCTGAAAACAGCGAATTGCTTCCCCGATGAACAAAAGGGGAGGCATATCCATGAATATTGTTCTGCTGGAATCCCTTGGCATTCCCGGCGAGCTGCTGGAGGAGCTGACCGCGCCGCTAACAGCCGCCGGGCATTCTTTTACCGCTTATGAACGCACAACTGATGAAGCAAAGCTGATTGAGGAATGCCGTGACGCGGATGTGCTGATGCTGGCGAATATGCCCCTGCCGGGCAGCGTGATCCGGGCCTGTGAGCACTTGAAATACATCAATATCGCCTTTACCGGCGTTGATCATGTGGACATGGCCGCGGCGAAGGAAAAGGGCCTTGCCGTCAGCAACGCCGCCGGATACGCGACACAGGCCGTGGCGGAGCTGACGATCGGGCAGATGATCTCCCTGCTGCGCAATGTGAACGCCACCGAATGCCAGTGCCGCCGCAATGGTACGAAGAACGGCCTCGTTGGCAGCGAGCTGGGGGGCCGCACCGTCGGCGTCATCGGCACCGGCGCGATCGGTCAGCGGGTGGCACAGCTTTGCGGGGCATTCGGCTGCAGGGTGCTGGGCTACGCGCCCCGGCCCAAGGAGCAGGCGAAGCAGTGGCTGACCTATGTATCCCTCGAGGAGCTCCTGAAGGAATCCGATATCGTCGCGCTGCACTGTCCGCTGACCGGCGAAACCCGCGGCATGATCGGCGCGGCTGAGCTGGCGATGATGAAACCCGGCTCGTACCTCATCAACATGGCCCGGGGCCCTGTGGTGGACTCCGAGGCGCTGGCGGCGGCGCTGAACAGCTGCCATCTGGCGGGCGCGGCAGTGGATGTGTTTGAACAGGAGCCGCCGATTCCCCAGCAGCATCCGCTGCTCAACGCCCGCAACTGCCGGGTCACGCCCCACATCGGCTTTGCCTCCCAGCAGTCGATGGCCCTGCGCGCAAGGATCGTCTTTGACGCGCTGAACGGCTGGCTCGAGGGCCGTGAAGTTAACCGGGTGCTGTGAGCGGAAAGGAGGAGAACGTGAAGGGAACGGCAGCGTTCTATGACGCGACGGCTCATGAATGGGCCGCGTCCGGGTACAGCGACGAAGGCGAAGTCCACGCGCTGCTTGCATTCGCCAGACAATACCCGGCTGGCAGCAGATTCCTCGATCTGTGCTGCGGGTGCGGCTGCGACTCGGCAAGGATTCATGCGCTTGGATACGATGTGGTCGGCATCGACTTCAGCGAGGAAAGCCTGCGCATCGCGCGGGAAAAGAACCCGGATGTTACGTTCTATCAGGATAACCTGCTGAATGACTATTCCTACATCGGGCAGGTGGATGCCGCCTATGTGATCGCGGGGCTTGTGCACATTGAGACGGCACAGCTCCGGCAGGCGTTTGTCAGAATAAGGAGCGTTCTCAAAGCGGGCGGCGGTCTTTTTGTCATGATTCGCGAAGGCCACGGCAAGATGCTTGACAGAAGCATCAAGGTTGTCAACGGCGAAACTTATGACAGGAATTTTATCGGCCACACGCTGGAGGAACTGATCGAAAC
Organism: Christensenellaceae bacterium; assembly: GCA_022510815.1. Classification (GTDB taxonomy): domain Bacteria; phylum Bacillota; class Clostridia; order Christensenellales; family Aristaeellaceae; genus UBA11524. The sequence goes on along the minus strand of JAFLST010000006.1, from coordinate 7,213 downwards.
CTCCTTGGGCCTTTTCACGTTCGTGAAGGAAGTCGAATGCGGAGACCCGGGGTGGCACAACTACATCTTTCAGACTGCTTGAATTCTCCCGAAGGTTGCTGCCCTTCGGGAGAAAGAGCGCGAGAGGGCGGTGCTTTGGGCTCCAAAGCATTCTCCCTCTCGCATTTTTCTTATTCCACGTCCTTCGCCAATCTCCGCAAGGCCGTTCGACGGATGCGGCAGGCTGTCTGCGCTATGCTTGTCCTGTGTCGGAGGTGACAGGGATGGCGGAGACAGGCGCGCAGGAGATCATCCGCAGGAGACGGCGGAGGATGTCCCGCTGGATGCAGGCGGAAAAACGACAGCGGCTGACCGAAAGGCTGGCGCTGGTTTTGTCGCGGTCGTGGCAAGGATTGCCGGGATTCTTCCTGTCCTTCGCGGAGATCATGAGCATCCCTTCCGGCTTCCATGTGGCTTATCTGGTGGCGCTGGCCTCCATGGGCCTGCCGGTGAGCTGGCCGGTGGCCGGGGCGCTGGTGGGGCTGGTCATGCGGATGGTGTGGGGGCTGCCGTGGCATCTGGAAACGCTGGTGACGCTGCTTGCGATTCTGCCCGCGTCATCCGTGCTGCACCGGCGGGGCAATCCGGCGATGATGCTATACGCGGGGCTGTCGCTGACCCCGTCGATGATTGTCGCCATCACGCTGGGCGGCACGGCAGCGGTGGTGATTCAGGCCGCGGCGTGCATGGCGCTGAGCGCCCTGTCGGCTCCCGTGTTCTATCGGGCGGTGAATGCCCTGCGCCGGGGCCGGGCCATGGACAGCGTGGAGGAGCGCGTTGCCGTGGGTTATCTGGGGGCGCTGATGCTCTGCGGCGGCGGTCGGATGCTGCTGCTGGGGATGAACGTCGGCGTGCTGGGGGCGGCGGCGGTGACGCTGCTGACGGCGATGTATCTGGGCGTGGGCGCGGGGTGCATCGGAGGAATGGTCGGCGGCGTAGTGCTGGCGCTGCACGGTCTGCCCCTGACGCTGTCGGTGTCGCTGGCCATGGGCGGCTTTCTGGCGGGCATGGCGCAGATGATGGGAAGGCGGTATATCACCTGCCTGTGCTTCGCGGCGGGGTGTGTCACGGCGATGATTCTGTCGGGCGCGTCAGGCGCGGGCAGTGCCGTGTCGGCGGTGATCGCTCCGCTGGCGGTGATGCTTTTGCCGCGCCGGACCATGGAGGGGCTGCAGACCTTTTTTCGCCGATTTCTGAGCAGCCATCCGACGGCAGGGGACGCTTATGCGGCTTCCGCGCTGGCGGCGTGGGAAAAGACCGTTGCTGCCATGGCCGCCGCGGTGCCATCGCCCGTGGAGGAGACGGAGCAGCGGGATGCGGCATGGTGGGAGGAGCGGCTGTGCGCGAGGTGTCCGGAGGACAGGCACTGCGGCTGCATGCTGGCCCCTGAGGCCCGGGAGAAGGCGGAGTTCGTCTGGCAGTCGCGTGACGCTTCGGACGAGATATGGCTGGATGCGCTGGAAAATCTGCGCGGCCTTGGCTGCGGGCGGCTGTACTGCCTGCGGGAAGCCATCACGGCGATGCGCGATGAGGACGCGATCCAGCGGCGACAGCTTACAAAGGCCTGCTATCAGCGGGATATGCTGGTGACGCATCTCATGGCGATGGCTGGCGCGGCAAGGCGCTACGCGATGCTCTCCACCGGTGATAACTGGTGGGACGACATGAGCGCGAGGCGGCTGCGCAAGGCGCTGTCAGAGCTGGCTTACCCCGCGTCGCTGATGTATGTGCGGCGGGTGCAGGGCCACGCGAGGGCGGCGTATTCGCTGCGCTATGTGACCGGGGCGAAGAAGCAGGCGGAGGAACTCTGCGAGCTGACTGCCAAGGCGCTGGACGCGCCCATGCGCGTGGTGGAATGCGACGACGACCGGGTTGTGCTGACGGAGAAGCCGCTTTTGTCCGTCGAACAGGGCATTGCGGCGCAGGGATGCGAGCACGGCTGCAATGGCGATACGGCCTGGGTTGGCGAGCTGCAGGATGGTCGCTGGCTGGCGGCGCTGTCAGACGGCATGGGACATGGAGAGCAGGCGGCGCGGGAGAGCGAACAGACCGTCGAGCTGCTGCGGCTCTGCCTTGACGCGGGGTATACCCGCAGCCAGACGCTGACGGCAGTCAATGGCATGATGCTGCTGGCAGGCCGCGGCGAGCGCTTTTCGACGGTCGATCTGGTGACGCTCGACCTGTGGTCGGGTCAGGCCACGCTGGACAAGCTGGGCGCGGCGGCGAGCTGGATCGCGCAGGGGAATGCGCTGACCTGCGTCACGGGCGACGCGCTCCCGCTGGGCATTCTGGAAACGGTGGACTCCCGGTCGTCGGTGGTGCGGCTGCACGGAGAGGATGAGGTTGTTCTGATGACCGACGGCGTGGAGGACGCGTTCCCCAGCCGTGTGGCCCTCGAGAACGCCATCCGTGCCGCCCTGACCAAGCGGTCTGCCAAGGAAGCCGCGGAGGCACTGCTGGACAGCGCCATCCGTGCCGCCGGAGAGCAGACCCGCGTGGACGACCGGACGGTGGTGGTGCTCCGGGTCAGCGCGACATAAAGAACATCCGGCAGGAGCGATGACCTGCCGGATGCTTTGATGTTACAGGATATGGCTGGTGATGCAGTCGTACCAGTGCACATGGAGTTTGCCGTTGACGGTGATGCGCTCATTGTCCGGGAAGCGCTCGCTCCACGGGGTTCCGTAGCGGTTGAGCCGCCAGTCGTCGGCATTGAAGCGCCGCCAGAGCACCGTGCGGCCCTGCTTGTCGATGTATTGCTCCGTGACGGCGCCGTCGATGTAGGTCGTCACATCCATGACGCAGACGGTGTCATAGGTCTTGCCTCCGATGGTCACGGCGTAGCGCCCGACCACGTCCAGCAGGAACGCCTTGTCTGCGGCGGTTACGCGGTCGCCATCCCGTGTGACGTCGCCGCGGGGACGGATGTTGATCTCGTTGCCGCAGTTGTCCTCGCCGAACCCCCAGTTATCCAGAAAGTCAGGGCCGTCGAGGAAGGTGTACAGGCGCTTGACGCCGTCCTGAACATGGGTTTCGGCCAGCAGGCGGCAGTGAGTGTCCGTGAGCTGGGCGACGAAGCTGCGCTCTACGTCCATGCTGCTGTCGGTGGCGTTGCAGTCCATCGGGTTGTGGGCAAGGGAGGTGATCTCGACGCCCTCAATGCCGTGCACCTGCGCCTTGCCGACCACAGCCATCTCGTCCCACTCGGTCAGCACGCGCTCCGGGAAATCGTATATGCCCCAGGTGATCGTTTCGCCCAGCCTCGGCACGATGAACCAGCCCATGATCTCCTCCCAGCGGACAGGAAAGGGCGGCAGGTCGAAGGGAACAATGGTGTATTCCGGCATGATCTTCGGCAGCTGTTTCATGAAAATGTCTCCTTTCATGGGGGTGCGGTGATGCGGATACAGCGCCCGGAAGCGCTCCCGGGCCGCATGAAGACGGCTCTTGACCGTGCCGACAGGAATGCCGAGCTTGCGGGCAATCTCCCTTTGCGGCAGTTCCAGCCAGTAGAACAGGTAGAGCGCCTGACGATCGGCAGGGGAGAGACGGGCCATGGTTTCGCGCACGGCGGACACATGCTCGCGGCCGGGAGACGCTGGCGCCATGCCGCGGATGGCCAGCGCGTCGACGGGCACCTCCGGCCTGCGGGCGCGGAAGTAGTCGAGGCACTTATGCCGCGCGATGCCCAGCAGCCAAGCCTTGAAGCGGGTTTCATCCAGCAGAGCCGGCAGTCGCTGCGACGCGGCGGCATAGACCTCCTGCAGCACGTCCTCCGCATCGTGGACGGAGGGAATGCGGAACCTGACATAGCGCTCTACGGACGGACGGCATTCCGCCAGCAGATGCTCGAAGCTGTTCATTGCGCATTCACCTACCTGACAAGTTTGAAAGGCCTTTCACCCTATAAGTCGGGTTTCGAGTGAAAAAGGTTCATTCTGCTGCAAAAAAACCGCCCTGCGGTGAGCAGGACGGTTGGAGAATCCGGGTTATTCCATGGCTTCCTCGAACTCCTCGAAGAACTCGGGGCAGCTCCATGTGCCGCAGGCAGCCAGCTTGTCGTTGCGGACGGCGAGCTGCACGGTCAGGCCGTTGTCCAGCTCGATGAGCAAGCTCTGGTTGGCGGAGAGGGAGCCGGAGGAGTCATAGCTGGCATTGTCCAGCAGCGTCGCGAAGAGCATCTCACAGGCGGAACGGTCGGTGACCACGCCGACATCGCTGAGCTCCATCGCGGTGATGTGTCCGGCGATCTGCAGCGTGTCCGCGAGGGTCTCACGGCCCTGCAGGGCGCTGCCGTTGAAGCTCACGCGCTGGAACAGGCGAACCGCGCCGTCCACCTCCGCGGCGACGAGTGTGCCGTTCATGCCGTTCACCGCGTAGACCTCCGTGCCGAAGGAAGCGGCGTTGGAGAGGATCACGTCAGTGCCGGAGAGGGAAGGCTCAGTGGTGAATTCAGCCACCGTGCCCAGACTGGCGCCCAGCAGGCTTGCGCTGACGGAGCTCGGAGAGGTCAGCATCCGGTAGAAGGAGCCGTTCACGCCGATGAGCGGGAAGTTGCCGTTGTCGCCGGTTTCCCACAGGCTGCGGAACTCAGGCACCGCGCCGTTGGTGATGCTCACGCGTCCGCCGCTCAGGTCGGAGTTATTGCCGGGGGCCAGATCCGTCGGGCTGCCGGCAGCCTGACTGGTGATAAGCTGATCGGGCTGCTGATGCGTGAGGGCGGGAATGCCGATAGCGGCACCCACAGCCAGCACCAGCGCGAAGCTCAGCGCGGGCACCAGCGTGCGGTAAGCAGGACGGCGCACGGGCGCGGGTTCAGGGTTCGTGACGGCCCGTTGGATCCGCCGCTTCAGGGCTTCGTCTGCCGTCAGGGATGCGAAGGTGTGGTCGACGATCTCGGGGAGCTGCTTGAGCTTGGCCTCGAGCTGTTCGTCGGTGATCGGGGTGGTGCTGCGCTTCATCGTGCGTCGCCTCCTTTCAGAATGGATTCCAGTTTCTTGCGTCCCCGGCTGAGCCGGGAGGAGATGGTGCCCTCGGGCAGCTCCATCATTTCGGCAATCTCATTGATGCCGTAGCCTTGATAATAGTGCAGCAGGATAACCTCCTTGAACGTGGATGGCAGTTGATTGATGGCGCTCATCATTTCCTGCCTCTCGGCGAGCTGTCCGATCTCATCTGGAGCGGGCATCGTCTCGAACGCAGGGCCGCCGAGCACCACGCGCTTGAGCCAAGCGCCGCGCCATAGATCCCGGCAGCGGTTCAGGGCCACCTTGAGCAGCCACGACTTTTCGCGGCCCTCCTGCAGCTCGGGCATCGTGGTCATCAGCCGGACAAACACGTCCTGACAGACATCCTCGGCCTTCTGCTGGTCGCCCAGATAGAAGTAGCACATCCGCAGTACGTCGGTGGCATACTTCTCGTAAAGATCAGAGAAGTAGGACATCATGTCCCGGCTCTGTTCCGCCCTCTGCACATGCGCCCCTCCCGTGTCTTTCGTGTGGGAATGTTCCGACATATAAACGAACGGCCCTCCCGATTTATTCCATCGTTTCAGAAAAAATCTGAGGAATTTTTCTTAACAATTTGTTACAAGTGTATCCGGATAGTAGGTAAGCATGTAATCAATGGAGTCCACCAGCGCCTTGAAGCAGGCCTGAATGATGTTGCTCGACACGCCCACGGTGCTCCAGATGTTTTCGCCGTCGGTGCTCTCGATGGATACGCGCACGGTGGAGGCGGTGCCGCCGCTGTCCAGCACGCGAACCTTGAAGTCCTTCAGACGCATGCGCCCCAGCTCAGGATAGAAGCTCATCAGCGTCTTGCGCAGGGCAAGGTCGAGGGCGTTGACGGGGCCGTCGCCCTCAGCGGCATTGATGGCGGACTCGCCTTTCACCGTGACCTTGACGTAGGCCTGCGCGCTGTTGGCGATGTCTGGCTGATTCTGCGGCCTGTGGCACAGGACGTGGAAGTCGTCCACCTCGAAGAAGGAGGGCCTCCGACCCAGCGTGTCGAGAGCCATCAGCGCGAAGGAGCCGTCGGCATTCTCATAGGTGTAGCCCCGGGCTTCTTTCTCCTTGAGCCGGGCGATGACCCGCGCCATGTCGGGACTGTCCCGGTTGAGGTCTGGCAGCACATGGGAGAGGCGAGCGTAGACCCCCGCCCGGCCCGACTGGTCGGAAAGGAGGAAGCGCCGCTGATTGCCGACGCTCTCCGGAGGAATCTGTTCGAAGGTCGTGGGATTCTTAATGACCCCGTCGATGTGCATGCCGCCCTTGTGCGCGAAAGCGTCGTTGCCTACGAAGGGGGCCCGGTCGCTGGGGGAGAGATTCATGACCTCGGAAATCTGCCGGGCGGTGTGGGTCAGCATGGGAAGATGGCCTTCCGGCAGACAGGGGATGCGCAGCTTCATCTCAAGCAGGGGAATCAGCGTGCAGAGGTCCGCGTTGCCGCAGCGCTCGCCGATGCCGCCCATCGTGCCCTGCACCATGGTCGCGCCGGATTGCACCGCCGCCAGCGAGCAGGCCACAGCGAGACCGCAGTCGTTGTGGCAATGGATGCCTACGCGCACGCCGGGGAACCGCGCCACGACCGCTTTGACCGCGCTGCTGACCTCCTCGGGCAGGGAGCCGCCGTTGGTGTCGCAGAGGGTGAGCATGTCCGCGCCGCCCTCCAGCGCCGCCTGCAGCGTAGCAAGCGCGTATTCCTCGTCCATCTTGCAGCCGTCAAAGAAGTGCTCCGCGTCGAACCAGACCCGCAGGCCGCGGTCCGTCAGCCATTGGATGCTGTCCCGGATGATACGCAGGTTCTCCTCCGGCGGGCAGCGCAGCACTTCAGACACATGAAGCAGGCTGGACTTGCCGAACACGGACACGGTGTCCACGCCGCAGGAAGCCAGCGCCTGCAGGTTGGCGTTGTCGTCGGGGGCTTCGCCGGGGCGAATGGTGCTGCCAAAGGCCACCAGCTTGGCGCGACGCAGCAGGCGCTTGCCCCGGAACAGCTCGAAAAAGGCCGCGTCCTTGGGATTCGCGCCCGGATTGCCGCCCTCGATCCAGCCGACGCCTAACTCGTCCAGCGCCAGCGCGATGCGCTTCTTGTCCTCCAGTGAGAACGTCACGCCCTCCGCCTGTGCGCCGTCCCGCAGGGTGGTGTCCAGCAGCTCCATCATACGCATGCC
>JAFLST010000059.1 GCA_022510815.1 Christensenellaceae bacterium | reverse complement strand
CATACGGCTACAAGAAAGACCCTGAGAATCCGAAGCACTGGATCGTTGATGAGGAGGCGGCGGCTGTCGTGAAGCAAATCTTTGCGTGGTGTATGGAAGGGTACGGCCCGTCGCAGATTGCGAGAATGCTGGCTGAAAACAAGGTCGAATGTCCCAGCGTGTACTGGCTAAAGCAAGGTCGGTGCAATCCGATCAGGGCATCCGAAAACCCCTATGGTTGGATGCCTAACACCGTTTCCAACATTCTGGAAAAGAGGGAGTATCTCGGCCATACAGTTAACTTCAAGACGCATCGGCTATCCTACAAGCACAAAAAGAAGATCGACTACCCGCCGGAGCAATGGCTGATCTTCAAAGATACCCATGAAGCGATCATCGACGAAGAAACTTTTGCCCGTGTACAAGAGCTTCGGAAGAACAAGCGCCGCCCAACCAGAACAGGCAAGACGAACATGTTCTCCGGGATTGTCCGTTGTGCTGATTGCGGAGCAAAGATGTATTACTGCACGACGAACAAGTACACGGCACGGCAAGATTACTTTATCTGTTCTAACTCAAGGTATAACAGCAAAGAAGCCTGCGATGCGCATTACATTCGGGCGGTCGTTCTTGAAGAAGGTGTACTCCGTCACTTGCAGCTTGTCCTCTCCTGCATCGGTCAGTATGAAGATGCGTTCCGGCGTTATCTCGGCGCGAAGAAAGATGCCGAGATGAAGAAAAAACTCGCTGTGAAGCGAAAGGCGTTGCAGAAAGCCGAGAACCGTCTGACTGAACTGGACAAGCTGTTCAAGCGCATTTATGAGGACATGGTGAATGGCCGTCTAAGCGAGAGTCGCTTCCAGATGCTTTCTGACGACTACGAGCGGGAACAAGCCGATCTTCGCGTCACGATTGAGCAACTGAGTAACGAAATCACCGAGCAAGAGAATCAGGCAACCAACATTGACAAGCTGATTCGGTTGGCGAGAAAGTACCTGATCTTGGAGAAGCTGACACCGACGGTATTGAATGATCTGGTAAACGCGGTGTATGTCCACTCACCGGATAAGTCGAGCGGACACCGGGTGCAAGACATCACGATCAGCTACAACTACATCGGTATCTTGCCAGCACACTTGCTCTCCGAACTGAAAGAAGGAAAAACAGCCTGACAGCTCACGCTGTCAGCCATCCCCGAAAAGGCATCAATCCTGTCATATTGAACGACAACACATGTCGTCAGTTTTTGATGGAAAGTCGAAGGGCCTGCGGGCCCTCCGACGCCACCTAAGGATTTGTTGATAGTCTGGGTGGTTCCATAACGGAACCGCTTTTCTCATGCCCGATGGAGTCCCTCCAGCCTTGCCCGGATGCTGGGACACGCCGCGCAGCCGCCCTCACCAGTTTCCCGCAGGGTCGCGGGCAGCGCATCGCCGACCTCCTTCATGGCGAGGATGACCTCGTCCGGCTCGATGGGGCAGCTCACGCCGCCGAGCACCATGTCCGCCGCGCTGAAGGCCACGCTGACCGCGCCGACGTTGCGGTACACGCAGGGCACCTCCACCAGCCCGCCGACAGGGTCGCAGACGAGGCCCAGCAGGTTCATCAGCGCAAAGGCCGCCGCGTCCGCGCATTGGCGTGGGGTGCCGCCCTCGAGCTGAACGAGCGCCGCCGCCGTCATGGCCGCGCCGGAGCCGCACTCCGCCTGACAGCCGCCCTCCGCGCCGGAGATACTGGCCTGTGTCGCGATGGCCTGACCCACCGCCGCCGCCGTGAACAGCGCGTCGACCGCCTCATCCTCGGTGACGCCGCGCTCCTCCATCATCGCTAACAGCGCCCCGGGCAGGATGCCGCAGGCCCCCGCCGTGGGAGCCGCCACAATCACGCCCATGGCCGCGTTGCACTCCGCCGTCGCCAGCGCGTAGACCTCCGCCTTGCCCAGCAGGCTGCCGCTGAGGCACTTTCCCGCCAGCAGCCGCTTCATGAACGCCGCCGCCTGCCCGCCGGTCAGCCCGGTGTTGGAGCGCAGCTCTTCCTGCAGCCCCTCCTGCACCGCCTCCCGCATGCGGCCCAGATGACGGCGCATCAGCTCACGGGTCTCCTCCTCGGTCATGCCGGAGGCCTTGGCCTGCCGCTTCACCGCCGCCTGCGCGATGGTGCCCTCTCCAGCCCTTTCGAGCCACTCCCGCAGCGTATAATCCATCATGCCGTCCTCCCCTTCAGGAACGTGCAGCGCTGCACATGCCCGATGCCGCTGAGCGTCTCCAGCTCCGCCTCATCCGGCACGCCGTCCAGCTCCAGCACCATGATCGCTTCCTTGCCCGCCTCGCGCCGGAACACCTGCATGCCCGCGATGTTGATGCCGCACTGGGCGATGCTCCCGGTCACACGGGCAATGACCCCCGGCAGGTCGCTGTGGTGCACGATCAGCGTGTTCTCCTTGCCCGTGAAGTCCACCTTGAGCCCGTCCAGCCGGTGAATCTCGATGTTCCCGCCGCCGACGGAGGCCGCCTCCATGGTCAGGGTCTTGCCGCTCACGCCCGTGATCTCCAGCCGCACGGTGTTGGGATGCGCGCCGCGGATGCTCACCTGCCGGATGCTGATGGCAAGGCCCTTCTCCTTCGCCAGCTCGAGGGAATCCCGCAGCCGCAGATCGTCCACCGCCATGCCCATCAGCCCGCCGACCACCGCCCGGTCCGTGCCGTGGCCATGGTAGGTCTTGGCAAAGGAGCCGTGCAGCGCGATATCCGCCTTGGCGACCTCCTCGCCCAGCAGCAGATAGGCCGTCAGCCCGATGCGCGCCGCCCCCGCCGTGTGGGAGCTGCTGGGCCCGACCATCACGGGGCCGATCAAATCAAACAAATCCATCCGTATGCCGCCCTTCACGTCGAATCGCTGTCTTTATTGTACACCGGCGCGCCCTTCCGGTCAACCGTCTCTTGACAAAGACCCCAAGGAACGCTATAATAGTTGCGTTTGCAACGATACGAAGGAAGGGATGAACCGATGCACCCATTCATGCGGCAAATCAGCGTCACCTACCGCTGCGCGATGCGCTACCGGGAGCATGAGCTGGCCGACACCGGGCTGGCGGGCTGCCAGACGCCCTACCTGATGGCGCTCTACCGCCACGAGGGTCTGACGCAGGAGGAGCTGGCCCGCTATCTGAACGTCAACAAATCCAGCGTGACCCGGCAGCTCGCGGCGCTGGAGGAAAAGGGCTACATCCGCCGGGAAGCCGACCCGCAGGACCGCCGGAGCCTCCTGGTGTACCCCACCGAAAAGGCCAACGAGCTGCGAGATCGGATGCGGCATGTGCTCCGGGACTGGAGCGACTACCTGACCGCCGACTTCACCGAGGAGGAGCGGGAGACGCTGTCCCGGCTGATGAGCCGCGTGGCGGGCCGGGCCGAAGCCTATGTGAAGGGAGATGCTGACTGATGCGCACCCTTGGCGGCTACATCAAGCCTTATATTCCCCGCATCCTGCTGCAGCTACTCGTCAAGATCACCGGCACGGTGGTGGAGCTGCTGCTGCCGGGCATCCTGTCGATCATCCTCGACGTTCACGCCCCCGCTGGCGACTGGCACGGCGTGTGGCTGATGGGCGGCGCGATGGCCCTGTGCGCGGTGATTGCCTGGCTGGGCAACTGCACGGCGAACCGCATGTCCACCAACATTTCCCGCGAGATCACCCGCAAATACCGCCGCGACCTGTTCCGCAAGATCAGCACCCTCTCCGCCGAGCAGCAGGACGCCGTCACCGACGCGTCGCTCATCTCCCGCCTGACCAGCGACACCTACAACGTGCACAACATGATCGACCGCATGCAGCGTCTGGGCGTTCGCGCGCCGATCCTGCTGTTAGGCGGCATTGTGGTGTCCCTGACGCTGGAGCCGGTGCTGACGCTGGTGCTGCTCTCCACGCTGCCGCTGCTGGCGGTCATCATCGGCGTGTCCTCCTCCAAGGGCGTGCCGCTGTTCACCCGCGTCACCGAGGCGCAGGACGGCATGGTGCGCAAGATTCAGGAGAACATGACCGGCACGCGGGTCATCCGCGCTCTGTCCCGGTCGCAGCATGAGCGGGACGCCTTCGGCGAGGTCAACAATCACCTCGCCCACACCCAGCGCACCGCCGACCTGACCATGGCCGTGGTGAGCCCCCTGACCAATCTCGTGCTCAACGTAGGCCTCGCCGCCGTCGTCTTAGTGGGCGCTTACCGGGTCGCCGAGGGCGTGGCGCTGCCGGGCACCATCGTGGCGTTCCTCAGCTACTTCACCATCATTCTCAACGCCCTGCTGATGGTCTCGCGCCTGTTCGTCATGTACACCAAGGGCGCCGCCTCCGCCCGCCGCATCGAGGCCGTGCTGCTCATGCCCGAGGACCTCACGCAGACGGACGCTCCCGCGCAGGATGAGAAGGCGCACATCGCCTTTAAGGACGTGACCTTCTCCTACAACAAGACCACACCCAATGTGCAGGGCCTGACCTTCTCCGTCAGCCACGGGCAGACGCTGGGCATCATCGGGCCGACGGGCTCGGGCAAGTCGACGCTGCTGTCGCTGCTGATGCGCCAGTACGACCCCGACGCGGGCGAGATTCTGCTGGACGGCAGGCCCCTCGCCTCCCTCACCAAGGACGAGCTGCACAGCCGCCTCGGCGTGGTGTTCCAGAACGACTTCCTGATGGCGGATACCATCCGGGAGAACATCCGCTTCGGCCGTGAGGTCAACGAGGAGAACATGCTCGGGGCCATCGAGAGCGCGCAGGCGGGCTTCATTCATCAGAAGGAGGGCGGGCTCGAATTCCCGCTGAACGTCAAGGGCCGCAACCTCTCCGGCGGACAGCAGCAGCGGGTGCTCATCAGCCGGGCGCTGGCGGGCGACCCACGCATCCTCCTGCTGGACGACTGCTCCTCCGCGCTGGACTTCCGCACCGACCGGGAGCTGCGCCACGCCCTGAAGGCACGGCACGGTCAGGCCACGACGATCATCGTCGCCCAGCGGGTCTCGGCCGTCATGGCGGCGGATCAGATTCTCGTCATGGACAGCGGGCGCATCGTCGGCGCGGGCACCCACGACCAGCTCATCCTCACCTGCCCCATCTACCGCAATCTCTGCCAGCTTCAGTTAGGAGGTGACGCCGCATGAACAGAGGAAGAGGCCCCGGCCGCATGGCCACGGACAAGCCCAAGGCTCGCCCCATGCGCGTGCTCATCCGGCTGTGGAAATACCTGAGCTCCTTCCGGTGGATCATCATCGGCGCGTCGGTGATGAGCGTGCTGTCGAACCTGTTAGGCCTCGTCTCGCCCCGGCTCTCCGGCGCGGCCATCGACGCGATCATCCCCGGCGCGGTGGACATGCCGGTGGTCGTCCGCTATGTGCTGATGATGGTCGCGCTGGCGCTGCTCTCCTCCGTCATGTCGTGGCTGCTCTCGGCGATCATGATCCGCCTGAGCCGCAGCGTGGTCACCCGCATGCGCAAGGAGGTCTTCGATCACCTGACCACCCTGCCCATCAGCTTCTTCGACACCCATCAGACCGGCGACGTGATCTCCGTGCTCTCCTACGACATTGACACCGTGGGCGCGTCGCTCTCCACCGACCTGACGCAGATTCTCTCCAGCCTCATCACCGTGGTGGGCAGCTTCATCATGATGCTGACCATCTCGCCGCTGCTCATCCTCATTTTCTTCTTCACCATCCCGGTGTCGGTGCTCTTCACCCGCTACCGTTCCCGGGTGGTGCGGCCGCTGTACCGCAAGCGCTCCAAGACGCTCGGTCAGCTCAACGGCTACTGCGAGGAGACCGTCTCCGGCCTCAAGACCATCCGCGCCTACCATCAGGAGGAGGAGTTCAACACCCGCTTCCAGAAGCACAACGACGAGGCCATCCACGCCACATGGCACGCCGATCACACCGGCGCGATCACCGGCCCCACGGTCAACCTCATCAACAATCTGTCGCTGGCCGCGGTGAGCATGTTCGGCTCCATGATGTACATGCTGGGCGGCATCTCGCTGGGCGGCGTGAGCTCCTTCGTGCTGTACTCCCGGCGCTTCTCCGGCCCGATCAATGAGTTCGCGAACATTATCAGCGAGCTGCAGTCCTCCCTCGCCGCCGCCGAGCGCTTCCTGTCCCTGATCGACCTGCCCGCCGAGCCTGCCGATGCGCAGGACGCCGTCAGGCTGGAGGGCTCTAAGGGCCGCGTGGAGTTCAAGGACGTTTCCTTCGGCTACACCGAGGACGTGACCGTGCTGCACAATGTGTCCTTCACCGCCGAGCCGGGCAAGGTCATCGCCATCGTGGGCGAAACGGGCTGCGGCAAGACCACGCTCATCAACCTGCTGATGCGCTTCTACGACGTGTCCAGCGGGCAGATTCTGCTGGACGGCCGGGACATCCGCGGCCTCACCCGCGACAGCCTGCGGCGGCAGTTCACGATGGTGCTTCAGGATACATGGCTCTTTGACGGCACGGTCTACGACAACCTTGCCTATGCCCGGCCCGAGGCCACCCGCGAGGAGATCATCGCCGCCGCCAAGGCCGCGCACATCCACGACATGATCATGTCCCTGCCCCAGGGCTACGACACCATCGTCACCGACAGCGGCAACAGCATCTCCAAGGGCCAGAAGCAGCTCATGACCATCGCCCGCGCGATGCTGATGGACTCCTCCATGCTCATCCTCGACGAGGCCACCTCGAACGTCGACACCCAGACCGAGCGCGACATTCAGGACGCGATGCTCCAGCTCATGCAGGGCCGCACCTGCTTCGTCATCGCGCACCGGCTGTCCACCATCACCGGCGCGGACTGCATCCTCGTGATGGACAAGGGCCGCATCGTCGAGTCCGGCACCCACAGGGAGCTGCTGCAGAGGGGCGGCGCCTATGCCGAGCTGTACAACGCCCAGTTCGACCGGACCGAAGCGGCGTAAAGGAGGTCGTCGACAAAGGCAGTCCTCTGCAGCGTTTGCAGCCCATGGCGACTCAATGCCAACCCGTCATGGGCTGTGACGTTATTGTCCGTTTGATCAATTTCCGGGCTTTTCTGATATGCTATCATATCAGCATCGCCTGACTGAAAAGCAAATCGGGATTCATCGTTGGACTTTCGTAATGAGGTGAAAAAATGACGCGGCAGGAATTAAGTAAAATATTTGAGAAGTATTGCAAAAAGCTGCGAATTACGCCAACTTGGGACGTAAAGCTGCAATTTGTTGAAGATGCTTCATGGCCAAAGACTGGCGACTTCAAAATCGACTGCGACGACAGAAAAGCTATACTTATGCTGAATGTTGCAAATCCGAAGCAGGAAAATCTTGAAGAGGTTATTGTACACGAACTAATGCACCTCAAGATGTACCCTTTGGATCAAGTGACAGAATCGCTAATCACGAGCAATTTTGAAGAAGGAACAGGTGCATATCATTTTGCATACCAGCAGTTTTTCGTTACGCTGGAGCAGACGGTTGAAGAATTGACAAAATGCTTCCTATTTGAATTTGGCGACAATAAAAAACTTTCTTACGGCAGGTGCGATAAACAGCGGTCGTTTAATGAACTGTATGACGGTTTGAAAGACATAGAATAAAAGTCCTGTTTGTTGAGCAATTTAGCCTGAGGTCAACCGCCCTTTGCGCAGCGCCCACGCTGTCTGCTGTTCAATGAAACCGAAAGCACCGCAGGCCCTCCGACACTACCCAGCGGAATATCGCTGCTCAGAGGCATGTCGATTCATCGGCATGCCTTTTCATCCGCAGATCATCATGCCTGTCAGCCGCCAGAAACCGTTGATCAGCCGCCTGTGCCGCCAGTAGAACCACGGGCCGCTGTGGCTGCGCGTAAATCCCCGCAGGAAGGCCGCGTCCTCATCGCTGAGCCTTCCGGCGTAGAGTCGGGAGAACAGCGCTGCCTGACGCTTCTTCTCCACGAGCCTCCGGCGCACCCGCCCGAGGCTGGACAGCATCCGCACCACATAGCCCGCGCTGCGGACGTCCTGCGCCCCGACAACGTTGCCGCCATGCTGCCGATAAGCGCTGAGCGCCTCGGGAATATAGACGATCCGCCCAAACCGCGCCGCGGTCACCGCGACCCACCAGTCGTGCATAATGACGTCGTCCGTCTGCTCCGTGGCCGCCAGCCGCGCCAGCGCCCGGTTGATGCCCGCCGCGCCGCCGGAGACGACGTTCTGCATCAGCAGCGCCCGATAATCAAAGGCGTCCATCCGCTGGTTCTGGTAGGCCATCATTGACGAGGCCAGCGGCTTGAGCGCATTGTCCACCGGCGTGAGATCGGAAAAGACGAGGATGGGCGTATCCGGGCCGTGCTGCCGCTCCGCCTGCTCGAGGGTCTCCAGCATCCGGCCGACCTTCTCCGGGTACCACACGTCATCCTGATCGGAAAAAAGCATGTACGGCGCGTCGCAGCGGCCCATCAGATGAAGAAAATGCGCGCAGGCCTGCCCGAAGCGCTTGCCGGAGCGATACCGCGTAATCTTGTCAGGATAGCGCGCGGCGTATTCGTCGAGGATATCCGGCGTGGCGTCCGTCGAGCCGTCATCGGACACGGTCAGATGCCAGCGGCCATCCTTCTGCGCGAGAATCGAATCAAGCTGTGCCCGCACATAGTCCGCGCCGTTGCAGGTCGTCATCAGGATTTCCGTCCAATGCTCCGTCATGCGCGCCTCGCCTCCATGTTTCCTATTGTAAGCCATTCGCCGCGCAGTGTCAAATTTCATCGCTTTTCCGGGCCAGATTCTCCCAGTATCAAGCCATCCTGCCGCGCCATACTATGGGTGATTAACCTGAAGGAGGCAATCAGCATGCGTGCAACGGGCATTGTTCGTCGGATTGACGAACTGGGCCGGGTCGTCATCCCCAAGGAGATTCGCAGGACGCTGCGTATTCGAGAGGGCGACCCGCTGGAGATTTACACCGACCGCGACGGCGAGGTCATCCTCAAGAAGTATTCCCCCATCGGCGAGATGTCGTCCTTCGCCAAGGACTACACCGAGTCCCTGTTCCGCTCGCTGGGACACATCGCCTGCATCGTCGACCGGGATCAGGTGGTCGCGGCCAGCGGCGTGAGCAAAAAGGAGCTGTGGGATAAGCCGATCTCCCACGACCTCGAGACCGCCATCGCCAACCGCCAGACCGTCGCCATCAACAAGCAGACCGGCGGCCGCACCGTTGCCATCACCAGCGAGGAGGACAGCGGCTCCGGCTACACGGCGCAGGTGCTCTCCCCCATCATCGCGGACGGCG
Source organism: Christensenellaceae bacterium (assembly GCA_022510815.1). Lineage (GTDB taxonomy): Bacteria > Bacillota > Clostridia > Christensenellales > Aristaeellaceae > UBA11524. Next base: position 208 of record JAFLST010000059.1, on the reverse strand, counting down.
AGGCCATCGGCGCGGTGCTGCTGCTCTCCCGCGAACAGGGCGCGCGCATGGGCGACACCGAGCTCAAGGTCGCCGAGACCGCCGCGGGCATCGTGGGGCGTCAGATGGAGCAATGAAGGAACCGACGGTGAGGGCGAAAGAGGCGTAGGAATGTGCGAGAGGGGCAGCTTTCGAGCCGAAAGCTCCCCTCTCGCGCTCTCCCCCGAAA
>JAFLST010000058.1:5027-11347 GCA_022510815.1 Christensenellaceae bacterium | reverse complement strand
GGCTGCGGCATCGGCTGCGGTTGCTGTACATTGCTTGCTGCCCGCCGCGGCTGCTGTGTACTGCCTGCGTTCTGGAAGGATGACGGCGCAGCGGACTGCATCGGGCCCGGTGCGGCAGGCTGCTGCATAACGGGTGCCTGCTCCTGCTCGAGATACCTGTCGCTCCTGCGGCGTCTCTGGGGCGCCTGCTGCAGCGGAGCAGGGTTGCTCTGATACATCGTCATCCCTCCTTTCCTTCCAAAATCTAATCCATGTCAATAGCCGTTCTTTTCATGGCTGCTTTCAGGGCTGCAAGATCTTCATCTCGCCGAAGCCATGCGTCGCACATGCTGCCAAGCAGGCCGTGGCCGTCCCCAGCGGCCGTGTGGAAGTCGCTGCCTCCAGTGACCAGCAGGCCCATGCGGCGCACCATTGCGTCCAGCGCCATGAAGCCGCGTCCTTTCTGGGATGGATGATAGACTTCCACGCCCATCATCCCCTGCCTCTGCCAGCTTTCCAGCAGCGCCCGCAGGGTCAGGTCATCCTTGTCCAGCTCCGCCGGATGAGCCAGCACGGGCACGAAGCCATTGCGCCGCATCAGGGGCAGCGCTTCGGCCATGGAGAGCCTCTCGCCCGCGACATAGGCCGGGCCGTCATTGCCGATCCAGCGCTCGAAGGCCTCCTGAACCGTCGCAGCATAGCCAGCCGCTACCATCGCCCGGGCAATATGCAGCCGCCCGACGGAACCGCCGCACTGGCTGACCAGCTCATCATAACCAATGGGCATGCCCAGCTCCGCCAGCTTCTCCGTCATGCGCCGTGCGCGGGTCAGCCGCTTGTCCGCCAGCTCCCGCACGACTTGCCGCAGCTCGATGGCCGGGGCCGTGCCGTATCCCAGCAGGTGCAGGCCATGCATATCCCGCAGGCTCAGCTCCACGCCGTGAAGCACCTCGATGGGCGTTTCCTGCCCTTGCAGGCTATCGATGCCGTCAAAGGTATCGTGATCTGTGATGGCCATTGCCGTCACACCCGCCGCAGCCGCGACGCGCACCAGTTCCATGGGCGTCAGCGTGCCGTCGGAGCAGGTGGAGTGCGCATGCAGATCAGGCCTGCTCATCGGATTCAGACTGCTCCGGTTCCGCTGTCTGCTCCTCCTCGGAAACGACCGGTTCTTCAGGGACCGGCTCCTCCACAGGCGGCATCGGAATCTCCGCGGCAGGGCGGGGCTTCTCGTCGTCAATGCCCTCGGGGATCTCGCCGGTCTCCATCAGCGCCACAAACTCCTTGCGGCTGACGGTGTCCATCTCCAGCAGCGCTTCCACCAGCTTGTCAAAGCGATCGCGGTGCTGCTCGATGGCCTCCAGCGCCATGGCGTAGGCCTTGTCCAGCAGGCGGCGCACCTCCGCGTCGATGCGGGCAGCGACCTCCTCGGAGTATCCGCGGCTCTGGCCAAACTCCATGCCAACGAACACTTCCTGATCGTTGTCAAGGTAGACCGGGCCGATCTCCTCGCTCATGCCGAACTGAGTCACCATCCGGCGGCACAGCTCCGTCGCGCGCTGCAGGTCAGAGGTCGCGCCAGTGGAGAACTCGCCCAGACCGATCTGCTCGGCCGCGTGACCGCCCAGCATCATGGCAATGCGGGAGAGAAGCTGGCTCTGGGTCATCAGATCGTTTTCCTCGCCGGGCAGGGACAGGGTATGGCCCGCCGCCGCGCCGCGGGGCACGATGGTGATCAGATGCACCTCTTCGGTGCCGTCGAGATAGTGGCCGACCACAGCGTGGCCCGACTCATGGATGGCGATCATCCGCTTATCGCGCTCGGTTACCTTGTGAGAGCGCTTCTCGGGGCCCATCTGCACGCGGGCAATGGCGTCGATCAGCATCTGCTGGTCGATCTCCTTCTTGCGCGCGCGGGCCGCCAGAATCGCCGCCTCGTTCATCACGTTTTCCAGCTCCGCGCCGGTGCCGTAGGGGATGCGCTTGGCGATGTTGGTGAGGTCCACGTCCGCCGCCAGCGGCTTGCCCTTGCTGTGCACCTTGAGGATCGCCACGCGGCCCTCGAGGTCAGGATAATTGACCGTCACCTGCCGGTCGAAGCGACCCGGACGCAGCAGCGCGGGGTCGAGGATATCGCGGCGGTTGGTCGCGGCCATCACAATGACGCCCTCGTTGATCGCGAAGCCGTCCATTTCCACCAGAAGCTGGTTCAGGGTCTGCTCGCGCTCGTCATGACCGCCGCCCAGACCCGCGCCGCGATGACGGCCCACCGCGTCGATCTCGTCGATAAAGACGATGGACGGCGCGGATTTCTTGGCCTGCTCGAACAGGTCGCGCACGCGGCTGGCGCCCACGCCCACGAACATCTCAACGAAGTCGGAGCCGGAGATGCTGAAGAAGGGACACCCGGCCTCGCCCGCCACAGCCTTTGCCAACAGCGTCTTGCCCGTGCCGGGAGGGCCGACGAGCAGCACACCCTTGGGAATGCGCGCGCCAAGGTCGATATAATGCTTCGGGTTGCGCAGGAAATCAACCATTTCCTGCAGCTCTTCCTTCTCTTCGTCCGCGCCGGCCACATCGGCAAAGGTAATCTTGTTTTTGCTCGGGTCCTGCACGCGGGCATGGCTCTTGGAGAAGCTCATGACCTTGTTCCCGCCGCCGGTCTGGGCACGCATCATAAAGTACCAGAGGACGATCAGCAGGCCCGTCATAATCAGGAAGGGCAGGAAATCATACCACCACGGCGTAACCACCGGAGCGCGGTATTCCACGGTAAAGGACAGATCGCTCACGGAAATGGCGTCCAGCGGCTTGCCCTGCCGGGCCGCCTCAATCTGCCGCACGGTCTCGATAAAGTCGTCGCCGATGGTGGTCTCGAAGTCATAATTCCGCTCGGGGAAATCAGCGGCGGCGACGCGGCTGTCCCGCGTGATGCCCACCAGCGACGTATTGCGGATGGCGACAGCCTCCACCTGATTCCGCTCGATCATGTCCAGAAGCTGCGGATACTCAATGCGCCGGTTGACCGACTGGCCCACGCCGTTGAGCAGCAGCGCGATGATGAGGAACGTCGCCAGCACCACCACATAGCCCATCAGCCCACGAGATCTCTTCAAGGTTCAGGTCCTCCTTTTGGTATCGTCGGAGGGTCGGGTCCCTCCGACGAGTCAGGCATGGATAGCCATGGCCTAAAGATCATTATATCATGCCGGGGCGGCGAATGCAAATCTTCCCGTTCCCTCTAATAGACGGAGAATCGGGGTACTTTTTCCGCCTCCGCAGAAAATTTTACTGATCGGCGTAGATTCGCGGGTGCAGCACGCCGATATCCGGCAGGTTGCGATACTTCTCCGCGTAGTCCAGACCGTAGCCCACGACGAACTCGTCCGGGATGGTGAAGCAGAAATAATCCGCGGTCAGGTCAACCCGGCGGCGCTCCGGTTTGTCCAGCAGGGTGACAACCTTGATCGACGCGGCCCCGCGGGAGGAGAGGTACTTTTTCAGATAGCTGAGGGTCATGCCAGAATCAACGATGTCCTCCACCACCAGCACGTCCAGCCCGGTGATGTCCCGATTGATGTCCTTGACCACCTCGACCACGCCGGAGGACTTGGTCGCCGCGCCGTAGCTGGACACAGCCATGAAGTCGATGTTCAGCGGCAGGTCGATCTCCCGGATCAGGTCGGCGAAGAACACCACCGCACCCTTGAGGATGCCGATGAGAATCACGTTCTTCCCCTTGTAATCCGCGGTGATCTGCTGGCCCAGCTTTTTCACGGCCTCGGCGATCTCCTCGCGGGTCACCAGAATCTTGCTCAGGTCGCCATAGAGTTCAGCAGTGGTGTCCATCATGTGCCTTCATCCTTTCATCGTGTGTTCATCCATGGCATCGGCCCCGTCCAGCGGAGCAGATCGCCCTTCATCTCGGTCATCGCCGGAATCCGCCCGGCACCGACGCCGCAGCACATCAGCACCTCGTTTTCCCGGCAGATCAGCGGTATTCTATGCCGGAAGGGCGCGTCGACATGCCTGTCGGCGAAATAATCCTGCATGGATTTCCGCCCGCTCATGCCGAAGGGGGAAATCCAGTCGCCGGTTTGCCATGTGCGGAGGGTCAGCCCCTCCAGCCAGCCCGTCGGAACAAGCTGCGTTTCCCGGCCGTCGCCTGTCGAGCCGTCGGAAGCGCACACCGTCAGGGTCACGCCGCTCATGACAGCGCCGCTCCTTGCGGGGACAGGCTCCGGCTGCTCCTGCGGCGCGGGCGGCAGCAGATGCAAGTGCGTCCAGCCTCGCAGGGCGTGCCAGTCATGGGGCAGACCGCGACGGGTTCCGGCAGGAGCGTTCAGCAGCGACGCCAGCGCCTCCGTCTGTGAGCGTTCCAGCGGCGGCATACCCTGTCGCTCCCACCACGCCCGCAGCACTCGCTTTTGCAGACCGCGGGGCAGTTCCTTCATTATAGGAAGCGCCAGCCACGGCTCGCTGCCCTGCCGCTTCAGGACGCCGTCCGTCATCCAGCGGAGCGCTTCCTCGTCCTCCCGAAGGAGGCTGGCTGTCTCCGCGATGTGCGACGCCGCCCCGGGAGCGCGCTGTTCCAGCAGGGGCATCACGTCCAGCCGCAGGGTGTTGCGCAGATAGCGCCTTTCCTGATTGGACGCATCCTCACGCCACGGCTGTCCCCTCTCCGTGAGCATGGCCCGAAGTTCCCGCCCCGATACGCTCAGCAGCGGCCGCACGACGCGCATGCCGTCCATGTCCGCATCTGCCACCATGCCGGTCAGCCCGGTCAGTCCCGTGCCGCGCATCAAACGCATCATCAGCGTCTCGGCCTGATCGTCCCGGTGATGCGCCAGCACCAGCGCGTCGGCCCCGGTCTCCCGCATGGCCTGCCGGAAGAAGCCGTACCGTGCCTGCCGGGCCCAATCCTCGCCGGGATGCTCCACGTCAGGCGTCGCGCGGAAGACGAGCAGCGGCACGTTTTTTTCAGCGCACAGCGCTCTGACAAAGGCTTCGTCCCCGTCGGAGGCTTCCCCTCGCAGGCCGTGGTTGACATGCGCAGCCTCGATCCGCCCGCCGCGCTCCAGCAGAAGCAGCAGCAGCGCCACCGAGTCCGCTCCCCCGGACAGCCCGACCAGCAGATGCTCCGGCAGAGCGGTCAGTTCAGCCCTCACTCGCCCCTCAGCGGCGCGCCGCAGACATTGCAGGCCTGCAGCGAGGAGTAAGGCGCATTGTTGATCTCGTCCCAGCTGAAGGAGCCCTTGAAGGGCAGATTCGACGCGGCGGCGGAGGAGCAATTCGCATCAATATGATAGTAGGAGCCGCCGTTGGGGTTGTAGTAGACCGTCATGCCGGGATAGGAGGTGGTCAGCGGCGGCTGGGTCGGCGTGGTGTTGCCGGCCTCCGGCGTGGCGCTCTCGCGCTCGTTGGTAGCCAGCGACTTGGGATCGACATACCAGATGCCGTCCTCCTTGGTCATCAGGACCGTAAAGAGGTAAACCTCCTCGCTGCCGTAATGCTTGTCAATGGACGCGCGCACCGTGGCTGTGCGGCTGGTATCCGCGTCGGTGCCGGTCATATTGGTGATCTCATAGGACGTGGGCGTGCGGTTGACCAGAATGCCGAACAGCTCGGTCTTCGGGTCCCTGACGGACCGCTGCCACGAGGGCGAGGTCAGATTGACCATGCTGTCGATCAGGTTCGCGGACCAGAAATAGAAGAAAGACGTGAGCTGGCTGCGGGCCGCGCCATCCGCGACAACCTGCTCCGGCGTCGGACGCTCAGTGGGCGCGTCGGTGTCCTCCCACATCAGGCCGCTGCCCGTGTTGCTGCTGCCGAGCACGTCGTTCTGACCGCTGCTCTGCGAGTTATTCACACCGCTGCCCTGATTCGTGACGTCCGCCGGGGAGGTATTGGTCAGCGCGCTCACCAGCGCGACAATCGCCAGCGCACCGTAGATCATCGAGAGCGTCACCTTCAGGCTGCCCTTAACCGCGTCCCTCGCCCAGACATAGCCGATGGCCGCCACCGTCAGCACGACGAACACCCACTTGAGCCATGCCGCGCCCGGAAGCACCAGCCCCAGAATGAACAGCACCGGGAGCACGCCGCCGATGGCCATCAGCGCAATGGTCTCCGCGGGGATCTTCTTCTTGCGGGGCGGCTGATACCCCATGTACATCTGCGGGGGCGTCTGCTGGGTCTGCCCATAGACGGGCGGATAGGCCTGCTGGTAGGTCTGCTGCCGCGGCGGATATCCCTGCTGCTGCGGCTGCTTCGCATACCCGGTCTGCTGGGGCTGCGGACGCGGCTGGGCATATCCCTGCTGCGGCTGCTGGGCGTATCCC
>JAFLST010000058.1:0-4927 GCA_022510815.1 Christensenellaceae bacterium | reverse complement strand
CTGGGGCTGCGGACGCGGCTGGGCATATCCCTGCTGCGGCTGCTGGGCGTATCCCGCCTGCTGGGGCTGCCCATAGACGGGCTGCTGGCCCTGCGCCGGATAGACCGGCTGCTGCGGATACGCCGCGCGCTGAGGCTGGGGCGCATACCCCTGCTGCGGCTGATTGGCGTATCCCGTCTGCTGCGGCGCATAACCCGTCTGCTGGGGCTGCTGACCGTAGCCCTGCTGCTGCGCGTATCCGCTGTATACCGGCTGCTGAGGCGGATATCCGCCCGGAGCGCCGCTTTGCTGCCCTGCCTGCTGATTCCAGACGGGCGTATTTCCATAAGGAGGACGGCCGTTGTTCATCCGTACACCTGTACCTTTCTGCTGGTCATGCCCGGTCAGACATGCCGGGCCCGCTTCCAGACTGACAAGCTTTCTCCCCGCCGTGAAAGGGGGATACCACTTCATCGTACAGTATAGCACACTTTATTGGCTTGTAAACAGTGAAATGGAAAATTTCATTGTGAAAGCTTGTGTTTTCTGCGGTTTTTTGTCACTTCGGCGCAGATGCTCCCGCACAAAAAATTCATGCCGCCGTCAAGCTCCGGAGCGTCCACGCATAGACTTGACCAGCCCATGAGCACGGAAAGGAGCGAACCTGCATGATGGAGACAACCACCCGAGCGCCGCAGGAAAAGGTCTGCGGCTATGAATACACCGTCAAGCGCGGCGACAGCTTTTATCTCATTGCCCACCGGCTTGGCGTGCCGCTGCGGGACCTGCTGGAGGCCAACGCGGATATCAACCCCGCCCGGCTGATGGTCGGCGACGTGCTGTGCATCCCCATGGAGGAGGACGACGTGCCCGCGCCGGAAACCCAGCTCCCCGCCCAGACCCCCGCCGAACCGGAGGAGACAGCGCCGGAGCCCGACACCCCGCAGGTGATCCCGGAACCCGTGGTTCTCCCGGAGACGATCATCGAGGAAACGGAAATCATCCCCGAAACCATGCCGGAGGACAGTCTGGACATGCCCGCCGCGGAGCAGTCGGTTCAGCCCGCGGCGCACAGCTGCGGAGGCACCCGCTACACCGTCTCGGAAGGCGAAACCGCCGCGGACATCCAGCTCGACACCGGGCTGAGCTTCAACACGCTGCAGTCCGCCAATCCGACGGTCAGCTTCGACCAGCTCAGCGCGGGAGAGGTGCTGTGCATCCCGGAGGCGAATATCCCCTGCCCCACCGTCTCGACCTACAGCATGCAGGCCGGAGAAACCCTCGAGTCCGTGGCGCTCCGGCTGAACGTTTCCCTCGGCGCGCTGCTGCGGGCCAATCCGTGCCTCGCCCCGGCGGATTTCACCGAGGGCATGTGCATCATTGTGCCCGATTAAAACATTTTCAGTTTTTTTGATTTTTTCGGGAACAATTTGCGCTTCTCTTACGTCTGACAGGATGAAAGGCGGTACGAACCGCCTGCCAAGGAGGAACGTGTGATGAAGTATTTAGCGATTCTGTTTTCCCTGATGTTTGCCATGAGCGCCCCCGCGCTGACCGAAACCGTCGCCGAGCCCGAAGAGGCTGTTACCGCGCCCGAGCTGGTCGACACCGCCGGCGTGGTGCTGGAGATCACTGAGGACAGCATCACGATCGACACCGCCACCAACGGGCAGGTGCTTGTCCACCTCACCGACGAGACGGTCTGGGAGGGCGAAACGCCCGTCGCTGGCGCGTATGTCCATATTCTCAACAACGGCGCGATGACCATGTCCATTCCCCCGCAGATCACCGCGCTCCGGGTGGGCTGCTATGCCTTCTCCGGCACCGTGACGGAGATCGCCGACGAGTACTTCATGCTCACGGCGGAGGGCACGGTCTATCAGGTCAATGCCGAGGCCGATAAGCTGGCCTCCCTGACCCTCGAACAGGCCGTGACGGTCTACTCCAACGGCATGATGACCATGTCTATCCCCGCGCAGATCTACGGCGAGCTGATCGTCGCCGCTGTGCAATAAGCAAGCCGGAACAGCCGCTGCCCGGAACAGCCGGACGGCGGCTGCTCTTTTCATCTATTTATTGCAAAAATCAACAGCCAGCCCTTGACACCCCTTCCGCGTTGTGGTAGAATACTGCGGTAAGCCGCACGGGAGAGGTCTGCCAATGCGCATCTGCGCAACCTCAAATCCCGGCGAGTAAGAAGTAGGAGGTGCTTGTGCATGTACGCGATCATCACCGCGGGCAACAAGCAGTACCGGGTTTCTCAGGGCGATGTGATCTACATCGACAAGGTCAATCAGGAAAACGATTCCACCATCACCTTTGACGTGCTTCTCGTGGAGAACGAGGGCGAAGTCAAGGTCGGCAACCCCACCGTCGCCGGCGCGAAGGTTGAGGGCAAGGTCGTCGCTCAGGTCAAGGGCGAGAAGATCAAGATCTACAAGTATAAGAGCAAGAAGAACTATCACCGCCGCGCGGGCCATCGTCAGCCCTACACCAAGGTGGAGATCACCGCGATCAACGCGTAATGATCCGCACGGTATTCTGCCGTGAGGGTGAGCGGTACACCGGCTTTCGGGCCAGCGGGCATTCCGGATACGCCGAGCATGGCAGCGACATCGTCTGTGCGGCGGTGTCCGTTCTCGGATGCACCTGCGTCAACAGCCTTGAGAGCGTCTGCGGCCTGATCCCCGAGATCACCGCCAACGACGACGGTCTCCTCGCCTTCACCATCCCCGACACGCCGGACGAAGCGCAGGCGCACGACGCGCAGGTGCTCATGGCCGCCCTGCATCAGGGCATCGCCGATATCGCCCGGCAGTATCCACGTTATGTCACGCTTTCCATACAAGAACGGAGGGACAAGTCATGATGATCCTCAATCTTCAGCAGTTCGCTCATAAGAAGGGCATGGGCTCCACCCGCAACGGCCGCGACAGCGAATCCAAGCGCCTCGGACCGAAGCGTGCCGACGGCCAGTTCTCTCTGGCGGGCAACATCCTCGTGCGTCAGCGCGGCACCAAGTTCCATCCCGGCCACAATGTTGGCAAGGGCAAGGATGACACCCTGTTCGCGCTGGTCGACGGCATCGTTCGCTTCGAGCGTCTGGGCCGCGACAAGAAGCAGGTTTCCGTCTATCCCGTGGAAGCTGCTGCCGTCGCCGAGTAATTCATTCGTATTCCAAGGCCTGTCCAGCGCATGGACAGGCCTTTTTTACACGAGTTTTTATCGGGGGGGATAGGTTATGATCGGTACGCTTATCAACGCCATTGCCATTATCATCGGCACCGCTGTCGGTCTGCTGGCGCGCAAGGGCATATCCGAAAGGCTGCGGGATACGGTGGTGCAGGGGCAGGGGCTCTGCGTGATGCTCATCGGCCTGTCCGGGGCGCTGAAGACGCAGAATACCCTGTGCGTGATTCTGTGCATCGTGATTGGCGGGCTCCTCGGCAGCGCGGTCGATATCGAGCTGCGGCTGAACCAGCTCGGCGGCATGCTAGAGCGGCGTTTCGCTTCTGACAAGCAGGAGGGCAGCATCGCGAAAGGCTTCGTGACAGCGTCGCTGGTCTTCTGCGTGGGCGCCATGGCGATTGTCGGCGCGATGGACAGCGGCCTGCGCGGGGATCACTCAACGCTGATTGCCAAGGCCATTCTGGACGGCGTGTTCTCGGTTTTCTTTGCCGGTTCGCTGGGCGTCGGCGTCGGATTATCGGCAGTGGCGGTGTTTGTGTATCAAGGGCTCATCGCGCTGCTGGCAGGCTGGCTTGAGCCCCTGCTCACCGAGGCCGTCATCACCGAAATGAGCGCGGTGGGCGGACTGCTCATCACCGGTATCGGGCTCAACATGATCTACGATGAGAAGCACATCCCCGTGGGCAACATGCTGCCCGCCATCTTCCTGCCGATGGCCTATCTGCCCATATCCGGATTGTTCTGAACGATCTCGCGCGGTCCTTCGGGGCGTCATAAAACAGTATTAAGCTTATAACATAGAAAACATAGTGTTTTCAAGGGATGCGGCGTGACTTCGGTCACGCCGTTTTCCCTTGCATCAGTTCATAGATCGGGATGAAGCCGATGCCGTTGTACCTGATGTGGATGTGCTGCACCCTGCGACCGCTGCCCTTGTCCGGTGCTTCCACTTCGATCTTCTCGATCAATTCGTGCAGGATGTACCCATCCAGCTTTTCAATCTATACGGCATGGTCTTTCAGTCTTTGAATGAACTGCTCCACAAATTCGTTCTGCTTTTCCTGTACATCGATTTCTTCCCGGAGCTGCATGACTTCGGTTTCCAACTGCTTCTGTTCGGTTTCGTAGGTTGCGCTGAGCATTTCGTAGCGATCATCGCTTAACCTTCCGGCTGCGTTGTCCTCGTAGATTTTCATGAACAGTCGCTTCAGTTCGGCAATCCGCTTGTCCTTCCGTTCCAGTTGCTCGCGCAATCCGCGAATCTCTCCCTCGCTTTGAGCTTGTCGCAATTCATACATGGCCTTTCGGAAGTATTCCTCATGGAAGAGGATGCAGTTGGTAACTGCTTGGATATGCTTTAGGACAAGCTGTTCAAGAACCGCTTTTCGAATGAAATGTCTTTGCAACTGCTCCCGCGCGACTTTCGATGGGTGCTGCAATCGAAGAATGCGCAATCCCTTCGGTAATTGTTGGTCGCTCCGTACATCATCCTCTGTCCACAATCCGCACAACACACCAGCCCGGAAAACATACTGCTATATCCGATCCGTGTCATCTCTCGCGTAAAACTCGCTAAACCAGTTGCGGAATCCGGTGAGATCGTTATTGACGCTAATCAGGTCAGCGGTATCGACGTCATCATTGACAGTGATGTACCGCACACCGTTCTGCGGGAAAGTGAAGTGCATGTACATTCCAACCCACGCGGAATTACGGCCCAGACGGGAAAGGTCTTTCGTGAGTACGGTGCCCACATGCC
>JAFLST010000057.1 GCA_022510815.1 Christensenellaceae bacterium | reverse complement strand
AGGTCATCGGCGACGTAACCTCCGACGAGCTGGCATGGGGCGTCATTTTCCTGGACGCCGAGAACAACGTGCTCAGCCGGGTTGAGTTCTGGAAGTAACATACGCTGAAAAATGGAGCGCCTCCCGCATTAGGGAGGCGCTTTTCCATGCGACAGAAAGCCGCCGGGATATTCCCGGCGGCTGTTGTTGGCTATGCGTGGAATCGGACGGTCACTCCTCCGTGTCGCCCAGACCGACGACCGCGTCAATCGGCATGGAGAGCACGATGCCCTTGGCGTCCGAGTGGATGCCGCAGCTCTTGCTGATGGCGCTCATCATCGCGACCTTGGTCTCCTCGGTCGCGAGGATCAGGACGATCTCCTTTTCCTCCTGAAAGCTCAGACCCCAGAGCTGAATGGCCTCCTCGCTGGTCACATGGCGGCTGTGAATGACCGTGCCGCCCCGGGCGCCCGCGGACTTCGCGGCCTGCATCACTTCCTCTGTATAGCCCTGATTGACCACGACGGCGATCATCGTGTAGCTGCATTCCTTCATAGACATTGGCTCCCTCCGTGTCGATTGCTGGCTCTGCGTCTCATTCAGGCTGCTGAATACGCGCATGGTGTGGTTGTTCATGCCGGTGACGGGGATCAGGAAGGCGATGCCGCTGCCCGGCATATAGAGCTTCAGCTCCTTGCGCAGCTTGGACAGCATCATGGCGGCGAAGGGCGTGGGGGTCATGCCGATCAGGATGCCCTTTTCCGTGCTGCCTAAGCCCAGCGCGTTCAGGATATCGTTGGTCGCGGTGCCCTCGGCGTGGCACTGATACATCACCGGCACGCCCTCCTGCTGAAACAGGTCGATGGCTTTTTCGATCTGCCGGGGCGTGGAGATGATCATCACGACCTCAAAGGCAGGATTCCTGTTGCTTGCTTCCATGGTTAATCCTCCGTCAGTACGATAATATCGTCGCTGTCGTCCTCGATGGTGGGCGTTGCGGCGGCGGTTTTCTGCAGGCGCTTGAGTCTGAGGCCGTAGCGCACGCCCATGAGCTGAATGGCGATGAGCGGCGTGAGGGCGACCAGCGCCACCACACCGAAGGCGTCCGTCATGATGTTGCCGCCCAGCGCCTCGCACGCGCCGATGCACAGCGGCAGCAGGAAGGTGCTGGTCATGGGGCCCGACGCAACGCCGCCGGAGTCGAAGGCGATACCGACGAACATCTTCGGCACGAGCTTGGACATCACCAGCGCGATGATATAGCCGGGGATCAGGATGAACTGGATCGGGATGCCTGCGAGAATCCGCAGGATGGCCAGCCCCACGCTGACGGACACGCCGATGGACATACACCGATTCATGGCCGCGCGGGAGACAGCGCCATTGGTGACGGACTGCACCTGCTTGTTCAGCACCTGAATGGCGGGCTCGGCGCGGACGATGAAGTAGCCGATGAGCATACCGATGGGAATCAGCAGCCACTTGAACTGCATCGCCGCGAGCTGCCGGCCCAGCATCGTGCCCGCGGGGGCAAAGCCGACGTTCACGCCGCAGAGGAACAGTACCAGACCCAGGAAGGTGTAGGCAAAGCCGACGGCGATGCGGCGGCGCTGGCGCTTCTGATAGCGTCTGCTGGCAAGCTGAAAGACCACATAGACTGCCAGAATCGGCAGGACAGAGATCAGCACCTCCCGGGCATAGGCCGGGATCTCAAAGGCGAAGGCGCGGGTGACGTCCTGCATGGTGACGACGTGAGCGACCTCCGCCGCGGTGTAAGAGGTCTCCGTCGCGGAGTAGAAGCAGCCCAGCAGCAGCACCGCCAAAATGGGCCCGCCGCTGGCCAGAGCGACCAGACCGAAGCTGTCGCTGGAAGCGTCCTTATCGCCGCGCATGGAGGAGAGGCCGACGCCCATCGCCATGATGAAGGGCACGGTGATAGGCCCTGTGGTTACGCCGCCGGAGTCAAAGGCCACGGCAAGGAACTGCCGAGGCACAAGGAACGACAGCCCGATGAGCACAAGGTACATGATAATCAGAATCCATGACAGGTCAAACTTCCGCAGGATGCGGTAGACGGCCAGCGCCAGAAACACGCCGACGCCGACGGCGACCGTCAGGATGAGCGTCAGGTTGGGGACGGAGGGCACCTGATTCGCCAGCACCTGCAGATCAGGCTCGGCGATGGTGACGATCATGCCGATCATCAGGGAAAGCAGCAGCATGATCCAGCGCTTCCGCGATTTGGCAAGCTGCACGCCGATACCGTCGCCGAGGGGGGTCATGGCCATTTCCGCGCCGAGCTGGAACAGACCCATGCCGATAACCAGCATGATCGCGCCGCCGAGGAACATGACGACCGTTCCGACCTCCAGCGGGACGATGAAGATGCTCAGAAGCAGGACGATGGCGGTGATGGGCAGGGTGGATGACAGGGCTTCATGCACTTTTTCCTGCAGGGCTTGTTTCAATGATTCGGTCGCCTCCTTCGTCGGTGGAATGGGCAGGGGGCCGATCGAGGTGGTCTCTCTGGCCGGGCGGGAAGATGGAACAAGACAAAAACGGCTGTTTTACTTCCCTGTCCACAGCATAGCAGAAAGCCGGGAGACCGTCAAGGCATAAAAGAAAATGATCGAGAGCTGCGGTCAGCGTCCGTCGATGAACAGCACGCCCAGCGTGCCCGGCCCGCAGTGGCTGGAGATGACGCCGCCCGCCCGGGTGACATGGATGGCGTCAAAATGATGCAGCTCCTCCAGCCATGCGCGCACCTCGGCGACCTGACCGTCAGGACAGCCGGAGTGGGTGATGAATACCCGGTCGGTTTTGGCGGCGAGCAGATCGTCGCGCATGTCCGTGACATACTGGCGGATGACGCGATCCATGCTGCCGCGGTACTTTTTGCCCGGCTGCATTTTGCCGTTTTCCACGCTGATGCGGGGATGGAGCCTGAGCGCTCCGCCCATCATGGCTGCCAGCCCGCTGCAGCGGCCGCCCCGGTGAAGGTAGGTCAGCGTATCCACCACGAAGCTGGCTCGGACCTTGGGGCGCAGCGCTTCAACGGCGGTCAGGATGTCTGCGGCGCTCCTGCCCTGCCGCGCCATCAGCGCCGCTTCGATCACCAGCAGGCCTACGCCCGTGGACAGGCTCTGGGAGTCGACCACATGCACGCGGTCCTCCGTGCCCAGCTCTGCCGCCGCAAGCCTCATCACCTGCGCGGAAGCGGACATGGTCTCGGAGATGGCGAAGCAGATCAGCTCGTCACTCGTGCCCAGCAGGGGCCGGAAGCAGTCGATGGCCTGTTCCAGCGAAAAGGCCGCGGTCTTCGGGGATGCGTGCTGGTTGTCGGACCATGCGTAGATTTCCTCCGGCGTGATGCCGGAGCCGTCCAGATACGCCTGCTCGTCCAGAATGATGGACAGGGGCAGGAGCGATACCTGATACTCCGCCAGCAGCTCCGGGGACAGATCGCAGGTGCTGTCTGAAACAATGCGGATCATGGGAATGTCCTCCTTCAGATAGAACAAAGGGCGCCTCCGCTGAGGCGCCCAAGGTGTCAATGCAGCGGATTAGTCGATGGATTCAAGGGCGGCGAGATAGCGGATCAGAGCGTCGCGCCAGTCGGGCAGCGGCTTAAAGCCGTTCTCGGTTAGCTTGCTCTTGTCCAGCCGGCTGTTGAAGGGCCGCGCCGCCTTCGAGACGCCGTATTCCGCCGTTGTGACTGGAATGACCTGCGTGGTCATGCCCGCCTGACGGAAGATCTCCTCAGCGAACTCCGCCCACGAGATGTAGCCGCCCTCGTTGGTCGCGTGATAGTAGCCGTACTTCTCGGTCTCGATCATGTCCACCAGCAGCCGCGCCAGATCCAGCGTGTAGGTCGGCGTGCCGATCTGGTCGTTCACCACGCGGAGGGTGTCATGGGTCTGACCCAGCCGCAGCATGGTGCGGATAAAGTTCTTGCCGTTGAGGCCGAAAACCCATGCGATGCGAACAATGAAGAACCGCTCCAGCGTCTCCGCGACGGCCAGCTCGCCGTCGAGCTTGGTCTGCCCGTAGACGTTCTGCGGCGCCCAGTCCCGGCAGTCCGGCTGCCAAGGCTCGGTGCCCTGCCCGCTGAACACATAATCCGTGCTGACCTGCAGCATCTTGCAGCCAAGGGCCTTGCAGGCCTGCGCGATATGCCGGGGGCCGTCGACGTTGACCGCCTGAACCTTGGGGATGTTTTCCTCGTCCTCAGCCGCGTCCACCGCCGTCCATGCCGCGCAGTGGATGACCGCGTCGGGATGAATCTCCTCGAGTGCCCGGGCCACGGCCTCGCCGTTTGTGATATCCAGCGGCAGATAGGGCAGACGCGTGACGGGAGTGCCGTCGGCGACGCCGCTGTAGGACGGCGCGATGTCGCTCCCGATTGCTTCATGGCCGCGCTGCGCCAGCTCGTTCATCACGTCATGGCCTAACTGCCCGCAAACGCCTGTGACAAATACCTTCATCTTCAATCACCGACTCCTGTTCATGATTCGTTTCTGACCGGATGCCATTACAGCCGACGAGCGATCTCCTCCCGCATGCTGCGGTGGTAGCTGATCATGCCGCGCTTGGCGCAGATCTGATTGTAGCCGCGGACATAATAGCGCAGGCTGGAATACTCGAGGCCGGCATAGCGATCCGTCAGCACATAGGCGGGGTAATAACCGGCTTCCGCGCAGGCATAGGGAGGGATTCTTTCCAGCGCGTGGAGAATCGTGCCATCCTCGCGGAGCGGCTCGGGCGGGAAATCATCGTAGCTCCAAGGATAGGACAGCATGGGCTGCATAGCCTTTGTGCGGAACCAGAAGCAGCTTCCCAGAGGCGCGATGGGCATCTTGTCCTCGGAGATGGGCACATGGAAGCCGAGCTTGTCGTAGGCCGCCTTCGTCAGCTTATAGTTCGGGCCCCAGTTGGTGCCCAGCGTGAAGGAGTAGGACCCGTGATGCGGCGCGGGCGGCGAGACCATGCCCAGCCGCTCGTTCTGAGCGAACAGGCTGATGATGTTATAGACATAGTCCCGGGTTCCGAACATGTTTTCCTCGCATTTGTAGGCGAAGCCTGCGCCGATGCTGCCGGGTTTTGTCTGGAGCGTTTTCTTATCGTGGAAGTAGCAGACGTAGTCGTGCTGATCGTAGATATCCCTGACGCCCACCAGCCGGGAGGATACGTCGCGGCCCCGGTTCTGAATGACGCGCACCTCCAGATGGGCGACGTTCAGCTTGCCCAGCGTCTCCTGAATGAGATCGCGCTTTCTTTCGGTGTTGGTGGTGACATAGACATGCGTCGCGGCAGGGAAGCGGGACGCGTATGCGAGAGCCTCGTGAATCTTATCCTCGTAGTGCAGGTGCATCACCAGCGCCAGAGGATGCGTCTTCAGATGCTCCTCTACCGCGTCAGTACGGCAGCCGCGGGTCGGCAGGATGTAGCTCAGCTTCATGTTGAAGAACAGGTCTTCCTGCGAATGGTTGGCCAGCAGGTAATCCCAGAGCGGCGGGATGATCTGGGGATGCGACTTCATCAGCCACTGATAGAAGAGCTGCGCCTGATGACCAAGGGTACGGATGATGACCTCATCATAGTCCCGATGGAACAATTCGTGCAGGAAGAACGGACAGCCCAGCTCGCGGACAGCGCGCAGGGGCTCGTCCAGTAGCGGGTCCGCCGTCAGCGTCTCCATGGCGGCGGCGTCGTAAAGCACGCCCATGGTCAGCCGCTGCGATTTGCATACGCGCTCAAGGGACAGCTCGCCCTTCGTCAGCGCAGTCAGCAGCGGCACGCTCGTTTTGGCCTTGCCCCGGAGACCGACCAGCGGCGCGCGGCGCGCCATGATCCACAGGTCGCCGTCAAAATGATCGGCTTTTTTCAGTAGCTCCTCAACGGGAGAGAGCGGCCCCATCAGCCGGTCGTCCATCACGATCAGCTCATCCGCCGCCGCATGCTCCTCAAGCACGGCTGCGAAGCCGGTTTCAAGCCTGACGGAACGCGGCTTTGCAGCCTCAAGCTCCTTGGGCGCTTTGCCAGCGCAGAGGACTTCCACAGGCACACCGGCCTTTTCCCATGCGCTGAGGGCGTGCAGGATATAGCCGATATGCCGCTTGTCCGGCTCACGGACAAGATAGATGCACACTCGCTTCATGACAGCATCCTCCATTTTCCCGCGTATCCGTCCGCCGGATCACCTGAGCGTCGCGTCAAGCTGATCGCGGACGGTGATGATGTAGCGGCTCTCGATGCCGTGATCAAAGCAGACATGCGTGAAGCGCTGGGCATAGAACTGGAGATTGCCCAGCTCGATGGCGCTGTAGTCCGTTGTCATCAGCAGGGCGCTGTAGAAGCCTGCTTGCTGCGCGCAGTAGGGATAAATCCGCTCGATGGCATGCAGCAGGGAACCGTCCACGGCGTTGAAGGGCTCCTTGGGGAAGTCGTCGTAGGTCCAGTCCTTAGCGAACAGCGGAGCCAGCGCCTTGGTCCGGGCCCAGAAGCTGGAGCCAAAGGGCGCGCAGGGCGGGTGCGCCTCGTCCATGGGCACCTGCAGTCCCAGCGTCTGCGCGAGATCGGCAGTCGCCTTGAAGTTCGGCCCCCACTCCAGACCGATCTGCGTCGCGAAGTCCGCGTGATTGGGCGCGGGCGCGTACAGAAGGCCCAGCCGGGGGTTCTCCTCAAAGGCCTGAATGACGTTGCTGACAAATTCGCGGCTGGCGAGGATGTTGTGGTAGCCCATGTAGGCAAAGCCCTCGCCGACGGTTTCAGGCTTGAGATAGGAGGTCTTCTTATCGTGGGTCACGCAGATGTAGGCGTACTGCATAACCACGTCCTTGAAGGCGGCCAGCAGACCGGAGACGTCGCGGCCGCGGTTGGGGCAAACGCGAACCTCTACCTTGTTCCCGAGGGCCTTGAAGGCGCCGCGGATGATCGCCTGCTTCTCTTCCGAGGTGGTTGAGATATAGACGTCCGCCTCCGGCGGCAGGTGAGCCGCATAGCCAGCCAGCTCCTCGGCCATCGACGTATCATAGATGTGCATGAACAGCGCGGCGCGGTTCTTCGTCAGCATGTCCTTGACGGGCTTGCCGAAGTAGTTCTCCGCGTCGAGAATCTGCGCCAGATGCAGGTTCGTCGTCAGGTCCGACATATGGCAGGTGCGAATCAGGTTGGCCCAGATCAGATCCACCGGGTAGTCCGTCTCCTCCTGAAGGTACTGCATGAGCAGCGAAGCGGACTGCTGCCCTGTGAAGCTGGTGAGGTAATCATAGTCTTGGAAGAAGGCACGGCGCTTCACCAGCGGGCAATGCCAGTCCCGGATGGCCTCGGTGGGCATGGCCGTGAGCGGATCGTCCGTCATATCGTAGTAGACGCTGCGATCCAGATAGCAGTCCCAGCGGAAGCCCAGATCAGACAAGTATCTGGTCATGACCGTCTCGTAGAGGCCGACGGCCATGTTGTAGTTGCTCAGCATCGGCAGCTTGTCCCAGAAGGCCTGGAAGGCTGAGGCGGTGAAGAGCGGCCTGCGCACGCCATAGAAGAAGGACTGCACATGCTCGGGGATCAGGCCGTAGGGATTGCAGCCGAAGGGGTCGTAGTCGATCGCCGCGTGGGACGACAGGCCCCAGAAGTCCACCTCCCGGGCGGCCATGGCGCCGAGCATGTCCTTCAGCGGCAGCACGGGACCCATCAGCGTGCTGTTGGCGATGATGATCTCGTCGTAGGCGGTCAGCTCTGACCAGCCGACGTGCAGCAGGCCCGTGCGGACGCCCCATGCGTCAAAACCCGTGTTTTCGCGGACGATGACCTCCTTGGTGAAGCGGGAGAAAGCGGCATGTCCCTCGGGGCTCAGCGTGCCGTTGCACACGATGATCAGGCGATCCATCAGCGCGGCGTACTGCTCGAGGAAGTAGGTCACATAGCCGTCAACGACGCCGTTCGGATCATAAAAGGCATAGATGCCGATGCGCTTGCAGGAGTCCGGCAGGGCGGAGGGCTGCGTCTGGCAGGGCTGCTGACCCTGCGGAGGCCAGACAAAGCCAAGGGTTTGCGTGGTATCGGCAGGTTTGATCGGGCGGCGCGCCCGGAGTCTGCGGAGCACGGATTCGCCGGTGTGGTAGACCTTGATGAGCACACGGCGCAAGGGGTAGGGAAGGAACCTCCTCACCATCCGAACCGGCGCGGAAAAACGCCAGTTCCGGCTGTGCGGAGCGGCCTGATAGGCGCTGTTCATCTGTTGACGCTGATGGACGGCGCTGCTGTAGAGGCCAGATGTGCGCGGCGGCTCCGCATCGCTGCTGTTTGATTCGGTTTCCGGCGTGCGGCAGGCCTGCTCCGGACAGTCGATCTTTTCCTGAAGCTGCTCTGCCTGTTCCGTCATGTCCCGCATTTCCTGCCCGTAGTCCTTTCATTAACGTGCGCCTTGTTGATCGTATGTTATTGTAGCATACTCGGTTTGCAAAGTCCAGTCCTCCCATGGCATTTTTACGCCCCGCGGCCCTGTGCGGCAGCGCGGAGGTGTTAATTTGTCGGCAATCCCCTTGCGGGGGTCGGCGGAGTATGATACAATGAATATAATTATTATGATGGAGTGATGTGCGCATGAAACGCGGCCTGTGCCTTTTGACGCTGATGCTGATGCTGCTTTTTCCGGGCGCTCAGGCTTTAGCGTTTGATGCCATTCCTTATGAGATGGCCCCCGCGCCCTACGCGCCCCATGCGGAATGCTTCCTGCCGGACAACGCGGGCTATCATGACGACTCGCTGGACATCCGGGTCGAGACGTTCCGCCGGGACGAGACCACCGTGATGGCTGTTTATGTGACCATTGCGGACGCCAGCCAGCTCCGCACGGGCACCGCGGCGCCCAACAGGCCGCTGTCCCAGATGACGGCCACGACCGACAGGATTGCCAAGCGGTACAACGCGGTGCTGGCCATCAACAGCGATTACTTCACCTATGACGATGTGAAGCGCGGCGTGATCGTGCGCAACGGCGAGTGGCTGCGGACGGCGTATTCCGAGGAGCGGGATACGCTGATCATCGACGCGAACGGCGATTTCACCATCATTCCCACCACGGAGGAGGCTTTCGCGGCCTTCGAGGGAGAGATCATCCACGCCTTCTGGTTCGGCCCGGGTCTGGTGGTGGACGGTGAGCGGATCTCCGAGGAGGAGATCGACGCGCTGCACATCGCGAACCTTGCCGAGAAGAAGAAGACCCAGCGCATCGCCATCGGGCAGCTCGGCCCGCTGAACTATCTGATCCTGACCTGCGAGGGCCCGGAGAACCCCGGCTCGGAGGGCTTCACCATCCTGGAGATGGCAGAGCTGTGCGCGGAGATGGGCTGCATCAATGCCTACAACATGGACGGCGGCAGCTCCTCCAGCGTGGCGCTGAACTATGAGAAGATCAACGCCCTCTCCTCTCACAAGAACCGGCCTGTGGGCGATATCCTTTACTTCTGCACCCTCGTGCCCTGATATGGAGGCGACTATGCTCAAGCGGATCATCTGTCTGGCGCTGGCGGCGCTGCTGCTGACGGTTTCCGCCGCCGTGGCGGAGGGCGAGCTGCGCGGATACAGCAAGGAAAACGGCTATGTCTATGTGACGCTGGGGCAGTATCCCCAGACCGCGGAGGGCGGCGTGGAGCCCATCCTCTGGCGCATTCTGACGGTGGAGGATGACCGGGCGTACCTGTGCAGCGAGTATGTGCTCTTCGCGAGGCCGATGCACCCGGACTATACCGAGTATAAGACCATCGGCAAGGACTTCGGGAACACGGAGCTGTGCCGCTATCTGAATGCGGAGTTCTCGGAGACGGCCTTCACGGCGGAGGAGCTGTCGCTGCTGGTGCCCTATGAGACCTATGGCAAGGTGTTCCTGCTGGACGCGGAAGACCTCAAAAATACGGACTACGGCATGGGCGTCGGCGTGGGACTCAAGGCATGGGGAACGCCCTACGCCATTGCCAACGGCCTGTTCGTGTACATGAACAGGTATGGCGGGCACAGCCCCTACTGGGTGCGGAATCAGTCGACGACGGACGTGCGCCACGCGCGCTGCACCAAGCAGGGCGACACCATCGGGCACATCGTGGCCGACCGGGACAATGAGGGCGTGCGCCCGGCGGCGTATCTGGATCTGTCCCTTGCTGCCGTCAGCGGCGGCTCCGGCACGCAGGAGGACCCGTATACCCTGACGCTGTCCGGGAGCGGAGAGACGGCAGAATGAATCCGAACTATGCCTTTCAGGTGCGGGTGACGGGTGTCCTGATCGAGGACGGACGGCTGCTGCTGGTGAAGCAGAAGCTCAGCGAGGCGCGGAGCTGGTCGCTGCCCGGAGGCCGTCTGGAGCGCGGAGAAACGCTGGAGCAGGGCGTGGTTCGTGAAATCAAGGAAGAGACCGGGCGGACGTCCGGGTGGAGCGCCTGCTCTACCTGTGCGATGCGGAGGCCAGCGGCCATGAGCTCCTGCATGTCACCTTCGCACTGGTGAGAACGGGCGGTGTGGTGACTCTGCCGACCAATGAGCATGACGCGAATCCCATTCGCGACGTGCGCTTCGTGCCCATCGGCGAGCTGACCGCATTCGGCTTTTCGGAGCGGTTCAGGAATCTGGCAGAGCAGGGCTTTCCGGGGCAGGGGAGCTACATGGGCGACAAACGGAATATCGGGCTGGGCATTTAAGGAGAGGTCTTTTGCGGAAGGCCTCTCCTTTGGTGTTTTGCTCCGGGCCTTTAGTGAAAAATTTCACAAAACAGATGAAATCACTGCGTAAACACTTGCAAAATGGCAGGAAATTGGGTACAATAGCAACGGGACAAACCCTTTGACTGACTTGAAGGAGGTATCTTCCAATGGCTGTTAAGGTTGCTATCAATGGTTTTGGCCGCATTGGCCGTCTGGCGTTCCGTCAGATGTTCGGCGCTGAGGGCTATGAGATCGTTGCCATCAACGACCTGACCTCTCCCGCGATGCTGGCTCACCTGCTCAAGTACGACACCGCTCAGGGCGCGTACTGCGGCACCATCGGCGAGAACAAGCACACCGTCGAGTCCACCGAGAACTCCATCATCGTCGACGGCAAGGAGATCAAGATCTACGCCGAGAAGAACGCGGCTGACTGCCCCTGGGGCGCGCTGGACGTGGACGTCGTGCTGGAGTGCACCGGCTTCTACTGCTCCAAGGAAAAGTCCATGGCGCACATCAACGCTGGCGCCAAGAAGGTCGTCATCTCCGCGCCTGCCGGCAACGACCTGAAGACCATCGTCTACAACGTCAACAACGAGACCCTGACGGCTGATGACCAGATCATCTCCGCCGCGTCCTGCACCACCAACTGCCTCGCGCCCATGGCCAAGGCTCTGAACGACGCGTATCCCGTCGTCAGCGGCATCATGACCACCGTGCACGCCTACACCGGCGACCAGATGATTCTGGACGGCCCGCACCGCAAGGGCGACCTGCGTCGTGCCCGCGCTGGCGCTCAGAACATCGTGCCCAACTCCACCGGCGCCGCCAAGGCCATCGGTCTGGTCATCCCCGAGCTGAACAAGAAGCTGATCGGCTCCGCCCAGCGCGTGCCCGTCTGCACCGGCTCCACCACCATCCTCGTGGCGGTTGTCAAGGGCAAGGACGTGACCGTTGATTCCATCAACGCCGCGATGAAGGCTCAGGCCTCCGAGTCCTATGGCTACAACACCGAGCCCATCGTCTCCTCCGACGTCATCGGCATGAAGTACGGCTCCCTGTTCGACGCCACCCAGACCATGGTCGCCAAGATCGACGACGACACCTATCAGGTGCAGG
>JAFLST010000056.1 GCA_022510815.1 Christensenellaceae bacterium | reverse complement strand
GAGGCGGCTTTTCTGAGAAAAGCCCCTCCCGCACCCTCCCGAAAAGCGGCGACCAGCAAAGGCAAGGTATATTCCTTGCTGCGCTCCGGTGCCGCAACTTGAACAGGTGGTGATCTTCAATGGATGGATTGTTTAGCCTGATCTGGGTGATCTTCATTGTGGTCACCCTCGTCAATGCCGCCAGCGGCAAGAACAAGAAGAAGCAAACTGAGAAGCAGAACCCTGTGCCGCCCTTGACCGCGAAGCCCATCACGGAGCCTGCCAAGCCGGCTGATTTCAGCGAGATTCAGAAGCGGTTCGCCGAAATGACCAAGACCAAGACGGAGCAGACCCGCATGCCGCCGAAGACTAAGCGGCCCGCTCAGCCAGCGACCGTCGCGGCGCCCCGGGTGCATACTCATCTGGCCCCGGACTGCGACCGGGATGACCCCACCGGCAGCATGGATTTCATCAGCACCGAAGGCATCGACCCCTGCCATGACGGCGATCTGCCCAGCCGCAGCGAGCCGCGTCCGAGCTTCCCGGTCGTGCGGGAGCAGCCCGGTCTGGCGCTGGACTGGACAAGCGACGCGCTGGTCAAGTCGGTCATCATGCAGGAAGTGCTGACACGGCCCTGCCAGAGGAGAAGACGGTAATCGCAAGAGGGGACGCTTTCAGGCTGAAGGCTCCCCTCTTCTTCACCCCGGGACGGCCCGGCAACTCACAAAGGAGCAGAAAGGTATGGAACCGATCAAGGTCGTCATCGCGGATGACGAGGAGGGCATGCGGCTCATCGAGCGCAAGATGATCGCCAAGGTCGAGGGCTTCGAGCTGGTGGGCGAGGCCTGCGACGGCGAGGCGCTGCTGGCGCTGGTCGAGCAGCATCACCCGCAGGTGGTCTTTCTCGACGTGGAGATGCCCGGCAAGACCGGCGTGGAATGCGCCAAGGTAATTCAGGATACCGACCCGTCGATCATCCTGATCTTTGCCACCGCCCATGACCAGTACATGGGCGACGCCTTCGAGGTCTATGCCTTCGACTACCTCCTCAAGCCCTTCAAGGTGGATCGGGTGCTCAAGACCCTCGAGCGTGCCCGCGACCGGATGAGCCGCCGGATGTCCGAGCCTCCCCTGCCCCACACGCAGCCCGCCACGCGGCTCGCCAGCGGCCGATTGATGCTCCGGCACCGGGAGGGCGTGTCCTTTGTGGGCATGAACGATATTCTGCTGGTGCAGCGGGAGGATCGCTCGACGGTCATCTACACCATCGGCGACGGGCGGTATGTCACCAGCGAATCCCTCGCCGAGACCGAGGCGCGGCTTGATCCCGCCGTGTTCTTCCGCTGCCACAAGAGCTATATCATCAACCTCAACCACATCAGCAACATCACCCCCTACGGCCGCTGGACCTATGTCGTGCAGCTCAGCGGCACCACCCATGACGCGCTCATCACCCACGAGAAATACGAGGAGCTGGAGCGCATGTTCTCCTGAATCTCATCCCTTTTTCCCACGCGGAAAAAGGGATTTTTCTTTGCCTGTCGTATATTCTTCACATTGGGTTCATCAAACACATATGAAGGAAGGAAACCTCATGCAGAACAGCGTTACCAATGCCACCCTCCGCAGCCACGCGCAGGACGTCGTCAAGAAGAACTTCGGCAAGCTCGTCCTGATGATGCTCATCGTCGCCGTGATCCCGTCCGTTGTCATCGGCCTGATCTCCCTGATCTTCAATCTCTGTCTGCCGATTCCCCTGACCCTCATGATGAGCATGCCCACGTCATACCTCGCTTTGTTCTTCGGCCCGTCAACCGTCGTCGCATTCATTGTCTATATCGTGGTCATCACCGTCGTCTCGGCGCTGATCGCCCCGGCCCTGACGCTGGGCATGTACAGCGGCATCCTGCGGTTGGTTCGCGGCGAGCAGACCAGCGTGGGCGTCGTTTTCTCCCGCATCAGCTCCTGCCTGAAGGGCTTCCTGCTGTCGCTGTTCATCGGCCTGAGGATCTGGCTGTGGACGCTGCCCGGTCTGGGCGTGATCACGCTGGGCCTGTTCATCGGCGGCAGCTTCGGCACCATCCTGACCATCGCCGGCTTCATCCTCATGTATGCGCTCATCATTCCCGCCGTCTTCCGCTACTGCATGTCCCTGCCGGCCCTCGCCGATCAGCCTGAGCTGGGCGTGCTGGGCTCCTTCCGAAAGAGCAAGGAGATCATGCAGGGCCGCAAGTGGCAGTATTTCAGGCTCGTCTTCTTCTATGTGCTGATCCTCCTGGCCTTCTTCATCGTGCTGTCGGTGCTCGCCGCGCTCCTTGTGAAGGTGCCTGTGCTGTCCTTCGTGGTCCTGCTTGCCACCCTTGCGGTCTTCCTGATCGTCAACATGATCATTCAGGTCGCGTCCCTGACCTTCTACGGCGTGTATTCCGGCAACAACTGACACAGCGCGCCGCTAAAAAAGCCCCGAAGCATCTGCTCCGGGGCTTCTGTTTATTTTGCCGTCCATTCCGGGCTTTCCCCGGCAGTGCGCTGCACGACCGCAGTCATCACGACCGCTTCCGTCACGATCTCTTCCTTCCCGTACCACTGGCTGCCGTCGAACCAATAGAAGGTAACAGCCTGCCACAGAGGGATGCTCAGCTCCAGCGAGGCCTGATCCCTCACGCTCTCGGGCAGCGGGGTCTCATAGTCGATGATCTGGCAGAAGACGCCGTCCTCCAGCACTTCCTCCTCGCTCATATACGGCATCAGCTCTGCGCCGTTGACCAGCGCGCTGTCACCCCGGATGGTTCGGGTGACAAAGCCGATCGGCTGCCCGGCCTTCTCCGCCTCCCTGATGGTCTCGGCCATCTGCCGCTGCTTGCTGGAATACAAATCGCTATTCAGCACATCCGGCTGCTCCACCAGGTCAAAGCCCGCCGCCTGTCCGTCGGTCGGAGACCAGTATTCCATCTGGTCGCCGTCCTGCACCATGTAGGCCACCAGCAGCTTCTCGCCGTCGTAGTAGGCATTGGTGATAACAGCCTCGACCGTGCCCAGCGTCTTGTGGTCAATCGTCACGGGAGCCTCCGTTTCCAGCACAGCCTTGTCCGCGATGTTGGCCCAGTCCTTTTCCGTGCGTCCAAAGTACTCAAACAGGTTCAGGCCCAGCCCCGCCGCCAGCGCCGTGCCGCCCAGCAGCACCAGCGCCGTCACCAGCGCGACAGCCATCGAAAATTTCCGTTTCATGACAGGTTCCTCCTTGCGTTCTATCGCTTCAATCCGCGCCCGGATTCGCGCCCGCCGTCCCGGAGATGCTTCCAGCGCGGCCAGTCGAGCATCCAGCGCCCGGCGAATCTCATCGGTCATGATACCACGCCTCCAGTTCCTTTCTTAGCAATCGGTGCGCCTTTTCCAGACGATAGTACATGGTTGATTTCGCAATCCCCAGCGCTTTGGCGGTTGCCTCCGCCGTCATGCCCTGACCGTCGTGCAGGAGGACGACCTCCCGCAGCCGCGGTTTCAGCGCCATGACCGCGCGGGTCAGCGTGTCGTCCCGCTCGTCAAAGGGTTCGCTTCCTTCCGGCAGGCTGTCCAGCGCCGTGCTCCGGTCAACATGCCGGAACCATGCGCCGCGCTTCATGTCCTTACAGGTGTTGATGGCGATGCGTATCAGCCACGTCTTTTCCTCACTCTCCCGGCGGTAGCGCTCATAGCCCTTGTAGGCCTTCACAAAGGTCTCCTGCACCGCGTCCTCCGCCAGCGCCAGATCGTCAAGGTAGGCGAAGCACAGCCGGAGCAGCGCCGCCTCGTGGTCTGCCATGGCTCGCTCAAGCCACGCGCCGCGTTCATCCATCATGTTCATCGCCTCCTTTCACCTATTAGACGAATCAGAAGGAAAAACCGTCCAGAATTTCGCAAAAAAAGACCGTGCCCATTGACACGGTCTTCGCGGGCCATATCGTTACCCGTTGGGATGCTTGGCCTTGTAGTCCTCCACCGCCGCATGGATGGCCTGCTCAGCCAGCATGGAGCAGTGCATCTTGACGGGGGGCAGGCCGTCGAGGGCTTCCGCCACCGCCTGATTGGTGAGCTGCAGGGCCTCCTCGATGGTCTTGCCCTTGACCAGCTCGGTGGCCATGGAGCTCGTCGCGATGGCCGCGCCGCAGCCGAAGGTCTTGAACTTCACGTCGACGATGACGCCGTTCTCCACCTGAATATCCATTTTCATAATGTCGCCGCACTTCGCGTTGCCAACGGTGCCGGTGCCGCTGGGATTCTCAATCTCGCCGACATTGCGGGGATTGGCAAAGTGATCCATCACCTTTTCGCTGTACATAACCGATTGCCTCCTTTATTCGACGGTCTTGATCGGGCAGGTGCCGCCGACCGTAGTGGTGAACTCATTAAGCACGGACATGGCCCGAAGGTCACTGACGATGCCGGGCAGTTTGTCCAGCACATAGTCAATGTCGGCCTCCGTGGTCTCATTGCCGAGGGTCAGGCGCAGGGAGCCATGGGCGATCTCGTGGGGCAGGCCGATGGCCAGCAGCACATGGCTGGGATCAAGGGAGCCGCTGGTGCACGCCGAGCCCGAGGAGCCCGCCACGCCCGCCAGATCAAGCCGGAGCAGTAGCGCCTCGCCCTCCACATAGCGGACGGAGACGTTCACGTTGTTCGGCAGGCGGTTCGTGCGGTGACCGTTGAGCTTCACATCCGGGATGCGCGCCATGATGCCCTCGATGAGCTTGTCCCGCAGGGCCGTCATGCGGGCGGCGTTCGCTTCGAGGTTTGCCGCGGCCAGCTCAATGGCCTTGCCCAGACCCACGATGCTCGCCAGATTCTCAGTGCCCGCGCGCTGTCCGCGCTCCTGAGCGCCGCCCTCAATCAGATGCTCCAGCCGCAGACCCTTGCGGATGTACAGCGCGCCGACGCCCTTCGGGCCGTGGAACTTATGCCCGGAGAGGGACAGCATGTCGCAGCCGATAGCCGCCACGTCGATCGGGATCGCGCCGACGGCCTGCACCGCGTCCGTATGGAACAGGACGCCCTTGCTTTTGGCCAGCTTGCCGATCTCCGCGATAGGCTGAATGGTGCCGATCTCGTTGTTCGCGGCCATGATTGTGATGAGGATGGTCTTGTCCGTGATGGCCTTCTCCACATCCGCCACGGAGACCTGACCGTCCGCGTCCACGGGCAGGTAGGTCACCTCAAAGCCCTGCTTCTCCAGCCACTGGCAGGTGTGCAGCACGGCATGGTGCTCGATGGACGAGGTGATGATATGATTGCCCTTGTTCTTCCGGGCCAAGGCAGCGCCCTTGATGGCCCAGTTGTCGCTCTCGGAGCCGCCCGCCGTGAAATAGACCTCATTGGGCTGGCAGTTGATGGCAGCGGCAACCTGCTTGCGGGCGGCGTCGATGGCGCGGCGGGCGTCCCGGCCCGTGGAATGAATGCTCGACGGATTGCCGAAGCACTCGGTGAAGTAGGGCAGCATGACCTCCAGCACCTCCGGCGCAACGGCGGTGGTGGCGGCGTTGTCAAGATAAATGCGGTTCATGGTCTGTCTCCTTTGACTGATCGGGCATGCCAAAGCGCTCCTGCTCCAGCATGTCTCTGAGCGTAATGGAACCCAGCAGGTCGTTGATGCTTCGGGAAAGATACTCCCACACGCGCCGGGACTGGCACTGACCGGACTTGTTGCAGCAGCTCCCGTCCCCGACGCACTCGGAGATGTTGAGCGGCCCCTCCAGCGCGTCAATGATGTCGCCGACGGTGATCTCCTCCGGCGCTCTGGCCAGCGCGTAGCCGCCCTGCGCCCCGCGAACCGTGGTCACCAGACCCGCCCGCCGCAGACCGCCAAGGAGCTGCTCGAGGTAATCCTCCTGCACGCCGATCTCCGCCACGGCCTTGAGCGGCTGGCAGCCCTCGCCGGCATGCTGCGCCAGATAGAACATCGCGTAGAGGCCGTACTTTCCCCTCGTCGAGAGCTTCATGAGCGGCCTCCTTCCTGCCGATCGCAATTCCGATATTTTTTGTCGGAATTCTCAGGACGATTCTATCATACCCGACTATTCTTGTCAACATTGTTTTGCCGCACGCAGGAACTTTTTTCCTACCAATAAAAGAGGACGCCCGGTCAGGCATCCTCTCCTTTAGTTTTTCGTGAAATCCAGCTTTCTCTTCGGCAGGAACGACCGGCGAAGCGTCAGCATCACCTTCTGCCGCGGGTTCAGGGCAGCCCAGAGGCTCGCATAGGCCTGCCGCACCGCGAAGGTTGCCTCCGCCTGCGGTTCCGCGCGGCCATAGAACGTCAGCGCCTCGCCCTGACCGAGCTGATACAGCGCCACGGGAAGCTGCGCGTTCGCATCCAGCCGCTCCATGAAGGCCATCGGCGACTCGTTGGGCTGACGGCTGTACCCCATCACGCGCAGCTCATCGTAGAGCGCCTGCGTCCATGCCATCCAGCGGCCCTGCTCGTCCTTGGCCCGGGCAGCCGCCTGCGCCGGCAGCATCAGGAACACCCGCAACGCCATTCCCGCAATCGCAAGCAGCAGAAGGAGCAGCAGCCACCACCACGGGTTCCTTGGCCCGCGGGCAGGTTCCTCCGGCGGGGCTTCGGGCTCATCCGAGGGTTCCGGGGACGGCGAGGATGAGGGCCCCTCCGAGGGCTCCGGCGTGGGCGTATCCTGCGGCGGCGCGATGGTGCTCATCTCGTCATCGGGTTCGGGGGTCGGCGTTTCCGTCGGTTCCGGCGAGGGCGATGGAGAAGGTTCATCCTCTGGCGGCGCGCTCTCCTCCGGCGGATTCTCGCTGTTCGACGTTCCGCCGCCCGTGCGCGGGGTCGCGTCAAAGGTCAGCCAGCCAAAGCCTGAGAAATACACCTCTGTCCACGCGTGGGCGTCCATGCCTGTGACCAGCGCGTTGCCCTCCGCGTCCGGTTCCGCCACATAGCCCTCCACATAGCGCGCGGGCAGGCCCAGCATCCGGCACAGCACCGTCATGGCCGAGGCGAAGTAGGTGCAGTAGCCCTCACGGGTCTGGAGCAGGAAGTTGGTCACAAAGTCCAGCTCTGCGGGCTGCGGGGCAACGTCGAGGGTGTAGCGGTAGCTCCGGCTGAGATAATTCTGAAGCGCAAAGGCCATCTGATAGGGGGTCGTCGACCCCTCCACGGCCCGGCGCGCCAGATCGTAGAGCTCCTGCTGCAGGTGCTCCGGCAGGGCCGTATAAATCCGGCGAATCTCCTCGTAGGCCGGATCCTCCGTCTGCGCGCAGGCATTCACGAGAATCTCCAGCCCCGCGTCGCCCGCCTGCATCAGCGGCGCCTGCACCGTCCATGTGTCGCCGGGCTGCAGGTTGCGCGTGACGAAGATTTCGCTGCCGACGTTGAAATAGGGCACCAGATCGCCGCCCGGCGAGAGCTGCCGCACCCGCTGGGGTACAAACAGGCTGGACATGCTGTCCGTGAGCATGCGCACGCTGATCGTCGTGGTGCGCATCAGGCTGCTCTCATTGCCCAGCAGACCCGTAGGCAAGGCCATGTCGAAGGTGTCGGAGCGCACGCCCTGCCAGCGCAGGCCCATCCACAGATAGCGCCGGCCGCCGGTGGTGTCCAGCCACGCCCGGCCTGTATATTCGTTCTTGATCGCGCCGCGCAGGTAGGTTCGGCCGGTGGTCGTCACCACCATGACGGCATGATCGGACGGGGTTGCCGGGCCGCCGAGCTGGCTCTGACCCTGAGGATAATAGCCCTCCGCCGCCAGCGTGAACACATCCCGGGGCTCAGTGAAGAAGAAATAATCAAAGATTTTCTGGCGCAGCGTATCCGCAGCGTTCTTGAGCGGCTCCACCGTCACGCCGCCCGTGGGAACGACGAGGAATGCCGCCACCGCCGCAGCCGCCATCATCGGCAGAACGCGCCGGATGGACATGCTCTCGTGGGTGGAGAGGGCCAGCAGCGTCATCACCGCCGCCACGGAGGGCAGCAGCCACAGCAGCAGTTCCGCCCGGTTTCCCAGCCAGAGCAGCAGCAGCGCCAGCAGCAGCACCGTCATCGCCGGATACGCGCCCGCCGCCCGATAGGTCAGCAGGAAGGAGATCACCGCCACCATGACCGCAATCAGCATGGCGGTCTCCCCGGCCACCATCGGCAGCGCCGCCATAACCCCCGAAAGGTGCAGCGTCACGCCCCGGAAAGCCTCGATCACCACCGACATGCCGCCCATTGCCAGCCACAGCGCGCCCACAGCCGTCATGACGCCAGCCAGCGCCCATCCGGCCCAGCGCTTGACAGTGGAAGCCGCCATCGCCGCGATCAGCAGCGCCGCCACCGGCAGCACCGCCCAGACCTGTCCGGTCAGCTCCAGCACATGCAGCAGGGTCAGCGTCAGTCCCAGCGCGTACAGCATCGCCACCACGCCATGGGAAATCGCCTCTTTTATTTTGCCCTGCACGCTGACCACCTCCTTCTATGCCGCAGAATCAAAGCCGATCTAAGGAATACCGTTTTTCGGTTGGTCGCCGCCTTCCGAGGGGGGGAGCGCGAGAGGAGAGCCTTCAGCCCGAAAGCAGCCCCTCTCGCAACCATGCCGTCCCTTACGCCGGCACCGGCGTCACATAGCACACCTCGACGAGACCCTGCTGGAGCTTGCTGATGAGCGGCAGCACGGCCTCCGCGTCGGGTGTGAAGGTCACGAAGTAGAATCGGACATAGGGGCCCATCTTGCGCATGCGGGTCATGACGTCGACCATGCGGCTGTTGAGCCGGGCCGAGATAATGACCGTCGCGCCAACCTTGCGCATCCGGCGGGTTTCCAGCAGCAGCACGCGCTCAAAGCGGTCGGCCTCGGAGAAGTCCGCGCGGGCAAGGTTCTCGAGGATCATCGGCAGGCCCATGCCCTTGTAGAGCTCAATGGGGTGCTCGCCCTGCAGCGGCAGCCGGGCCGCATGATCGGTGTGCAGGGTCTGGGCCATGACGGAAGCGGCGGTCTCCAGCAGCGCGTCGCGCATGTCGGCCTCGGCTTCCTCATGACCGATCTTCGGCGGAGCGGAGCAGTCCATCAGCACCAGCGCATCGGGCAGCACCGGCTCCTCGAAGCGGCGCACCATCAGCTCCCGCTTGCGCAGGGACAGCTTCCAGTGGATCTTCTTCATCGCGTCGCCGGGCTGATAATTCCGCACATCCGCCGGGTTGTTCACGTCCTCGGTGGCGCGGGCCATGGTCTCCGAGCCGGAGTCGCCCGGCGCGAAGGTCAGCTCGTCCACGTCAAAGGGCGTGGGCACCACAATCAGCTCGCTGCCCTCTACTTCCGGCTTCTTCGTTACGCTGAACAGGCCAAACAGGTCGCTGACCGTCACCGCTTTGACGCCCGGTCTGCTCACGCCGATATGCGCCGCATGGAAGGGAAGCTGCATCCGCTGGCGCTTGCCGGGCAGGTCGCGCAGGGCCAGATCCGCTTCCGGCGTATCAGGCGTGGCGGCCAGATGCACCACCAGCGGCGCGATGGGCAGAATACCCTGATGGCGCACGATAATCTCCAGCAGCACGTCCTCGCCGCGATGCACCAGCCGGTCCGCCAGCCGAGTCGACACCGACAGCGACCGCGTCGCCAGCCACACCGACAGGAAGCCCAGCAGCAGGCAGACCAGCAGCAGCAGCGACGCTGTGAGGAAGATCACGTTTCCCGTTGAGAAGGCCGCCAGCAGCAGCACCAGCGCCGTCGCCAGCGGTCCCCCAATCCTTGCTTTCCAGCCGTTTTTCATAGCTTCACCGGGACGATGGTGTTCTTCATGATGCGGCTGACCACCTGCTCAGCGGTCACGCCCTTCATGCGGGCCTCCGGGTCGAGGATCAGGCGGTGGCAGAGCACCGGCAGCGCCATGTGCTGCACATCCTCCGGGAGAATGAAGTCCCGCTCATCCAGCAGCGCGCAGGCCTGTGCCGCATGAATCAGCGCAATGGCCGCGCGGGTCGAAGCGCCGAGCTGCAGGGCGGGCTCCTTCCGGGTGGCAGCGGCGATGGTCGCCACATACGAGCGAACCTCCGGCGCGCAGTAGACCTGCGTCACCATGTCCTGCATGGCGATCACGTCCTGCGCCGAGCACACGGGCAGGATGGTCTCCATGGGCTTCACCGCGCCGGAGTAGCGGTCCAGCACGTCCATCTCCTGCTCGATGGTCGGATAGCCGATGGAGATGCGCAGGAAGAAGCGGTCCATCTGCGCCTCGGGCAGGGGGTAGGTGCCGACGAACTCGCCGGGGTTCTGGGTCGCCAGCACAATGAAGGGCTGAGGCAGCGCGTGGGTCACGCCGTCGACGGTGACCTGATGCTCTTCCATAACCTCCAGCAGCGCCGACTGCGTCTTGGGGCTGGTGCGGTTGATCTCGTCCGCCAGCACCACCTGACTCATCACCGCGCCCTCCCGGAACTCCATCTCGCCGGTCTTGAAGTTAACCAGCGTGAAGCCCGTCACGTCCGAGGGCATCAGGTCCGGGGTGAACTGAATGCGGCGGAAGGAGCAGTCCAGCGACTTGGCGAGAGCGCTGGCGAGGGTCGTCTTGCCCACGCCGGGCACGTCCTCGATCAGCACATGGCCGCGGCAGAGCAGCGCGATCAGCGCGTACTCAATGGCCTCCTCCTTGCCCACGATGACCTTTCCGATATTATCCAGCAGTGCGCCTACCATCCGACGGGGCTGCAGCATGACGAAAATCCCTCCGATTCACAAAGGTTTACATGGTGTAGTATACCCAAAAAACCGTGTATTTGCAAGCAAAGTCACCGAATTGCTTGCCAAACCCGCCCGAAATGCGCTACAATACAGGTGTGCAAAGGGTTTCATCTCTGTAACAATTTGATGATAAGCGTGAGGAAACGGTCATGAATCGTATTCTGGAAATGCTCTCCGGCGGCAATTTTGTCTCCGGCGAGGCCATCAGCCGCGAGCTGGGCATCTCCCGGGCCGCGGTGTGGAAGAAAGTTGTGGCGCTGCGGGAACAGGGCTGGCAGATCGAATCCGGCGGCAAGCGGGGCTACCGTCTGACAGCAGGGGACAGCCTCGACCCGGCGCTGTGGGTCGGCAGCCTGACCACGACCCGGCTCGGCCGCGGGGAAAACCGCTATGAAAAGGAAGTCTCCTCCACCAACACGGTCATCAAGGAAATGGCCCTCGCCGGTGCCCCGGATGGCAGCGTGTGCATCGCCGAGAGCCAGTCGGCAGGCAAGGGCCGTCTGGGCCGGTTGTGGAGCGCTCCCGAGGGCAAGGGGCTGTGGGTCAGCCTGCTGCTCAGGCCGACCATGCCGCCGCATCTGGCGCCGCTCATCACGCTGTGCACCGCCATGGCCATGGCGCAGGCCGTCCGGGAAACCGCCGGGATCGACGCGCGCATCAAGTGGCCCAACGATCTGGTCTGTCAGGGGCGGAAAATCTGCGGCATCCTGCTGGAGCTGAGCGCCGACCCGGACCGTATCGAATACGTCGTCGTCGGCACGGGTCTCAACATGTACGAGGGCGCGTATCCCCCCGAGCTGGCCGGACGCGCCGCTGCCGTGGAGGAGCTTGCCGACCGCATGCCGCTGCGCCGGGAGCTGCTCGTCCGCTACCTTGCCGCGATGGAAAGCCTGCTTTACCGGCTCAAGCGGGATGGCTTCGAGGGCATCGCCGCGGACTACGCGGCCCAGTCCTGCACGCTGGGCAGCATGGTGCATGTCTCCGGCGCAGTAACGCTGACCGGCACAGCGGAGGCCATCGACGAAACCGGCGCGCTGCTGGTGCGCACGGAGGACGGTGAGCTGCACCGGGTGCTTTCCGGGGATGTTTCGGTGCGCGGGGTGATGGGCTATGTCTGATATTCGCGGGCTCGGGCTCGACCTGTGCGAGATTAGCCGCATGCAAGACCACCTCGAAGACCGCTTTCTTGACAAATACTTCACTGAAGAGGAGACCGCCTACATCCGCTCCCGTGGCGTTCAGGCCGCGCACAGCATGGCAGGCATCTGGGCCGCGAAGGAAGCCGTCCTGAAGGCGCTGGGCACGGGCATCGTTTTTCCGCTGCGGGAGGTCGAAATCGGCCACACGGCGCTGGGCCAGCCGACGGTTACGCTCCATGGCCGGGCCGCGGAAGCCGCTCAGGGAGGCGGATTCCTGCTGAGCATCACCCACGAGGGCGGCATGGCCGCGGCAGTAGCGGTGTGGCTGGGATAATATGCCGTGGTGCATTCGGCCGCTTTTCACCCATATTCAACAAGGCCCAGTTATTTCAATGAAAAATACACGAAAAAATCAATTTGCGCTCTTTACGGACTCTCTATACAAGCGTATAATGTGCAGGAATCAAGGGCGACACCCTTGATTTTATGTACATTTTCCAACAAGGAGGAACCTGTCATGAAGAAACTCTTTGCGATGGTGCTCGCGCTGACTCTGGCGCTGAGCATGTGTGCCTTTGCGTCCGCTGAGGACG
>JAFLST010000055.1 GCA_022510815.1 Christensenellaceae bacterium | reverse complement strand
GTGCCACCTTGCCAAGGTGGATGTCGCGGGTCCGAATCCCGTCTACCGCTCCACACATCCGGTGCCATAGCCAAGTGGTAAGGCGAAGGTCTGCAAAACCTTTATTCCCCGGTTCAAATCCGGGTGGCACCTCGCAGTTGAAGACCAGTCGAAAGGCTGGTCTTTTTCTGTGTGATTCAAAAAGTTTACAGATGTAAACGCCACCTTTTGCCCGCCCTGTGCGTCTTACCGACGAAGCTATTTTGCGGGAGGATGAACCATGAGAAAAATACTGTTTCTGCTTGTCATACTGGTGTGTGTTGCCGGGACGCGGGCGCTGGCTGACTCGCTGACCGTGGTGGGCCTGAGCGACAAGACGGTGACGCATCAGACGCAGGTTGATGAGAAACTCGATATCATCAAGCCTCTCTGGTACGACGAATGGCAGGCGGCATATCCCCGGACCCGGCTCCGTGTCAACTGGACGGTGCCTTACAGCTCGTCTTCGCTGGTCAGGGCCTTGCAGGACGGAAAGATGAAGCAGGACGTTCTCGCGCTGTCCTCCGAGCTCTTCGACTGGTCAGCCGCGGCGTCCTCCGGGGGCCTGATGGATCTCTCCGACGACCCGGAGCTGGTAGAGCTGGTCAGCCAGATGCATCCGCTGTTTTCGGAGGCGGCGTATCAGGGCGGCGGGCTGTACGGCATCCCCTGCGAGGTGATGTTCAGCCCCATGGTGTATTGCAATGTCTGGGCATGGGAAGAAGCGGGATATACGGCGGAGGATATGCCCTCGTCCTTCGCGTCGCTGATGGACTTTCTGGAGGACTGGGTGGCGCGCTGTGAGAAGGAACCGGCACAGGACATCCGCGTGTCGTGGGATTTCAGCAACTACACGCAGGTGCCATATGTGAGCTGGCTGGTGAATCTGCTGCTTCAGCACCGGATTAATCAGTGCGAGGCGGAGGGCATCGCCATCACCTTCAATACACCGGAGATCGTTTCGCTGCTGGAGCGGGCCTCGATAGTGGGCCGCGCCATCTTCGCCATGGAGCCCGCGCCTCAGCCGCAGCCCGACACCAACGAAGTGTACCTGCTGGAGAGTACGATGCAGACGCCCCGGAAGCTGCCGCAGATGATTCCATACCGCATGAGCGACAGTGATCAGCAGCTCATCCCGGTCTATGTGACGTATCTGTGCGTCCCGAAGAACTGCGCGAACCCGGAGGCTGCCCGGGCCTTTATCCGTCTGTACATGCGCTGCCTCCGTGAACATGTCTATGACGACCCGATGGCCACGACTGCATGGGACGGCGAGGCGCTGATGGCGAGGGCGCTGCTCTTCGCCGACGTTACGGGGGACATATGGGCTTATGACTATGGCGTTGCGGAGATTCGGCAGCAGGGCCTTGCAAAGCAGGAGGCCATCGCGTCGAACCCCTCGGCGGACGCGAAAAGGCGGGAGCTGGCGGAGCGGGCCATCGAGCGCTTCGAGCACGGTCACATGTTGGAAAGGGCTGCGGAGCAGGAGTATGTCTTCACCGCGGAACAGCTTGCCCTCTATCAGGCGACGGTGTCGTCCCTGCGGGTGGTGAACAGCCACAGCATGATTGCCGACGGCAAGACGGCACAGAGTCTGGTCAATCAGTTCGTGGCGGGCAGGATCACCGCGCAGGAGTTTGTTGAGCGGATGGACGCGCAGCAAGAGTAAAAGATCGGCTCCATCAAAGGGAAAGCCGATCTTGAATACGCCGACGGACGGTCATGTCCCTGATTGTTCGGCAAATTGCATTATAAGGCGCCTTTGGGACAATTTCTAACGCATTCCATGCATAAAATGCACTCTGTTCCGTTAGCTCTATGGCGCGAATTGTCTGTTACGTCAACGTTCATCGGGCATACGCGCCTACACTTGCCGCATGATACGCATTGATCTTTGTCACATTTGATTCTGAGCAGGGAAAAGTAGCTCATAGGTTTCAGGAAAACGGTAATCGGACATATGTATTTGCAGAAAGCCCTGTTGTCCTTGAGCAGGAATGCCAATCCAATGCCTATCGCATAGTATAACAGATTCCCTATGATAAATGCCCGGAACATGATTCTCTCTATGCTGCCTGCATGAGTCAGGAAGAGTGCCGCGACAAAGATCAGCGACGCCGCGAAAGTCATATACCTGATCCAGCCGATCTTCTTTCGCGGCTGCTTCGGCGCTTGATAGGGGAGAAAGTCGAGAACCATCGCCGTCCAACAGGCATACCCGCACCAGCCTCTTCCAAAAAGCAAGGGCCCGAATATCTTTGCTACCGCATAGTGAATTGTCGCCGCTTCAAACACGCCTGTAAACAAATAATACCAAAAGCCCTCGATCTGCATGTTTTCGTTGCAGATCAAGCCCAGATAGACCATCATATAAAGTCCCACCAGAAGCTGCGTTACTCTGCGGGCATGCTTATACTTTTTGATGAACAAGAAAATCCCGAATGATACAGCGATTCCGATATAACTGAAATTAAACAGGTAAAACAGGTTATCCTTGGTAAGCCAGAGCGTGACCGCAACCGCTTCAAACGCGATCAGCATCATCAGTGGCAGAATCAACTTCTTCATCATGCGCCCTCTCAGGTGTCGATTTGTTTTCTCCGGCGCGCTTTTGCAAATCGTCGGCAGACTTACAGACCGGCCCGCTCCTTCTCCGGCTGCGGGACGCTCTCCAGCACCTTTTTGTAGGGCATCAGCATGCCGTCGGTCATCTTGCCGCCGGCCTTCTTCTGGATGGTCTTGCTGCGCAGCATGAGGCCCACCATGTACATCATCAGGATGCGGCCGCGCTCCTTCTGCGGGAAGTCATACTGCCCGTGGGCCTTGTAGAACTTGTGATCGGCCCGCATCATACCGCGCATGGTGTAGATCAGGTCGCGGAAGATCTTCATGCCGCCCACGCCGAAGAAATTGGCGGGCTGGGTGTGACCGTTGGTGAGGGCCCAGTCCAGCGTCATGGCAAGTCGGTCGATGGCGCGGTCGGTGTCCATCTCGTCGGTCGCCACGCCGCACAGGAAGTTGCCGCCTACCTCCGCCCGGCCCTCGACAATCATGCGCAGGTTGCCCTCCAGCGAGTAGCTGCCGCTGATGAGATAGCCCATCGGCATGCCCATGGTTACCGTGCGGTGGCCATTGCAGAACTGTCGGTCGTCATAGCGCTTGAAGGCCGCGCCCATGCTGTGGTCGGCGATGGTGAAGGCGAAGATGATCGCCTCGGCCCGCTGGATATCGTTCCGCAGGAAGTCGTCGAAGCCGTCCTTGTATACGCACTGGCCAGACACCGCGCAGTGGAAGCAGCCCAGACAGCCGCCCTTGAAGGGGTATTCGCGGATGTTGACCACGCGGGTCTTGCGGGGCAGCACGGCGCGGAAGCGGGCAATCATGTCCTTGAGGTGCGCGTCGTCCTCCCGGCAGTCGGTGAGGATGACCACGTCGCCGGGCTTGTCGGGGGCACTTTCCGGCACCGTTGCCGGGACACGGGCAGGCGCGGGCTGCTCCGGCGGCAGGGGCTCAAAGCTGTCCTGCTCCACGCACCACAGAACATACCGGAAGAAGTCGGCGGCCTCCTTGCGGCCCTTCTCCTTGAGCAGGTCGTCCATGTCGGCGGAAAGCCCCCGGATAACCTTCATGCCCATGTCCTGGCAGTTCTCCTCGACGTAGCGGTGGGCGGTCACATCGTAGAAGTGCTTGCTGGTGGTGATCTGCGTGGCGAATTTGCCGGAAAAGTCGATGCCGCTGTGCTTCATCAGCTCGATGAAGCGGTGGAGCTGGCTCGGCGCGATGAAGGTATACACCGGGTAGCTGAACAGGAGCATGTCCGCCGCCTGCAAAGCCTTCTCCGCCCGGGAGAAATCCTTCTCGATGGCCCGGATGCGCTGGCCGACATGCAGCACGTCAAACTCGTGCTCAGGATGGAGCAGCTTCAGGTATTCCACCGTCTGCAGGGTAATGCTGTTGTCGCCTTTCGGGCTGCCGTTCAGGACGAGGATGCGCATGTCGGACTCCTTCTTTCATAACGCTTGTTTCTTGTATTATACATGATTCCGGCTTAATCGGCAAGCCTGCGCGGCGGATTGACTTTTCCGCCCCGGACATGCTATAATATCCCGGCGCGCTGATGTGGTGGAATGGCAGACACGGTGGACTTAAAATCCATTGCTCACAAGGCGTGCGGGTTCGAATCCCGCCATCAGCACCAAGCCAATATAATCCGAACCAGCTTCCGGTTGACGGTGGGTTCGGATTATTGGTTTATTTGGGCCGTTACGAGATGCTCATTTCTGCAGCGGCATAGGATAAGTGTCGCTATGCTATCATTCCGTTGTCAAAAAGAACGGTAAAACAGGAATTTGGCGGAGGATTAGGAGAATGTTGGTAAAGGCTACAAAAGAAGATATTGAGCAATACATGGATTTCGCCTACTCGCTCGCAATGGATCAGACGAAATCTGGCTATCCGCTTTGGTCAGACGGTATTTCTACAAAAGACGAATTTGTGGATTATGTTTGGAAGAGTTATGATAACGATGATCGTGATATTCTTCTTTTTATAAAAGATGGAGTCGTTGAAGGATGGATTCAGTTCTTTTATCTTGAACAGGATCAGTACCTCCAGACAAACGGGTTTCTTATTAGCAGTGATACAGAACAGGCTTTGACAGAGTTCCAGGAATATGCCTGCGCGCATTTTGCGGGATATACCCTATATTTAGGATTTCCAAAAAGAAATACAGATGCGATCTCTTTTTTGCAAAAAACAGGCTGGAGATTGATTCAGGAGTCCTATCATGATATTTTTGTTTTTGACGGGTCTGCCATACAACCCGAAACGGCCGGAATTGTAAAGGTTACGGAGAGTAATTTTTCTGAATTTAGGAAAATACATCAGACCGATTCCGACACATATTGGAATTCAGAACGTATTTTTTCGACGCTGAACGAGTGGCTGATATATCTGCTGTACCGAGAGGATGTCGCTGTAGGATACATCTGCGCAAGAAACGGTGAGATTTTCAGCTTAGGCTATCGGGATAATATATTTGATAAGAATACATATAAGGCCTTGGTGGCAGTCATATTGAGCGATTTAAAGACGGCAGGGCATAAACGTATGATCTTTTTTAACGAAGAAGAAAGTCAGCCTACCGCACTGGAGCTTGGTTTCTCCTGTGTCAGTGAATATGTTTTGTATATCAAAAGCGTATAAATTGTAATGATCGTTTGTCAATCAAATAGCAAAACCGGGCGAAACAGTCAACTGTCGAGATGAACGGCGCTCTCAGCGCCGCCGTTGACAGGTATAACGCACTGCGCTTTTCCTCGCAAAGTCGGAGGTCTTGCTCGCCTTGCAACCCCGTATTGTGGCCGTTTATCGAACACAATACGGGTTCTTTTTATGTCAGCCAACCGATCAGCCCGCTGCGGCGTCTAATGGGAGGAACATCGGACAATGCGGGAGGCGCGTTATGAAAAGATGCTGGTTCCTGATCCTGATTCTGCTGCTGTGCGTGGGTGCGGCCCGCGGGGAGAGCCTGACTTATGACCGCGACGGCGAGCATCACCTGACGGGCGAGATCATCGTCGGCGGCTATTCCTTTGCCATTGACGCGGTGCTGGAGGAGGCCATCCCGCAGGCGAGTTGGGTCAGCTATGCGGCTGCGCCAATTGATTCGGCGGTCTGGGAGGCGGCTCTCCGGGCATGCTTCCCGCAGTGTGCGGATGACCTGATCGCGCGGTGCGAACAGTCCGACACGGAGATGCGGACGACGGACAATTGGCCCGTTGTGACGGGGATGCCCGTGCTGCCCGCGTCCGAGAGCGCACCCGACGCATGGCTCGCGAGCCGGCAGGAGCAGTGCGCCGCGTTCCTGAGCGCCGTGGGCGTGGCCTGCGATCCGATTCCCTTTTCCATGACCTATACGGCTCCGCGACCGGATTCGTCCCTTGCTGTCTGCATGGACGCCTCCGACCGGGACAGGGCCACCGGCGCGCGGCTCTGCTTCCTGCTGACCACCGGCGAAACGCCCATTGCCATCGGCGGAGAGATGCTGTCCCGGCATAACGGCAGCTATAGCGGCTGGGGCAGGGAGCTCATCTGCGAGTGTCCCGCGGCGCAGTTTCAATTCGACATGGAGGGTCGACTGCACGATTTCCGTGTCGCATGCCTCGACATGACGGTCTCTGGCGGGCCCGTCGGAGACTTCCTGCCGTGGGAGGGGGCGCTGGCGATGTTGCTGGACGACTTTGCTTCCATGGAGATCATTCAGAGGAATCTGACGGAATTCAGCTATACCGTGACAGGCATTCGCTGCGCGTGGGATATGGGACCACGCGACACCGGGCGGCTGGGCTGGCTGATCTCCCTGAGCGCAAGGAGCGAAAATGCCGCGTCGCCCACAGGGTGGATTAACCGCGTCTATACCGGCTTCGTCTGCGGGGAGTGATTAGCAGCGCCCAGCCCTGTCCGGCTTCGTTCGGCGGAACAATTGACACGCCGCGGCCGATGACTTATAATAGATGGCGTTCGGCTGTGAATGCTGTCTGAAATGTGATGTTTCAATAAGGAAGCGAGAAGCTATGACAAAGAAATGCCGCCGCGCAAGAGGGATATGTCGGGTTCTGCTTTGCGTGCTTGCGATGGGGTTGGTGTTGGGATGTTCCGCTGCAAAAGCGGAGACCGCGTATTCGGTGAGCGTTCCCAACGCGACGATCAACCTGCCGAGGATATTTGAAATGTATTCGGGCGTGCTGGACGTCAACGGGGATGGCAAGCCCGACAGCGTGTTCTACGACGAGTATGGCGTTGAGGACTACGGCTATATCCAGTTCATTCCGCAGGGCGAGGAGGCTTCCGATATTACCGGCGACCACTACGCCTACAGCAGCAGCTATATCCACCTCTTTCCCTTCAAGCAGTTTGAGGACACGCTGCAGATCGAGCCGGGACTGTACTGGTTCGACATGGAGCCGCACGCCTTGTCCTTTCTGAACGGCGATGATGGGCGCCTTTACGCCTGCGCCGCCTACTGGGTCAAGGGCGCGAATGGCTGGCCCGAGGAATTCCTCGAGTTCTTCCAGAAGCGCGACGACTCCTATGAGCTGGAAGCGATTCCGACCGATTACAAGCGGTTCGTCATCTTGACGTCGAGGAGCAGCGCCTATCACGGCGTGTATCTGCGGGACTATGTGGCGACGGTGAATTGCGAGTATGTGAAGGAGCTGGGCCGCTGGTGCTTGGTTCTTGGGCAGGTCGACGCATATGCCGCGACCTCGGAGGCGCGGGTTCGCCTGAAAACCTGTCTCACCATGAATCAGGGCGAGCTGATTCTCATTGCGCGCTTCTTGGACGGCGAGCTTGTCGAGGGGCCTTATGAGCTGCCGGCGGGCAGCGGGACAGCGGCGAGTCCGGCCGTGCCCATGCCTGTGCCACTGCCGGTGCTGGAGGAGGTGACGGAAGCGGAGCCTGAGCAGACAGGATTGTGGGGCTACCAAAGCAGCTACGGGCTTCCGCAGTGCCGCACAGCAAGCTTCAGCCTGCCGCAGAACATCGCCGTGTACTCCGGGCCGGGGTACTCCTACCTGCGGGGTGCCAAGGGAAAGGCCAGCGTGGGTACGGGCGATTGGGTCGGATGCTATGGCGCATGCGATGGATGGTATCTGATCGAGTATCAGGTCAACGGCTCAAAAAACAGGCGCGGCTTTATCGCCGCAAACGATATTTCGGGCGCTTATAGCCTGAATGAAACCGACTTGCCAGACCTGTCGATTTCCATCGTGCTCACTGCCGGCATTTCGCTCACGGACGATCCCGGCCACAGCAAGGAGACCCTGAGCACGGTTCCAAGCGGAACGGAAGTCATCGTGAAGCACTTCGATGGAAACTGGGCCTTTGTCGAGGCAACAACCTCCTCGGGCTTGGTCTGCGGCTATGTGCCCATCGACGACCTTGCCAACTGAAGCGGCGTATAACTCCTGTGACTGACGCAAACAAGACCCGTCGATATCCGACGGGCCTTGTTTTTTGCTGTCAATCTTAAGCGGACGCGCTCGTCTTGGCCAGCGGAGAGAGCCGGGCCTTTTCCAGCGCGAGCACGATCAGGGGGCAGACGATGATGTGGATGATCGCGCCGACCACCGTGCCGGTGAAATAGGAGGCGAAGAAGGCCGAGAAGGCATAGCTCTGTCCTTGCATGCCCATCATGATGGCCCGGGTGACGCCGCCAGCGCAGCGTCCGAGGATCATCGCGGCGACCATGGCGATCAGCATCGCAACGATGTGCTTGTCCCGGAAGACCTTGCGCAGCAGCGGGTAGAGCGCGCCGGTCACCAGCCCGTAGAACAGCATCTCAAAGGCCATGGGCAGGCCGACAGCGGGGAAGGGCGGCATGCCGAAGATCAGGCCGCGCAGGATCGGCAGGATGAAGCCCAGCGCCGCGCCCCAGCTCCAGCCGCAGGTCAGGCCGCAGATGAACACCGGGATGTGCAGCGGGCTGATGAGCTGACCGAAGGACTGGAGCTGACCGGTCAGGAAGGGCAGCACCATACCGACAGCCAGCAGGATGGCGGTGATGAGCAGGCGATAGAGGGAATCGTTGCGTTGCATAAGGAGCACCCCTTTGCTTGATGTGCCGCCCTCGGAAAGCCGCTTTCTCCGCGTAAAAAAGAACCATGAAGAAAGCCGGACTCCTGTCCGAGAGGCTTCCTTCATGGAAACGGTATGGATATGATAGCATAGGGAACGGGCTTTGTCAACCCCGGGGAATCAGTAGCCGCCGCTCATCTCGGTGAGGGATTCGACCTCCTTGAGGGTCCCCTCGGCGAAGCGCTTCTCGGCCTCCTGCATGATCTTCTCCGTGGCGCTGACACCGCAGCGGGACGCGCCCACCGCCCGGGCAGAGAGCACC
Source organism: Christensenellaceae bacterium (assembly GCA_022510815.1). Taxonomy (GTDB): domain Bacteria; phylum Bacillota; class Clostridia; order Christensenellales; family Aristaeellaceae; genus UBA11524. The sequence continues at coordinate 3,955 of JAFLST010000055.1, read as the reverse complement.
GTGTCCAGATCACGGATGCCGCCGGAGCCCTTCACGCGGATGTGCGGGGACACCGACGCGCGCATCAGCTTGAGGTCGTCGATGGTGCAGCCCTTGGAGCCGTAGCCCGTGGAGGTCTTGACGAAATCCGCGCCGGCTTCCTCGGACAGCTTGCAGGCAGCGGCCTTCTGCTCGTCGGTCAGGTAGCAGGTCTCCAGAATGACCTTCACAATCGCGCCGCGGCTGTGGGCCAGATCGGCAATCTGGCGGATCTCCTCGCGGACGTAATCGTGATCGCCCCGGATCATCCTGCCGATGTTGAGCACCATGTCCAGCTCCTGACAGCCTTCGTCGAGGGCCAGCTGGGCCTCGGCAACCTTGATGGCCGTTTCATGCGCGCCGTGGGGGAAGCCGATGACCGTGCAGACCTTCACGTCGGAACCGGCGAGCATTTCCTTGAGAATCGGCACGTCGCAGGGCCGGGCGCAGACGGACGCGCAGTCATAGCGCAGGGCCAGCTCGCAGCCCTTGCGGATGTCCTCCTCGGTCAGGTAGGGCTGGAGGGTGGAGTGATCCAGCATCTTGGCGATGTCATGGGGGGTCAGGGACATGAGAAACGCCTCCTCTTATGGGTGTTTTGTTGATAGAACGGCAGATCAGGACTGCTTCCGGTGGTTCTTGGTGAAGCGCGACACCTGAACGCCTAATTCAAAGAGCACATACATCGGCACGCCGAGCATCACCTGCGAGATCACGTCCGGCGGGGTGAGGATGGCCGCGAAGATGAAAATGCCGAAGAAGACGAACTTGCGCCATGACGCGAGCTTCTGATAATCGACCCAGCCGACGCGCGTGGCCATATAGATGGCGATGGGCAGCTCAAAGACCACGCCGAAGGGGAGGATGAACGAGAACAGGAAGCCCACATACTTGTCGATGGAGAGCATCGGCGTGGCCAGATTTTCGCCCGCGACGAGGAAGAAGTTGAGCGCCAGCCCGTAGACATAGCGGTAGCAGAAGGTCACGCCCAGCAGGAACAGCGCCAGCGCCACCCCGAAAAGCACGCGGAAGACGCGAATCTCGTTGTCGTAGAGCGCCGGTTTGACGAACGCCCAGATCTGATAGAACACAAACGGGCTGACGATCACCACGCCCGCCACCAGCGACACCTTGAGCTGCGTGGTCAGCGCCTCGCTGACGGCGGTGTAGATGATGCTCACACCCCGCGCCTCGATGGGGTTGGTGATGAAGCGCATCAGCGGCTCGCACAGGAAGTAGAACGAGACGACGAAGCCCGCCAGCACGGCGATCACGCACGCGGTGAGCAGCTTGCGCAGGGCCATCAGATGATACAGCAGGGGCTGAACCTCGGCATTGACGCTCTCGTCGCGCTTGCCTGCCTGCTCAGCGTTTTTCTTTCTCATGGAAAAACCTCTCAGTGAACAGAAGGGCGATGGACAAAAACAAGCGGCGGATCAAGGGAGCATCCGCCGCTGAAGCCATCAGGCGTCCTTTTGATCTTCGTCGGACTTGGACTTCGTGTCGTCCTTGACCTCGTTTTTGAATTCCTTGATGCTCTGGCCCAGCGCCTTGCCCACGCCCGCCAGCTTGCCGCCGCCGAAGATCACCAGCGCCAGCACCACGATCAGAAGAATTTCCATCGTACCCAGTCTCATGAAGATTTCCCTCCTAAGCCTTTTTCAATATCCTTTTTGATGCCGTCCGCGTCAATGGCCTTTTCGACGGCCTGAAACCCCTTGTTGATTTCCGCCTCCGCCTGCGCGAGATCCTTGCGGATGTCGATCTCACGGAGGTCCTGCCGGATCTCCCGCTGAACGTCCCGAATCTCGCCGGCGACTTCATCGAAGCCCGTCTCCCGCTTGATCTCCCTGATGAGATTGCGCAGATAGCGCACAACGCGTCCCAGCGCGCGGGCGACCTTCGGCAGATCCTGCGGCCCGACGACAACGAAGGCGATGAGAAGAAGCAGGATGAGCTCTGTCATGCCGATGTTGAACATGTCATCCTCCTTCTTCGCTCATGCGTTCACTTCATTATAACGCATGGGAAACGGTTTGTAAAGCGCTGGAGCCGGATGGAAAAGGAAGGGATTCGCGCCCCAACAAGAGGACACCGGGCCAGAGCGGCCCGGTGTCTTAGAGCGTCAGCCAGGCAGCAGCGCTGTTTGGCTGAGTTTTGCTGATGGATGTTTTCCTCCGCAAAATGGTATTCCGCTGCAGAAAACATCCTGCCCGATCGGGAACACCGGCCGATACGATCACAGTCCTGAAAACGGCGAGATCGTTGGCGCGTTGCTCATCAGCAGCATCCGATGCTTAGTCGTCGACGCCGTTGGCGACCTTGACGGCCTTGATCGCGAAGGTCATGTTGCGGCCCATCGCGATGCCGGGCATGAGGCAGGGATAGTTGTTGACGAAGAAGCCGCCGGAGCAGTCGCCGCAGACGAACAGGCCGTCGACGGGCTGGCCGTCGGTGCCCAGCGCCTGAGCCTTCTCATTGACGAGGATGCCCTGCTCGGTGGTCAGCAGGCAGGCGCCCATCCAGAAGCCGTAGAACGGCGCGGTCTTCAGGCCGCTCAGGCGATAAGCCTGCTTGCCGAAGTCAACGTCCTCGCCCGCCTCATACAGCTCGTTGTAGCGCGCGCAGGTGGCAAGGAAGTTGTCCTTCGCTTCGCCGGTGAAGCCCATCATGTCGGCGAGCTCCTCAAGGGTATCGGCCTTGAAGGCGTTGCCCTTGGTGATCTGATCCTCAAACCGGTCAAGCTGGCCCTGCGGATTCTTGCGGGTGCTGGCGGAGCAGCCGAGGGTGTGGAAGCGCTGCACGTCGTCGGGCATGTTCGCGTCGAAGATGGACGCATACACATGGCCGGGCTGGTTGTAGGCGGCATAGGGCATGTGGTCATAGGTGCCGGACTCGTCGGTAAAGCGCTTGCCGTTGCGGTTCACCTTCAGGAAGGGCTGGCTGCCGAGGTTGAACTGACCCTCGGTCGCCGGGAAGACCTTGTCGCCGGTGGAGGTCACGGTGTAGCCCGCGTCCACGCCCGGAGCGACGATGCCGCGGTCGAAGAGCATGGGAGCGGACTCAGCCTGCATCGCGGCGCCTGCCCAGATGGCGGCCTTGATGCCGTCGCCGGTGTCGGTGGGCCAAGCCACGTTGGAGGTGGTGACAGCCACGCCCAGCGGATCGAGCGCTTCCATCATCTTGGTGTTGAAGGGATAGCCGCCGGTGGCCAGCAGCACGCCCTTCGCGGCGTTGATGCGGATATAGGCCTTGGTCTCGGTGTTCTGTGCGATCACGCCGGTGACGCGGCCCGCCTCGTTCTTCTCCAGCTTGACGAGGGAGGTGTTGAACATCACGGGATGGCCCGCCTCGGCCATGATCTGCTGGAACATCTCGTTGCGGTTCATCGCGCCGCCCCAGAAGTGCTCGCAGACCGGGAAGTAGAAGCCGGACTCCTTCGCCTGCGGCCATTCGGCTTCGTCGCCCATGGTGATCTCGCAGGTCGCATTGGGGTCATACTCGGCGTAGCACTCCTTGATGAAGGCGTGCATGGCGGCGGATTCGTTGATCCATGTGTTGAAGGCGACCATGTTGCACTTGCCGGAGGAATAACGCTTGAGCTCACGGCGCAGGGCAGCGCGGTCAGTGGGCGGAGCGCCCGCGTCGAGGGCGTCCTGAGAGTCGATCGCGCCGTACCAGCCGCGGACGCGCGCGCCGGTGGAGCCCTTCTCGATGACGAGGAAGTCGTAGCCCTGCTTGGCCGCGTAAGCGCCCGCAGCGCTGCCGCCGTTGCCGCCGCCGACGATCAGGAAGTCGGTGCTGAGGGTCTCGGTGATGTCGCTCTCGGCGACTTCGGGCTCGGTGCCAAGCCAGTCGGCGGGGCCGGATTCCTCGGTCTCGTCGCCGATGACCTCGATCGGGATCTCGCCCTTGGCCTGCTGGATGCACTTGTGCG
>JAFLST010000054.1 GCA_022510815.1 Christensenellaceae bacterium | reverse complement strand
TTCGGCGAGATGGAGGTGTGGGCGCTGGAAGCCTATGGCGCGGCGAACACCCTGCAGGAGATCCTGACCGTCAAGTCCGACGACACCGTCGGTCGCGTCAAGACCTACGAGGCGATCATCAAGGGCGAGAACATCCCCGCCCCCGGCGTGCCCGAGAGCTTCAAGGTGCTCATCAAGGAGCTGCAGGCCCTGTGCCTTGACATCAAGGTGCTCGACGCCGACAAGAACGTCATCGAGATTCCCGAGCTCGACCCCGAGGATATGTCCTCGCCCGAGCCGCCCCGCTCCTCCGGTGAGGATGAGCGTTCCGACTTCGACGACATGCCCGAGCTCGGCGGTGACGCTGAGGCTGACGACGTGGTTGAGCCCGGCTTCTCCGTGGCCGACTTCGTGCTGGACGGCGACGACGACATGGACGACGATATGGACCTCGACGACGACATGGGCTTCGACGACGATGACGACCTTGGCCTCGACGACGACATCGAGTAACCGCGGCGCTGACGCTTTGAGATTGAAGGGAGCGTGACCCCTTTTGTTTGAACTGACCAATCTTGACGCCATTCAGATTGGCATGGCTTCGCCGGATCAGATCCGCGAGTGGTCCCACGGCGAGGTGACCAAGCCCGAGACGATCAACTACCGCACGCTCAAGCCCGAGCGCGACGGCCTGTACTGCGAGCGCATTTTCGGACCGACGAAGGACTGGGAGTGCAACTGCGGCAAATACAAGCGCATCAAGTATAAGGACAAGGACAAGATCTGCGACAAGTGCGGTGTGCAGGTCACCCGCGCCAAGGTCCGCCGCGAGCGCATGGGCCACATTGAACTGGCCGCGCCCGTGAGCCACATCTGGTATTACAAGGGCATTCCCAGCCGGATGGGCATGCTGCTGGACATCAGCCCGCGCATTCTGGACAAGGTGCTTTACTTTGCCAACTTCATCGTGCTTGATCCCGGCGAGACCGACCTCAAGCGCCATGAGCTGATCAACGACGCCCGCTATCGCGAGACCGAGAGCAAGTATGGCCGGAATTCCTTCAAGGCCATGATGGGCGCTGAAGCCGTGCGCGAGATGCTGCGCGAGCTCGATCTGGACAAGCTGGCCGAGCAGCTCAAGGCGGAGATTGCTGAGCTGGCCCAGCGCGAGCACAACCGCGACACCGAGGGCCAGAAGCGTGCCCGCGCCGTGAAGCGTCTCGAAGTGGTCGAGGCCTTCCGCGCCAGCCACAACAAGCCCGAGTGGATGATCCTCGAGGTGCTGCCGGTGATCCCGCCGGATCTGCGCCCCATGGTTCAGCTGGACGGCGGTCGCTTTGCCACCTCCGACCTGAACGACCTGTATCGTCGGGTCATTAACCGCAATAACCGTTTGAAGAGGCTCCTTGAGCTGGGCGCGCCGGACATCATCGTCCGCAACGAGAAGCGCATGCTGCAGGAGTCCGTGGACGCGCTGATTGACAACGGCCGCCGCGGCCGCCCCGTCACGGGCCCCGGCAACCGCGCCCTCAAGTCCCTCAGCCATCTGCTCTCCGGTAAGCAGGGCCGCTTCCGTCAGAACCTGCTGGGCAAGCGCGTCGACTATTCGGGCCGTTCCGTTATCGTCGTCGGCCCGGAGCTCAAGCTGCATCAGTGCGGCCTGCCCAAGGAGATGGCGCTGGAGCTGTTCAAGCCCTTCGTCATGCAGCGCCTGCAGGCCCTCAAGATTGCCCACAACGTCAAGTCCGCCAAGCGCGCCGTCGAGAAGATGAAGACCGAGGTCTGGGACATTCTCGAGGAGGTCATCAAGGAGCATCCCGTGCTCCTGAACCGCGCGCCCACGCTGCACCGTCTGGGCATTCAGGCCTTCGAGCCGATTCTGGTCGAGGGCAAGGCCATCAAGCTGCATCCGCTGGCCTGTACCGCCTTCAACGCCGACTTCGACGGCGACCAGATGGCCGTGCACGTCCCGCTGTCCATGGAGGCGCAGGCGGAAGCCCGCTTCCTGATGCTGGCCCACAACAACATCCTCAAGCCGCAGGACGGCAAGCCCGTTATCAGCCCCTCGCAGGACATGGTCATCGGCTGCTACTACCTGACCATCGTCAATGAGAACGCCAAGGGCGCGGGCCGCGTCTTCCGCGATCCCGACGAGGCCCAGATGGCCTATGCGCTGGGTCAGATCACGCTGCAGACGCCCATCAAGGTGCGCATCGAGCGTGAATTCAACGGTGAGAAGGGCAGCAAGATCATCGACTGCACCCTTGGCCGCCTGATTTTCAACGACGCGCTGCCCCAGAACCTCGGCTTCAAGAAGCGCGAGTGCCTCGACGACATGTTCGCGCTGGAGATCGACGAGCTGGTCGGCAAGAATCAGCTCTCCAACATCGTCGACATGTGCTTCCGCACTCAGGGCGAGCATCGCACGGCGCTGGTGCTGGACGCCATCAAGGCGCTGGGCTACAAGTATTCCACCCGCGGCGCGATTACCGTGTCCGTGGCGGATATCTCCGTGCCCTCCTGCAAGGCGACCATGCTGGCCGAGGCTGACAAGACCGTCGCCCAGATCAACAGCTACTACATGCAGGGCATGCTGAGCGAGGATCAGCGCTATGACCGCATTATCAAGCTGTGGAACGAAACGACCCACAGCCTGCGCGATCAGATTCTGCCGAACCTCGACAAGTTCAACCCCATCCGCATGATGACCGACTCGGGCGCCCGTGGTTCTTCCGCGCAGATCGCCCAGCTGGCCGGCATGCGCGGCCTGATGGCGTCTCCCTCCGGCAAGACCGTGGAGCTGCCCATCCGCGCGAACTTCCGCGAGGGACTGAACGTTCTGGAGTTCTTCCTCTCGTCCCACGGCTCCCGTAAGTCCCTGTCCGATACGGCACTTCGTACCGCTGACTCGGGTTATCTGACCCGCCGTCTGGTGGACGTGTCGCAGGAGGTCATCGTCCGCGAGGAGGATTGCTTCGAGTCCCGCGGCGAAAAGGTGCGCGGCATCACCGTCACCGAGCTGATGAGCGGCAAGCAGTCCATTGAGTCCCTCGAGGATCGCCTGCGGGGCCGTACCGCCGCCGAGGATATCTGCGATCCCGCCACCGGCGAGGTGATTGTGCACCTCAACGAGCCGATCGACTACCTCAAGGCGAAGCAGATCGTCAACGCTGGCGTGACCAAGGCTAATGTCCGCAGCGTGCTGACCTGCCGCACCGAGTATGGCGTCTGCGCCAAGTGCTACGGCCAGAACATGGCTCACGGCGGCAAGGTGGACGTCGGCGAAGCGGTCGGCATCATCGCGGCTCAGGCAATCGGCGAGCCCGGCACGCAGCTCACCATGCGTACCTTCCATACCGGCGGTATCGCGTCCGGCGAGGATATCACGCAGGGTCTGCCCCGCGTCGAAGAGCTCTTCGAGGCCCGCAAGCCCAAGCGCGAAGCCGTGCTGGCTGACATCAGCGGCACTGTCTCCATTCAGGAGTCGAAGAAGAACAAGCGTGAGCTGGTCGTCACCTCCGAGGATCAGCACAGCTATGTCGGCCCCAACGGTACCCTCAAGGTCAAGGATGGCGACATGGTGAAGCCCGGCGATATCCTAATCGCCGATGTGGTGACCCCGCGCAATCCCAACCCGACCAACGTTATCAGCGAGTCCTCTGGCCGCGTGACCATCCTTGATCCGGGCCGCCGCAACGAGCTGATCGTCACCTCCGATGAGAAGAAGGCCTATCCCATTACCTACGGCAGCCGCCTGAAGGTGCAGGAGGGCGACCATGTCGAGGCTGGCGACGTGTTGATCGAGGGCTCGATCAACCCGCATGACCTACTGCGCATTTTGGGCGTCAAGGCCGTGCAGGAGTACCTGCTCAAGGAAGTTCTGGCTGTGTACCGCATGACGGGCGTTGCCGTGGCTGACAAGCACATCGAGATCATCGTGCATCAGATGCTGCGCAAGGTTCGCGTTGAGGACAGCGGCGACACCACGCTGCTGCCCGGCTCGCTGGTGGATATCTTCCGCCTCGAGAAGGCCAACCAGAAGGCGCTCATGGAGGGCGGGCGGCCCGCGTCGGTCAAGCGCGTGCTGCTGGGCATCACCAAGGCCTCGCTGGCCACGGAGAGCTTCATGTCCGCGGCATCCTTCCAGGAGACCAACCGCGTGCTGACCGAAGCCGCTATCAAGGGCAAGATCGACCCGCTGATCGGCCTGAAGGAGAACGTCATCCTCGGCAAGCTGATTCCTGCCGGTACCGGCATGCGCCGCTACAAGGACATCGGCGTCCGCGAGAATTTCGACTATTAAGGAATGACGAGAGAACGGTGGGAGGCGGCTTTTCTGAAACAAAGCTCCTCCCACGCCTCCCGAAAAGCGGCAACCATTCTACAACAAGCTGAGGTTTCGGTTGCGATAACGCTCAGCAGCACCCGGAAGTTTTTGTCGGGCGAAATCATTACACGGTTGTCCCACGGGAGCTTCCACAGCTGGAGGCTCCCGCTTTCCTTACAAGGAACGAACACAACGCTTTCCCAGACGCGACCGCAGATCGCGAGTTGCTTTTCGAGAGGTTGATAGAGGGCTTTTCTCAGAAAAGCCACCTCCCGAGAAAAAGGAGGTCCCATGCGCAACATCGTCCTCATTGGCATGCCGGGATGCGGCAAATCCACCGTCGGCGTGGTGCTGGCGAAGAATCTCGCGATGGAGTTCATTGACAGCGATCTGGTGATCCAGCGGGAGATGGGCATGCGATTGTCGGAGCTTATTGACCGGTATGGGGACGACGGGTTCCGGGAAATTGAGAACCGCGTCAACAGCGGGATTCAGGCGGAGAACAGCGTGATTGCCACGGGCGGCAGCGTCGTCTATGGCGAGGAGGCCATGGCGCACCTCAAGGGCATCGGCACGGTTGTCTATTTGAAGCTGTCCTATCCGCAGGTGGAGGACAGGCTGGGCGATCTGCATGCCCGCGGCGTGAGCGTGAAGCCCGGGCAGACCCTGCGCGATCTCTATGAGGAGCGCTGCCCGCTATATGAGAGCTGGGCGGATATCGTCGTGCCCTGCGACGGCAAGCGGCTGCGGGAAGTTGTTCTGTATCTTACTGGCAAACTGACGGGGGAGGACGCATGATCACCAAGCTGCAACAGGTGTTAGCGCAATGCCTGAACGGGCGCGAGGTAGCCGTGTGGGGTCAGCCGACGCGGCTGCTCATGAGGGAGCTGCATGGCTTCCCGTGGCACATGGCGGAGCAGGTTGATCCGGCGAAGCACTACGTTTTGGCGGTCACTGAAGAAGACCTGACCGACTTTAAGCGGGACGAACAGAGCAGGGGCTTTCGGGATGTGTGGGACTACATCTGCTTTACCGATCAGGGCAAGGAGCTGCCCTTCGACTGGACGCTGCATGGCGTGCCCATCGGGCGGCAGACCTACTTCGGCGAGAAGGTCGCCAGCGCCTGCGGGAACGGCTACATCGAGCGCATTGGCGCGTTCACATCCATCAACTCCACGGCGCGCATCCATGTCGACCACCACATGAGCATGAGCTTCATCAGCGACGAGGTGGTGGACTTCATGAATGAAGAAAACAGGAAGACCTTCGATGCCTTATGCGCCGCCGATCCGAAGCATCCTTATGCGCTGGGCAAGCCCAAGCTGACCATCGGCAATGACGTGTGGATTGGCTCCGGAGCGTTCATCGACTGCTCGAAGGTATCGAGCATCGGCGACGGAGCGGTCATCGGCGCGAATGCGGTGGTGCTGGAGGACGTGCCGCCCTACGCGGTGGTGGCTGGCGTACCGGCAAGGATCAAGCGATACCGCTATGCGCCGGAGATGATTGACGCGCTGCTGTCTACCCGCTGGTGGGACTGGAGCGAAGAAGAATTCAACCGAAACGCCGACGCGCTCTTCGACCCGCGCATGTTCCTCGAACGTTTCGGACAGGCTCAAGGAAACAAGAAGTGAGGCGGTTCATCCATGGCACAGACTTATGACGCCGGTAACATTCAGGTGCTGGAGGGCCTTGAGGCCGTCCGGATGCGGCCCGGCATGTACATTGGCACCACATCGACCCGCGGCCTGCACCATTTGCTGTGGGAGATCGTGGACAACGCTATGGACGAGGCCAGCAACGGCTATGGCGACGAGGTGCGGGTGACGCTGCATCAGGACGGCTCCGCGTCGGTCTATGATAACGGCCGCGGCGTGCCTGTGGACGAGCATCCGCAGCTTCATATCTCCGGCGTTGAGGTCGTTTATACGCGCCTGCATGCGGGCGGCAAGTTCAACAACGAGAACTACAGCTATTCCGGCGGTCTGCACGGCGTGGGCGCGTCGGTGGTCAACGCGCTGTCGAAGTGGATGACCGTCGACGTGTTCCTCGACTTCACCCACTATCGCATGCGCTTTACCAGCGAGGCCGATCCCAAGACGGGCAAGGTTCTCGCGGGCAAGCCGGACGGCCCCCTCGAGCGGGTTGGCAACACCCGCAAGAAGGGCACGCTGGTGCGCTTCCTGCCGGACGACGCGATCTTCGAGGATGTGAAGTTCAACGGCGAGACCGTCTCCCGCCGTCTGCAGGAGCTGGCTTACCTGAACCGGGGCGTCAAGATCGTCTTCACCGATGAGCGGGTCAAGGATCCGGCCGCCCGGGAAAAGACCTTCTGCTATGAGGGCGGTATTCTCGATTATGTCCGCTACCTGAACGCCGACAAGAACACGCTCCACGACGAGCCGATCTTCCTCGAGGGCAAGCGGGACGACGTGGTCTGCCGCGCGGCGATCCAGTATACCGACGGCTACACCGAGAGCCTGTTCAGCTATGTCAACAACATCCCCACCGGCGAGGGCGGCGCCCATGAGACGGGCTTCAAGGCTGCGTTCACCAAGGCCTTCAACGACTACGCCCGCAAGACCGGCGCGCTCAAGGAGAAGGACAACAATCTCTCCGGCGAGGACTTCCGTGAGGGCCTGACCTGCGTGCTGATTGCCATGGTCAAGAACCCGCAGTTTGAGGGTCAGACCAAGGGCCGTCTCGGCAACAGCGAGGTGCGTCCGGCGGTGGAGGCCATCATCGCGCAGCAGCTTGCCGACTGGCTGGAGAACCTCAAGAATCAGGACGTGGCTGCGCAGATCGTGCAGAAGGCCATCAAGGCGGCGCAGGTCCGCGAAGCTGCACGAAAGACCCGCGACAACGCCCGCAAGGCCAATCAGCTCGACGCCGCGCCGCTGGTGGGCAAGCTCTCCGCCTGCCGCGGCAAGAAGGCCGAGGACAACGAGCTGTTCATCGTCGAGGGCGACTCCGCAGGCGGCAGCGCCAAGCAGGGCCGCGACAGCCGCTATCAGGCCATCCTGCCTCTGCGCGGCAAGCCCCTCAACGCGGAGAAGAAGCGCCTTGATCAGGTGCTGTCCAACGAGGAATTCCGCAGCCTGATCACCGCGCTGGGCACGTCCATTGACGAGGGCTTCACGCTCTCCAGTCTCAAGTACCACAAGGTCATCATTCTCTCCGACGCCGATCAGGACGGCGCGCACATCCGCGCGATTCTGCTGACCTTCTTCTTCCGCTACATGAAGGAGCTGGTTACCAACGGCCATGTCTACATCGGCATGCCGCCGCTCTATCGGGTGCAGAAGGGCGGCAAAACGTGGTACGCCTACGACGACAAGGAGCTGGCGAAGTGCACCAAGGCCGCGGGCAAGGGCTACACGCTGCAACGCTACAAGGGCCTTGGCGAGATGAACCCTGAGCAGCTTTGGGAGACGACCATGGACCCGGCCCAGCGCAAGCTCATGCAGGTGACTATTGAGGACGCGGCGCTGGCTGACCGGCGCATCACGATTCTCATGGGCGATAAGGTCGAGCCCCGGCGGGACTACATCACCGAGCATGCGGACTTTAACAAGCCGGACAATTTCGACCAGCAAATCCCTCAGGCCGAGTGACGGAGAGCCGATATGCCATGAGGAAGATACTTCTTTGGCTGACGGTGCTTCTGCTGATGGCAGGCACCGCGCTTGAGGATGTATTGCCCGCGCCTGATGGCACAGGCAGTGGGTGGGCACGGAAGCGTAGGACGACGGGGTGACCTGTCAGGTGTACTGATATAAGTACACCCAAAGAGCCAGCAGCTTTGCCGCGCAGATGAGCGTGTATCAGATGGCGCTTCAACGGCCCATGAAAGCGAGTACTTCCTAAGCAGTCCGCCCCTTCTGCTCTATGTGCCCGAAGGCATGGAATTTGTTCTGAATCCGGAGAAAGAGAACGACCCGAGTCATGTGGGCTGCTCTTTTGGCAGTGATTCATTCCCTGAGCTTGACATAAGCGATTTCTGTTTCTGGACGATCGTTTTTCTCCGGCGGCCAAGTGCCGTCTTCAAGCTCCGGCCCGGTGGTCTGCAAGGCCTACAAGGGCGCCAAGAAGTGCGACAATTGCGGCGGGACAGGCTACTGGAAAAACCCCTGCACGGGGGACTTGCTGGAATGTACAACGTGCGATAACGGCGTTTGTCCCGTTTGCGACGGCACGGGTTACTGGGACTAAGAACGCGGGAGCAGCCGCGCCAATCTGTCAGGAGGAATCGTCATGGCAAAGAAGACCAGCGACAACCGCCCTATCCCGAAGGATGACCCCTCGCGCATCCTCCAGACCACCGTCGAGGACGTGATGCACCAGTCGATGATTCCCTACGCGGAGCATGTCATCCTCGAGCGGGCTCTGCCCCGGGTGGAGGACGGCCTCAAGCCCGTGCAGCGGCGTATCCTGTACACCATGATGGAGCTGGGCACCACGCCCGACAAGCCTCATCGCAAGTGCGCGCGTATCGTCGGCGACTGCCTTGGTAAATACCATCCTCACGGCGACTCGTCGGTCTATGACGCGCTGGTGCGTATGGCGCAGGACTTCTCCATGCGCGGCCCGATGGTGGACGGTCATGGCAATTTTGGCTCCATCGACGGCGACGGCGCTGCTGCCATGCGTTATACTGAGGCCCGCATGGCCCCGCTGGCGATGCAGATGCTGCGGGACATTGAGAAGGACACCGTGCCCTTCCGCCTGAACTTCGATGATACGCTGCGGGAGCCGGATATGCTGCCGGCGAGGTTCCCGAACCTGCTGGTCAACGGCGCCAGCGGCATTGCGGTGGGTCTGGCGACGAACATCCCGCCTCACAACCTCGGCGAGGCCATCCGCGCCACCATCGCGCAGATCGAAAAGCCGAACATCACCCTTGACGAGCTGATGCAGATCATCCCCGCGCCGGATTTCCCCACCGGCGGCGTGCTGGTGAACAATGACGAGATCCGCAAGGGCTATGAGACGGGCCGCAGCAAGCTGTCCGTTCGCGCACGGGTGCATGTGGAGGACGGCGCGTCGGGCCGCAAGATGCTGGTCATCACCGAGGTGCCTTATCAGGTCAACAAGGCTGCGATGCTTGAGAAAATCCTCAAGCTCTCCGAGGAGAAGAAGGTGGCCCTTGGCGGTATCTACGACATCCGCGATGAATCCGACCGGGAGGGTATGCGGGCGGTCATCGAGCTCAAGCGCGATGTGGACCCCCAGCGGGTACTCAACTATCTGTACAAATATTCCGATCTGCAGGTCACCTTCGGCGTAAACATGGTCGCTATCGCTCAGGGCAAGCCCATGCTGCTGGGCCTGAAGGACATGATCGGTCACTTCATCCGCCACCAGAAGGATGTGGTCACCCGCCGCACGGAGTACGATCTGAAACAGGCCTGCGCGAGGGCCCATATCCTGCAGGGTCTGATGGTCGCAGTGGACAACCTTGACGAGGTTATCGCGCTGATCCGCGCCTCGAAGAATCCCAAGGAGGCGAAGGCGGGCCTGATGAAGGCCTTCGGGCTGACCGAGGTGCAGGCGCAGGCGATCCTTGACATGCGGCTGCAGCGCCTGACAGGCCTTGAAATTGAGGCGTTGCGCAGGGAATACGAGGAAGTGCTCAAGCTGATTGAGAAGCTGGAGGGCATCCTCGGCAGCGAGCGCAAGCTGATGGCTGTCATCCGCAAGGAGCTGCAGGAGATTGCCGACGAGTATGGCGACGACCGCCGCACCACGCTGGAGGACACCTCCTCTGTGGTGACCGAGCTGCCAGAGGACATCCCGGTGCCCGAGGAGGCGGTGGTGGTCTTCACCCGCGGCGGGATGTTAAAGCGCATGTATCCGGCGATCTATCGCAAGAATCCGCTGCCGTCTCTGATGGAGGACGCGAAGGAATCGCCTGAATACTTATTCAACACCAAAACGGACGAAACGCTGCTCATCTTCACCGACCACGGCAACTGCTACCCGCTGTCGATCAGCGCGCTTAACGAGGTGAAGCCCCGCGACAGGGGACAGCAGCTCTCCGGCGTGCTGGCGGGCCTCGAGGACGGCGAAAAGGCGCTGTACATCATGTGTCAGCGCATGGCCGAGCTGGGCAGGATGCCCGATCTGCTGTTCGTGACAAAGCAGGGCATGATCAAGCGCACGGCCGCAAGAGAATACGATGTGCGCAGCAAGAAGTTTGCCGCGGTCAACGTCAAGAAGGGCGACGGGCTGCTGGCGGTGATCTCTGCCGCGACGCTCGATGATGTGCTGATGTTCAGCCGCAGCGGCATGTGCATCCGATTCGCGCTGGATACGGTGCCCACGCAGGGCCGCGTCTCCGCGGGCGTGAAGTGCATGCAGCTTGACCCGGATGACGAGGTCATCTGGTGCGGACAGATCGGCGCGCAGCAGGAGGTCACGATCTTCTCTGAGCGCGGCTACGGCAAGCGCATCCCGGCCATGGATTTTGAGCGGCAGAACCGCAACGGTAAGGGCGTCAAGTCCTTCTATTTCAACAAGAACGGCTCCAATGGACGATATCTGGCAGGCATCTGCCTGACGGATCAGCAGCCCTGCGACCTGCTGGTTACGCAGGCCCAGAGCGCCCCGACAAAGCTGCGCAAGGACGAGGTTCTCCTGCGCGGCAAGCAGGATAAGGGCATGCCCTATGTGATGGCGATTCTTGACGATGTGGTCACCGACGTGATCTGCGTGCCGGCGGAGACAGAGGATGCGCCGTCCGTGTAAATCAAAAGGCAAGAGGAGGCTCCCTGATGGGAACCTCCTCTTTTATGATTCGGATGATTTCATGACCCGAATCAGATGCTGAAGCGCGGCCTTTTGTTCTTTCGACAGAGTGCTCCATGTCAGAAACATTTCGTACTGCTCGTCTGTCATCTCAACCATATGGCTGTCCGCGAAGAATTGTGACAGCGTGATGCCCAAACCTTGGAATATGGCTTCCAGCGTCACAATGGACGGCGTTGTGTTCCGGCTTAAAATGTTGGCGATGGACGACTGGGACAAGCCGGACATAATAGCAAGGCGGTAGGCTGTCCAGTTGCGCTCCTGCATAAGCGCTTGGATGCGGGCTCTTGCGTCCATGGCAAGCCCTCCTTTCTTTCTACTTTGTGATTCAAGTGAGCGATATTGTAGCGGTAATATGTGCTGATGATATTGTTCATATGGGGCATCATGCGCTCATCGAAACGCGTCTGCGCGATGCTGATACAGGAGGATGAAGGGCTGCTGCTGGGCAGCATGGACGGCCGAATCATGAAGAAGCTCCCTCCGCTGATCCGTCTGACGCTGGTGCAGGCGGGCGAGAAGCAGGCTCTTGCCGACAAGGCTCGGATACCCGCTGCACCGTTGAGGTGAGCAGGAATATGGGGTGAACGGCTTATCAAAGGAGCGCGGGGGCTGCGCCTTTGCGCTTGTTTTTATTTCCAGAGCATGATATACTGATGCCGAAAGAATAGGAGGGTTATACAATGAAGCTCTGGGGCGGCCGTTTTTCAAAATCCACGGAGGGACTGGTGGATGACTTCCACTCCAGCATCTCCTTTGACCAGCGCATGGCGGAGCAGGACATTACCGGCTCCATCGCTCATGCGACCATGCTGGGCGAGCAGGGCATCATCCCGCAGGAGGATGCGGACAAGATCGTTGATGGGCTGAAGGGCATCCTCGATGACGTGCGGGCCGGGAAGATTGTCTGGCAGGTGGACGCGGAGGACATTCACATGAACGTGGAGACCCTGCTGACCCAGCGCATCGGCGAGGCGGGCAAGCGCCTGCACACAGGCCGCAGCCGCAACGATCAGGTGGCGCTGGATGTGCGCATGTACTGTAAGGCGGCCTGTCAGGAGACCGAGGCCATGCTCGACGATCTCCTCGACGCGCTGCTGACCATCGCGCAGGACAACCTGCACACCATCATGCCCGGCTACACCCACCTGCAGAAGGCCCAGCCCATCACGCTGGCGCATCACATGATGGCCTACTTCCAGATGTTCCTGCGGGACCGGAACCGCTTCCGTCAGGCATACAGGGCCGCGGACGTGATGCCGCTGGGCTCCGGCGCGCTGGCGGGCACGACCTACCCCCTGAACCGGGAGCGCGTGGCGGAGCTGCTGGGCTTTTCCGCGATCACCATGAACAGCCTCGACGGCGTGGCTGATCGGGATTTTCTGCTGGACTACATGAGCGCCGCGTCGATCTGCATGATGCACCTGAGCCGCTTCTGTGAGGAGCTGATCCTCTGGAATACCAACGAGTTCCGCTTCGTGGAGATGGACGACGGCTTCGCGACGGGCTCCTCGATCATGCCGCAGAAGAAGAACCCCGACGTGGCGGAGCTGATCCGCGGCAAGACGGGCCGTGTCTACGGCGACCTGATGGCGCTGCTGACGGTGATGAAGGGCATCCCGCTGGCCTACAACAAGGACATGCAGGAGGACAAGGAAGCCTTCTTTGATGCGCGGGACACGCTGGTCAAGGGACTGACCGTGTTCACGGCGATGCTTCGCAGCGTCACCTTCCGCCGGGAGGAGATGGAGCGCGGCGCGTCGGGCGGATTCACCAACGCGACGGACTGCGCGGACTATCTGGTCAAGAAGGGCCTCCCGTTCCGCGACGCGCACCGGGTGGTCGGCGAGCTGGTGGCCCACTGCCTCGATGAGGACAAGGCGCTGCTCGATCTGACCCTTGATGAGCTCAAGCGGTTCCATCCGGCCTTTGAGCAGGATGTGTTTGACGATCTGTCGATGCTGGCCTGCGTGGAGAAGCGCCGCATTCCCGGCGCGCCCGCGCCCGACATGGTGCAGGCGTCCATCGACGCGGGCCGCAGGGCTCTGGAGGAAAACTGATATGCTGACGGTTGTATTGCCTACGAGGGAAAACCTGTCTTTCCGGCAGGCGATGCTGGCCGACCCCGCGACCATGGCCTACAACGCGCCTTGGTTCCCGCCGGATGGGTGCATGCCCTTCCCGGAGAGCGATTGGGACGAGTGGCTGGAGACATGGACGGGTCACGAACCGGAGCGCTTCTGCGGCTTTCTGGCGGATGAGACCGGCGAGCTGGTCGGGGAGATATGCTGGCATGAGTATGGCGCGGGCATGGGCATCGTGATCTGCGGAGCGCATCGGCGCAAGGGATACGGTGAGCAAGGCCTGCGGCTGCTGATCGACCGCGCGTTCAGCCACCCGGAGATCACGTCCCTGACCAATGATTTTGAATCCGACCGCGATCCGGGGATGGCGCTGCACCGCAAGGTGGGCTTTGTGCCAGTGGAAGAGAAGGACGGCATGGTTATTCTGAAACTGATGAAGAACGGAGCTGTAAGCCATGATGGCGCTGAACAGCAGACCTTGCTCACCCGCCTGATGGACGCGATGTGCGCCT
This sequence comes from Christensenellaceae bacterium, assembly GCA_022510815.1. Classification (GTDB taxonomy): domain Bacteria; phylum Bacillota; class Clostridia; order Christensenellales; family Aristaeellaceae; genus UBA11524. The sequence goes on along the minus strand of JAFLST010000054.1, from coordinate 617 downwards.
ACGAGGCAGGCTGCGCCCACCGGATTCATCATCTGGTCAAGGTGCACGGATTCGCGCGGCAGATCGGGCTGGTCGAGGGTCTCGACGATGACACCCAGTTCGTGCTGGAAGCGGCGGCGATCGCCCACGATATCGGCATCAAGCCGGCCAATGAGCTAACCGGCGCGCACCCCGGCCCTCTGCAGGAAAAGCTCGGCCCGCCTGTTGCCGAGAAGATGCTGCCTTCTCTGGGCTTCCCGCCCGAGGTGACGGAGCGGGTGTGCTTCCTGATCGGGCATCACCACACCTATGAAAATGTCGAGGGCATCGACTGGCGTATCCTGCTGGAGGCGGATTATCTGGTCAACATGATCGAAGGGAATCACCCCGCCGAGGCCATCAGTCAGGCGCGGGATACCTTCTTCCAGACGGAGGAAGGCAAGCGCCTGCTCGGGTGGATCAGACCGCGGTAAATGCAAGCAAAAACGCTGCTGGACGTGCATGTCTGGCAGCGTTTTTCATTCGTCTTCGGCCTCGTCGGGCTTGTAGCAGATGATATCCTGCACGTCGCACTCGAGAATGAAGCACAGGGTGTCGAGGGTCGTGGTGGTGATGGGCTTGCCGTGCTTCATGCGGTG
>JAFLST010000053.1 GCA_022510815.1 Christensenellaceae bacterium | reverse complement strand
GTTCGTTCTACCAACTGTGCTAATGCCCCATAGCTGCCTACCGACGCCACGCCAAGCGTTCACATCAGCGGCGTGAAATAGTATAGCACACTTTTCCGAAGAACGCAAGTCCTTTTTCTCTCATTTTTCTGTTTTGCGCAAAATACGGGAGCATCATGACCCGACCGAGAGGAACTGACCGCCCAGTGTCGAATCATACAACAAATCAAAAGGAGGGATACCCTATGAACGTATCGGCACACCGCGCGTTTTCACTGCTGAGAGAGCTCGCTTATGAGCGCCTGAGCGGATCGGCGGCAGAACAGCAGGCGGCGGAAAGGCTGCTTCAGGAGGCGCTCTCGACGGGCGCGGAGGCCCATATCGAGGAATTCACCGTCCCCTGCGGCCGCGTGAACCACGCCAAACTGATCGTCACTGCGCCGTACAACAAGGAGTATGAGGTGACCGGCTATGAGCGGGCGCAGTCGACCCCCGAAGGCGGTCTGGACGGCGAGTTCTATTATGCGGAAAATCTCGAGCCCGCCCACCTGCAGCACATCCGCGGCAAGATCGTCATGATCAACGGCCGGCTCCGTCAGAAGGACTATGAGAAGCTCCAGAAGAACGGCGCAGCGGCCATTCTGTCCTTCTCCGGCACCACGCTGGACAAGCTGCGGGAGACGGACTGCGACATTCGCAAGCTGCGCGAAACCATGACCGAGGCCTACGGGCCCGCCGTTGCGCTGAATCTTCGCGCGGCTGACGCTGCGGAGATCGTCCGCCGCGGCGCGACCCACATGCACATCGAGCTGTCCAGCGAGAGCTACGAGGCCACCAGCCGCAACGTCTGCGCCGTGATTGAGGGCACCGAGCACCCCGACGAGATCATTTCCTTCGGCGCGCATTTTGACAGCGTCCACTTCTCCACCGGCGTGTATGACAACATGTCCGGCAGCGTGATCATCATGGAGCTGCTGCGCTATTTCGCCGCGCACCGTCCTGCCCGGACCGTCCAATTCATCTGGTACGGCTCCGAGGAGCAAGGTCTGCTGGGCAGCAAAGCATGGGTCAAGGCCCACGAGGATGAGCTGAGCAAGCATGTTCTGATGCTGAACATCGACGTAGCCGCGGCTACGCTGGGCCGCAACGTTGCCCCCGTGCTCGCGACCGAGGCCGTCGTGGGCTATGTGGACGCGATGATGAAGGAAGCCGGCTTTGCCTGTGAGACCCGGCTGGACATCTACTCCAGCGACTGCATCCCCTTCGCGGATCACGGCGTGCCGGCCATCAACCTGTGCCGCTTCGGCGTACAAGGCGCCAATTACATCCATGACCGCCGCGACAACCTGAAAAGCAACTATATCGACGAGAAGTCCCTTGATATCACGCTGCAGCAGGCGCTGTATCTCGCCAAGCGGGTTGTCAACGCCTCCGTCTTCCCCATCGAGCGCAAGATCAACGATGATATCCGGAAGAAGGTCGACGACTACCTCCTCAAATCTCCGAAGAAGGATTGACCCTCAGCAACGCACTGGCCTGCTCTTCGCCTGACGGAGAGCAGGCCTTTTCCTGTGGGCATGCGTCAATCATCGACATTGGCCGACACAGCGGACTGAAAAACGATGCTTTTCATCTCAGATCGTGCCAATTCAGCATTTTGTGGAAAAAAACACGCATAATCTTGCATAAAGTCGTGCGCTTTGTGTCGATCTATGATATAATAATGTCGAATTCTCCCGAAAGAAGTGCATTTGCATGCCAAACACGTCTCCCGATAAGAATTCAACGTACGAAGAACGGTGGAATTGGCTCGAGCAGCAGCTCGACTCCACAACCATCAACGCGCTGTATCGCGTCGCCTACCGGATCTTGCAGAATCCGCAGGACGCACAGGACGTTCTGCAGGAATCCTTTATCCGCGGCGCGCTCAACTGCTGGCAATTGAAGGATGACAGCAGCTTTTTTGCGTGGATGTACACCATTGTCCGCCGTGAGGCGAACCATTACAAGGCCAAGCCCTCCCTAAGGATGCTGGTCGAAGCGCTCCGGGAGCAGACCGGTCGGCTGTACTCTGCCACAAACCCTGAAAAGCTGATTGTCAACGCGGAGCTGCATCAGCAGCTTGCCCGCGAGGTGGAGCGCTTGAAGTCGCCGGAGCGGGAGATCGTCCACCTCAAGGCCACGACGGACATGAATCTGCTCCAGATCGCCCAGCGCCTTGGCCTCAATTATCACACCACTCGCTCCAAATACACCCGCACGCTGAAACTGCTGCAAAAACGGCTGTTGGAGGATAAGCGCCATGAAGAAAGCTGAACGCCGCATGATGGAAGACATGCTTACGGCGCTGGAAATGGAAGACGTCAAGCTGGAGACGGCGGAGATGGAGCAGATGCTGGCAAATGCCAAAGAGCAGATGCTCCAGCGCTCCGACAAGCCCGCCAAGCGTCCCGCAGCGCGCAAAACAGGCCGCCGCATTCTGTTGGTAGCCGCGGCGGCCATGGGGTTCCTGATCTGTTCCTTTGTCTACACAGCGGCGATGCCCGCCACTGTGAGCAGTGCCAACAATTTTCTGCGCAGCACCGCCATTTGGGTCAACAACACGCTGCATCTGGGGTTCAAGTTTGAGACACCGGCAGAGAACGACTCTGTTTTGTTGAACCATGACATGATCTTTGATACAGTCGAAGCTGCAGCTGCACAGCTTTCACTGCCGCTGCTCAAACTCAATGATGATCGCTTAACGCTCACGTCAGTCACTATTTCTCCAAATGATTCTGGCATCTCGCATGTAACGACTGTTTACAATTATGGTACTGAACAGATTAGTATTTATACCTTTCCAGTTGGAAGCGAACATATTGTAAACATGTCTAACACATCAGAATGCATTATTCCGTGGTCAGAGGGTGAGCTTTTCTGCTGGTACAGCGAATCTCTTTCTCGTGCATATACTTTATATCGTGGGGTAGATGTTGATTTCTTTTCTTCCGTTCCATATGAGGTTTTCCTTGAGTTCTGTCAAAGCATTACCCTTGTCAATTAGTTCACATAAATGCTCTTTGTTGTAGAACTCATACCCATTTGATTTCCGTCATATGCAACGCCGTAGTGTGATACAAAAACCCGATAGTATTTCCCCGACTCGACTGTCACCGTTCTCGTTGCAGAAAACATATAGACTTCCCGTCCGGTAAATGTGATTGAGTGATAATTGTTCCATTTGTTGTCATTCCACTGCTGAAGATAAATCGTACCACCTACTACTGCGCACTTCTCGTTACCTTCTGTATACCCGTAAACAGAGACGCTTGTCGAGCTAAGCTTTGTGATCGAAGCCTTTGTCATCGCAAGCCCGAAGTTCTCCGACCGCACCATCCGATGCCACTCATAGGACGCGAAATTGGGGTCAAGAGAAATCTGGTCCTCCGGCGGGCGCGACTCATCCGCGAGCGCAACCGACAGGCTCACCATCAACGCCAAAACAACCATTGCCACCATGAGGATTCTCTTCTTCATTTTTCATACTCCTCTCTATGTATAGAATTCCTCATTTCATTGAGGCAATATTTTTCAATTTGATGCAAAAAGCCATTGCATTTTTTCTTGTTTTTGTTTTTTTGGGCCTCCCTGTTCCCTTTCCCGATTCAGACCCAGCAGGCGATTGTTTTCTACTCATCCTTCTGCTATAATGTCCGAGTAACGGTATGCCACAAGCTGAACCGGCCTCAAGGGGGTGAGAGCATGACCTACAAGATCGCTGTTTGCGATGATTCGGACGCCGACAGGCAATACATTGCCACGCTGACAAAGCAATGGGCCGCCCATGAAAACCACAGCATCCACCTGTCCATGTTCTCATCAGCCGAGAGCTTTCTGTTCCAGTACAGCGAGGAAGGCGACTTCGACATCCTCCTGCTGGACATTGAAATGGGCCGGATGGACGGCGTGACCATGGCCAAGCAGCTCCGCCGGGAAAACGAGACCGTGCAGATCATCTTCGTTACCGGGTATTCGGATTATATCGCCGAGGGCTACGAGGTCTCCGCGCTGCATTATCTGATGAAGCCCGTCAGCGCGGACAAGCTCTTTTCGGTGCTGAACAGAGCCGCCGAGAAGCTCCGGAAGAACGAGCGGGTCATCCATCTGGAGCAGGGCGGAGAAATGACGCGGGTGCCGCTGTGGCAAATCAGGTACGCCGACGTGCAGGGCAACTACGTCACCATCCACGCCAAAGAAGATTACACCGTCAGGAAAACGCTGGGCGAGCTGGCGGACTCGCTGGACGAGCGGTTCTTCCGGGTGGGGCGTTCCGCCGTCGTCAACCTGACCTGTGTCAGCCGCGTAACCAAGACGGATATTTACCTCGACAACGGCTCGGTGATTCCCCTGCCGAGGGGCGCCTACGAGAAGATCAACCGGGCCATCATCGACATGGAGTAACGCGATGGGACTGCTATCGAAACAAATTGACCAGCGCATCGGGGCGTATCAGCGGGAGCTGATCGAGACCCATTATGCCGAAGTAGAGAACATGTACAATCAGATTCGCGGCTGGCGGCATGACTACCGGAACCATATTCAGGTCATGAAGGCCTATGCCGCCGCGGGCGACATGGACGCGATCCGGCAGTATCTGGACATGCTGGACACCGACCTGAACACCGTGGACACGGTGGTCAAGACCGGCAACGCCATGGCTGACGCGATCTTGAACAGCAAGATTTCGCTGGCCCAGTCCAGAGGGATCACCGTCCTGTGCGACGCGCACATCCCGGTCAGGCTGAAGATGTCCGAGCTGGACCTGTGCTGCATCATCGGCAACCTTTTCGACAACGCCATTGACGCCAGCCTGCCGCTGCCGGAGAGCCAGCGCCTGATCCGGGTCTATATGGACATGAAGGGCACCCAGCTCTATATCTCCTTCACGAATTTCACGGCGGCCGGGAAGCTGCCCAAGGTCGGCAAGCGCTTTCGGTCGACCAAGGGCGACGGGCACGGCTTTGGGCTGGTGAGGATCGACCAGATCATCGAGCGGCTGGATGGCTACCTGACCCGCAACAGCGAGGAAGGAGCGTTCACCACGGAAATCCTGATCCCTCAGGTATAAACTCGCAATTCATCACCACCACGGAACGATTCATCCCCCGATTGATCCAGTCGGAGGATTTTTTGATAAGATAGGGTCGAAAGGAGACGATCGGCTTGAAGAAGGAAAAAAGCGCCTATTCCCTCTCGCAGAATCTGCGGTTCATGCTGCGGTATGCCTGCCGGTATGCTCGACGGGTGCTGGTGCTGGCCGCGCTGCTCTCGGCGCTGCAGATAGCTGCCAATCTGGTTCAGCTTTTCATTGCCCCGGAGATTCTCAGGCGGGTGGAGACAGCCGCGCCCCTGCGTGAGCTGCTGGGCACCATCGGGACGTTCACGGCGGCGCTGTGGGCCATCAGCTGGCTGACGCGGTATGTGGACGCCAATACGCTCTGCGGGGGCATCGAGGTACGCTCGGCGATTGTCATGGATATCAACGAGAAAGCCTGCACAACCTCCTACCCCAATACCCTCGACCCTGCCGTCATGAAGCTCAAGGAAAAGGCGGACGACGCGACCGGCAGCAATCAGGAGGCCACCGAGGCCATTTGGAGAACGCTGACCAGCCTGACGACCAATGTCGGCTGCTTCGTGATCTACCTGATTCTGCTGAAGGATCTCGATCCCTTCCTGATGCTGGTGGTGCTGGCGACCACGGTTCTCGGGTTCTTCCTCCACAGGCAGGTTCAGCGGTGGCGCGACAGCCGCTGGGAGCAGAAGGCGAAGTATCACAAGCGGATGAACTACATCCTGAACAAGGCGCATTCGATCGAGCTGGCGAAGGATATCCGCATCTTCGGTCTGGCTGATTGGATCAGGCAGATTCAGGACAGCACGCTGACCCTGTACAGCGCTTTCATCGAGCGGGAGCACCTCGTCGATCTCGCGGTCAGCGCGGCGGATGTGGCGCTGTCCCTTGCCCGCAACGGCATCGCGTACTTCTACCTCCTCCGCATGGCGCTGGGCGAGGGGCTGCCAGCCTCGCAGTTCCTGCTGTACTTCGGAGCTGTCAGCGGCTTCACGGCGTGGGTAACGGGCATTCTGGACAAATGCTTCGAGCTGCATCGTTTCAGTCTGGACATTGGCCGCGTGCAGCAATATCTGAATCTGTCCGAGCCCTTCCGCTTCGAGGGCGGCAGACCCATTCCCAACGCGCAGGGCTGGGAGCTGCGGCTGGAACGCGTGACCTTCCGCTATCCCGGCGCGGAGAAAGACACCATCCGCGGGCTGGATTTGACCATTCACCCCGGTGAAAAGCTGGCTATCGTGGGCCTGAACGGCGCGGGCAAGACGACGCTGGTCAAGCTGCTCTGCGGCTTCTACGACCCCACGGAAGGCCGCGTGCTGCTGAACGGCATCGACATTCGCGAGTTCAACCGTCAGGAATACTACGCGCTGTTCTCCGCCGTATTTCAGGAGTATTCCCTGCTCGCTGTGACCGTTGCCCAGAGCGTGGCCCAGCAGGTGGACGGCTTCGATCGCGAACGGGTCGCCGACTGTCTCGACAAGGCCGGACTGACCAAGGCGGTCGGCGAGCTGTCCATGGGCGTCGACGCTCATGTAGGCCGTCAGGTGTATCTGGATGGCGTGCTGTTCTCCGGCGGGCAGACCCAGCGGCTGATGCTTGCCCGGGCGCTCTATAAGGACGGTCCTCTGCTGATCCTCGACGAGCCCACCGCGGCTCTCGACCCGCTGGCGGAGAACGACATCTACATGAAGTACAACGAGATGACCCGAGGCAAGACCTCTGTGTTCATCTCTCACCGGCTGGCCTCGACACGTTTCTGCGACCGCATCGTTTTTCTCAGGGACGGCATGATTGCCGAGGAGGGCACCCACGAAACGCTGCTCCGACAGGGCGGCGGCTACGCGGAGCTGTTTGAGGTGCAGAGCCGCTACTATCGCGAAGGGAGGGATTTCTGATGGCTGGCAAGGAAGAGCGCATCCCTCTGCGGGAGGCCATCCGGCTGCACAAGCGGGCTTTCCTGATGCTCCATGGCTACTGTCCCGGCTTCTTTCTGTTCATCGCCCTCAAAGCGGTGGCGTCGTCCGTCATCCCCTATGTGACGGTGTTCTTTTCCGCCCGCATCATCGACGAGTTAGCGGGACTTCGCAGGCCTGATGCGCTGTGGCAGTGGGTACTGGCAACCTTGCTGACCGACGCGGCGCTGGGGCTGCTTTCAGCCGTGCTGGGCAAGCAGGTGAACGCCCGCTCGGAGCTGTATAACTGGCGCAGCATCCACCAGTGCTTCACCGAACATTTCCTGACCATGGACTATGCCAACATGGAGACGCGGGAGACCAACGACCAGTACGCGCAGATCATGCAGAATATGCAGTGGGGCGGGCTGGGCCTGCCGCGGGTACGGAGCATCTTCGAGGCGTTGGTCAGGGCGGTCATCGGCATCCTCGGCGCGCTGGCCCTGACCGCTGGCCTGCTGATGACCCGCGTGCCCGAGTCGGCCGGGGTCCTCACCGCGCTGGATCATCCGGCTGCGCTGATAGCCCTGCTGCTCATTATCACAGCCATGGTAACGGCCGCGCCCCTGCTCTCTGCAAGGGTGGGATTCTACACTCAAAGCGAAGCCATGGCAGATAAAGCCCGCAAAGGCAACCGCATCTTCAGCGCATACGGCTTTCTGGCAGGCGATCAACACCGTGCGCTGGACATCCGCATGTATCGGCAGGAAAAGCTGGCGCGGCACTACATGAGCAGCGACAAGGTTTTCGGCAAGGACGGCGCTATGGCGCGGCTCTGCCGCGGCAAGGCAGGCGTGCTGGAATCCACCTCCGCCAGCCTCTCCTCGCTGATGACAGGCGTGGTGTATGCCTATGTGTGCCTCAAGGCATGGTCAGGCGCCTTCGGTGTGGGTGCGGTGACCCAGTATGTCAGCGCGGTGACGGCGCTGGCTGGAAGCGCCACGGGCCTGTTCGAGCAGCTCGCCGGGATGCTCAGCAACGCGCCCTTCCTCAAGCTGACCTTCGATTTCCTCGACCAGCCCAACGCCATGTATCAGGGCAGCCTGACCACCGAAAAGCGCGCCGACAGGCAATACGACGTGGAATTCCGGGACGTATCCTTCCGCTATCCCGGCTCGGAGCGATATGCCCTGCGGCATACGTCCGTCAAGTTCAAGGTCGGGCAGCGGCTGGCTGTGGTCGGCGAGAATGGCTCTGGCAAGACAACTTTCATCAAGCTGCTGTGCCGGCTCTATGACCCTGAGGATGGGCAGATTCTCTTAAACGGTATCGACATTCGCAAGTACGACCCGAAGGACTATCGTCAGGTGTTCTCCGTGGTGTTTCAGGACTTCCAGCTCCTGTCGCAGCCCCTTGGCGCGAATGTCGCGGGCTGCGCCCATTATGATCGTGAACGGGCGCTGAACAGCCTTCAGGACGCGGGCTTTGCCAACCGTCTGAAGGAGATGCCCGAGGACCTCGACACTCAGCTTTATCGGGATTTCGGCGAAGAAGGCGTGAATGTCTCCGGCGGCGAGGCCCAGAAGATTGCCATTGCCCGGGCGCTGTACAAGGACGCGCCGTTCATCGTCCTCGACGAGCCGACGGCAGCCCTTGATCCGATGGCAGAGGCAGAAATCTATGCTCAGTTCAGTCAGATTTCCGGCGACCGGACAGCCATCTATATCAGCCATCGCCTGTCCTCTTGCCGCTTCTGCGACGAAATCTTGGTCTTCGACGAGGGGCGAGTCGTCCAACGCGGCGACCATGACAGCCTCCTGCGAGACCAGTCAGGCAAATACTATCAGCTCTGGCATGCGCAGGCGCAGTACTACGCTCAGCAATAGCTCCGCCAGCATTCTCCCTTCTGAAAGGAACACAATAGACTGCTGCTTTGCGGCGCACGACTTGATTGGCAAAGCCGTGCGCTTTTCTGTCATTGAACCATCTCTGCATCCCAGCGGCACGGCAGACCTGCAGCAGCTATCAGGCGACTATCAGCTTCTGACCACCATGCTCAGGGATGTCAAATCTTCCCACGCAATCGGACTGTTCTGCCGATCATCGTCACAAAAGAAGACGGTATGACCATTTCAGTCATACCGTCCTCTGCGGTTCCATGGTTTCTTACGATGTCAAAGCCTCTGGTGGAGAGACGTCGCCATCAGCGATCAGAACTCGACATAAGCAATTTCATTGCCGGTCGCATCGAGGAAAACCACGCCCCAGTCGGGATCTTCTCCCGTAACCGTGCCGATGATCTCGCAGCTTTCGGTGTAATTGGTTACCTCGAATTCAGCGCCGTCGTAGACATACAGCACCGCCAGCGCCACATCGCCGCCGATCACCAGATCGAAGCGAATTTCGTCACCAGCAGCAGGCTTCACCACGTTCTCGTAGCTGCCGTCATCCTTCGCACGGCGGTAGGACATCTCGTTCACGCCGAGGGTGCCGTCAACGGCGAACTGCCACGCACCAACCTCGTCGCCCTTATTCTGCTTGTTGCCGATTTTTTCGCCCGCTTCGATGCAGTATGTATCCATGTCGATGTAGTAGGTCGCGCCGAGGCGCAGAGAGACAGGCAGCGTAATCTCGAAGCAGGTGCCGCTGCCCCACATCAGATCCATCATTTCCTGCTCGTACATCGCGCGCTGCTTGACATGCTCCGTGTCATTCATCGCAACGGACCATTCTTCGCCCTGATCAGCCGTCCGGATATGCAGCATGCCAGCGCCAGCCTTGACGTCTTCACGCGGCAGATAGATGAACAGCAGGCGGCCGCCTCCCACCTCGACGTACTTCGCATTCGGATAGCACATCACAAGGCCAAGTTCCGTCTCGAGATCGAACTCCGGGCCATTCTCAAAGGGATGCGCGGGACTGTAGCCTTCGGGCCATTCCGCGGCATACGCGGACGCTGCGCACAGCATCAGAACCATGCAAATCGCGATCAGTTTCTTCATCTCGTTATCCTCCTGCGGATTTCATTCCTGAATGCGGCGACCGTTTTGGCTCGAGAGCCAGCTTGCCGATTCATCGGATTTATCCTTGAATGAGAACGTCCCGCAGCACATTTGCAGCGGTTCCCGCGTTGTTTCGCGTTTGCTGCTCCTGTGCTGCGGAGCTTCATTGAAGGGCCTTTCATGGGAACCCTGACCGCTCCCATTGCTGAGCGCGGTCAGGGCCTTTCCATGATTTCTTTGATTGTAACGAATCTCTGTTATGGGGTGGCCCGGGCTGTGTCATTGGATGTCATCAGCCCGGAGCCACAGCCTGTCATGCAGGCTTGGAATCAGTCTTCCTTCTTCTTCCGGCTGAAGACGAGCACCAGCACGATGGCCAGCACGCCGAAGCCAGCGAAGACGAAGGGATACATCGGGATCTCGAGACCCGTGCCCAGCAGCATACCGAAGAGCGGGACGCCGTAATCGAAGAGCATGAACATCTCCGCCAGCTCGCCATCGGTGAAGTCGCCGAAGTTCGGCAGGCCACGCGGCACAGGACCATCGGGGATCAGGACCGTGCGATCCGGACGAGTCGGCAGGAGCACGTTCGTCACGTTCATGCCGTCGTACACAGCGTAGTAGCCAGACACAGTACGTTCGCGCACAGTGTAGGTGTAGCTGTTGCCGAAGCCATCGCCCTCGGGCAGGTCGGTGAAGGTGTACTGCCAGTTGTCAGCAGCCGTCACCTCTGCGGAGCTGATCGCCACACCGTTCTGCAGCAGCTCGATCGTGATGGACTCAGGACGCGTGTTGTTCGCGTTGTCGTTGTCCTGCCAGCTCTTCACGCCGGAAACGCTGATCTGCGCAACCTCTTCCTTCTCAACGATGGTGTTGGTGAAGTTGAGGCCATCCTGCGTGCCGACATAGTAGGCAACGGGAGTCTCCGTCACCGTGTACACGATCGGCGTACCCTGCGCGTTGGTCATCGGCAGCTGCGTGAAGGTGTAAGTCCAGACATTGGTGTCGGTGTTGGTCCAGACCGGAACGTTGGGCTGCGCAACGCCATTGGCGTAGAGCACAACTTCGATCGCGGAGGGACGCATGCCGTCAGCATTGTTGTTGTCGACCCAAGTCTTCGTACCGGTCAGGGTCGTCATCTGGATCACAGGCGCGGGCGTATCGGTCTCGACAGCAGGCGTGTCGGTTTCAACAGCGGGCGTCTCAGTCTCCACAGCGGGAGTCTCGGTCTCCACAGCGGGAGTCTCGTCAGGCGCGGGCGTGTCGGTTTCGACAGCGGGCGTCGTGGCCTCAGCAGAAGGCGTGGTCGCCTCGGCAGCGGGCGTCGTAGCCTCAACAACGGGCGTGGTCGCCTCAGCGGTAGGTGTTGCGGTGGGGGTCGCAGTGGGCGTCGCGGTAGGCGTCGCCGTGGGAGTCGGGCTGGGCGTATTGACCGTGTACTCGTTGACGAAGGTCACTTCGCCGCTCTGAGCACCGTTCTTCTTGTAGGTCTTCTGAGAGACCTGCAGGTTGCCGTGGCCGTCGTCCGTAACAACAACCTCAACCGTCCACTCGGCCTTGTCGTAGGTGTAGCCGGGGACATCGCCCTCGAGCTCAGTGATCTTGAAGGTGTAGGTACCGGCCTTCTTGAAGGTGATCTTGTCGAACGCCTTCGTGCCCATACCCGCGATGGTCAGCGTGTCGTTCAGGATGACAACATTCTCGGACTCACCATTGACAAGCTCCAGCTTGAAGGTGAACTCTCTCTTGGCCGCATCCTGATCGGCAGCGTTGCCGGTCTGGGTGATCTGCTTGGTGACGTTGATCTCGAACTCCGCATCCTTGACGGGCGCGTACTTGTTCTCGAAGGTCGCCTTGTTGCCGGTCCGACCGTCGTCAGCCGTGTAGGTGACAACAGTGGACAGCGAGTTGTCGTCCTCCAGAGTCACGGTCACATTCAGCGTCCACACAGTCTTGTCGAAGGTCCAGCCAGCATCGCTGCCGGTCTCTTCCTTGATGAAGAAGGTGTAGTTGCCAGCCTCCGTGAACTTGATCTCGTCGAAGATCGCCAGCTCATTGTTCTCGATCTGCGCGCCGGACAGAATCTTCTCGAGCTTCTGGGTCGCCAGCTTCGCGTTGTTCACGAGGACCGCGTCGCCGTAATCCTTCTCGGCCTCCAGCGTGAACTTGACCTGAGGCACGAAGCCCGGCACATAGTCGCCGCTGATGGTCTTCTCAACCTGAGGCTTGATGGAATCGGGGCTCGGAGCCGTGTAGGTGTTGGTAAAGGTCGCTTCAGTCTTGCTGGTCGTCTTGCCGGTGGCGGTGTACTCCGTGGAGATCACCGTCAGCACACCATCGACGTCCTTGACCACTACGGTCACAGTCCAAATCGCCGTGTCGTAGCTGTAGCCAATCGCGCCCTCATCCTTCTCAGAGATGTAGAAGTAGAAGGTGCCGGGCTTGGTGAAGGTGATCTTGTCGAAGGTACCAGACTTCGCACCGGTGATGGTGAGCTCCTTCTTCTCAGGCAGCTTCGCGCCCTCGGGATTCTTCTCATCCGCAGACAGTACGAAGGTGAAGTCCTCGTCCTCGATCGGCTTCTCGCCGTTAATGACCTTGGTCACAGCGGGATCGATCTTGACGTCCGTGATGTTCGGCGTGTAGGTGTTCTTGAACTCAACCGTCGTCTCGGCGTCAACCGTCTTGGTGTCAACCGTGACAGTCGCCTTGAGCTTGCCGCCGACATCCGCGACGTTCACGGTGATCTTGTACTCCGTGTTATCGTACGCGCCGAAACCGGCTTCCTTCTTCTCGGCGTTCTCGGTCAGCGTGTAGACATACTCGCCAGCCACAGAGTAGGTCCTGTTCTGGAAGTACTTGAGCGTCGCAGTCGCAGAATCCTCGCCCGCGGGCACAGTGATCTCCAGCTGTTCAACAGTCGCTCCAGTCTTATCCTTCAGGTCGAAGTAGAAGGTGACATCCCTGCCGGGCAGGTATTCGCTGCTCTCGACAGTCTTCTTTACCTTCACGTCGACCTTCACCGACGCGTTGCTGGGATTGTAGTTGTTGGTAATCTCCGTCGCAACAGAGGTAACCTTCTTATCGGCAATGTACGCCTCGAAGTTGCCCTTGCCGTCGTCCTTCACCTCAACGGTGATCACCACATCATCCTGAGCATCATAGCCGTCAACGGCCTCTTCATGGATGGTGAACTTGTAGGTGCCCGCCGCAGTGAAGACAAACTCCTTGTCGAAGGTGATCTTGCCCGCGCCCTTGCGCTTGCCAGTCGCCTTGAAGGTCTCGTCCTTATCGCAGGTTACCGTGAACACAAATTCGTCGTCGCTTGCGTCATCCTTACCAGTGACCTTCTTGTCAACCTCGAAGGAGATCTTGCCAGTCGCCGCATAGGTGTTCACGAAGGACGCGGCAGTGTTGGACTTCTCCGTCTCGCTCTTGGTGTAGGTGACATTCTCCGGCAGAATCGTCAGGTCGCCATTATTAGCCTTGGTGACCTTCACGGTCAGCGTCCAGGTCGCAGAGTCCTTCGTCCAGCCTTCAGCGCTCGTGAGATCATCCTCAGCGATGGTGAAGGTGTAGGTGCCTTCCTTGGTGAAGGTCAGCTCCGCGAACAGGCCGCTCTTGGCAGTCACAGTGTCGTTCTTACCGACGGTCACCGTGGTCTTGAGCGTGTCGCCCACCGCCAGCTCGTTCTCGCCGTTCTTCACCTGACCGTTCGCGGAAATCTCCTTGACAGTCAGCGTGAACGCGAATTCCTTATCGGCGGGAGCACCAGCGTCAACCTTCGCGGTCTTTTCGACCTTGGGCTGATATTTGGTGGGTTCAGGCGCCAGATAGTAGCTGTTCTCGAAGGTCGCAGCGCCAGTGGCGTTGTTCTCATACGCGACAGTCACCTTAATGGTGTCGCCTTCCAGCGTGAACGTCACCGTGACGTCCTGATCAGCAGCATAGGTCCAGCCGTCGGGCTTGCCTTCCTTGCTCTCCTTGATCGTGAAAGTCTTCACGACAGTCGGATTCTCTTCGCTGAGTTCAAGCGCCTCCGCGGTGTAGGTCAGCGTATCGAACGAAACCGTGTTCTCCGCGCCCGCTTCCGTCGAGTAGGTCAGCGTCAGAGGCTCCCTGTTGATCTTCACATCGCCCTCGTAGAGGTCGAAGGAGAACGTCGGATAGGTGGCAGGAGCCTTGCTGTCGCCAGTGATCGTAACGGTCTTCTTCACGCCGATCGTCACTTCGGCCTTGGGCGCATCCGGCTCCTTGTAGGAGTAGGTATTGGTGAAGACCACGTTCGTCAGCTCGACAGGATTGCCGTCCTTATCGGTGACGGTCACTGTAGCGGTGAGCTTGCCATCGGCACCCTTTGTGGCCTTCACGGTCACCTTGTAGGAACCGACCTGCGTCCACTTGCCGTCATTCAGCGCTTTCTCAGTGAGCGTATAGGTACGGACTTCGTTCTCGGTCAGATCCTTGAAATCGAAGGTGAGTTCATAGCTGCCGCCGATCTCCCAGCTCTCCAGCTTCTTGGTGATCGCATTGCCCTTCGTGTCATCGGTGGGCGTCAGCGTGAACTCGAAGACGGTCTTCTTGTCTTCCGCCGTCGGGTCGTCACTGCTGTC
>JAFLST010000052.1 GCA_022510815.1 Christensenellaceae bacterium | reverse complement strand
GCAAGGTCGAGATCGACGTCGTGACCGCTGACGGCACCGCCGTTGAGACCATCGCGAAGGACTATGACACCGCTGGCAACATCGTCGCCAAGATGAACGAGGCTGGCGAGCTGGATGGCGTCGCGGCTGTCAACATGCTCCGTACCTACATCGACGAGGCCTATGCCGGCTACTACGGCACCAACCGCGCCGATCTGTACATCGGCCAGAACGCCGCGTGGGATGCTGACGAGCTCGTCGCCCTGCTGCGCTGCGTCGTGGCGAACCCCCAGACCCTGAATGGCACCGATTCCGTGCAGGGCCTCTTCTCCCGCGAGGACGATAACAACCAGCGCCGCGTCGACATGTTCCGCTTTGCCGGCACCCTGTTCGGCGTCCGCGGTCTCGAGTCCCGTCAGGATTACCTCTACATCGGCACCGACGGCGCTGTCCATGACGCCCGTCAGGAAGTCGCTACTTACAAGGCCATGGAGTACATGCATGCGATGGCCGAGGAGGGCCTGCTCTCCAAGTCCTTCATCGACATGTCCGGCGAGAACTCCGGCACCATGCTCGAGAATGACCTCGGCTTCATGCACTATGACTACAACCAGACCCAGACCATCTACAACGCCACCAAGCTCCAGGAAGGCGAGAAGTACATGGCCGTGATGGTTCCCGTTGCTCATTGGTTCGACGGCACCAGCGAGGATGGCGTGTTCATGCGCTTTACCGAGTCCTGGCGCTCCGTGAAGACCGACGGCTGGGGCATCTCCGCTGCTGGCGTTGCCGGTGACGACAACAAGCTGAACGCCGCGCTGGCCTTGATCGACTACGCGTACTCTCCCGAAGGCATGATCCTGATGAGCTACGGCCCCGACGCCTTCATCAAGACCAATGACGACGGCAGCTATGTGACCTTCGATTTCAACGGCGAGCAGTGGCCCGTGATCGCGGAAGCCACCGAGGCTGAGCTGTGGGAGAAGGCTTCCGGCAACTACACCAACTATGCTCGCTACTACCTCGGCTCTACCCTGACCTTCGTCAAGAGCCAGTCCTTCGAGTATCAGTGCACGCATGAGGTTGGCCGCGAGGGCGCTGGCCATATCTCCGCCGCCATCGGTCTGGGCACCATCAAGCACCCCGAGCTGGCTGTGACCGAGAACCGCTGGTACACCAGCGTGCCCACCGTCCTGCCCAACAACCCCACTGAGAACTCGATGCTGAACGGCTATACCGAGCTGACCAACAACTTCAACCAGAACAAGGGCGGCGAGAACATGCTGCTCAACATCATCGTGAACGGCTATACCGACTCCAACATGCAGGATGCGGAATCCACCGCTGCGTATGTGTCCAGCGGCATGTCCGGCATGCAGTATCTGGCCCTCAAGCAGATGGCCTGGCAGCGCGCGCTGGATTACTACAACACCCTGAAGTAAGATCATCCCAGTATCCGGCACCCGTGGCGCGGCCATGACGCTGCGCCGCGGATGCGCGGATCATCACATCGGGTAGTCCGGTTCCCGTCCCGTCGGGTGGGCTCCATCCGGCGGGGCGGGACGCAACCCTGAGAGGAGGTCGTCATGTATAAAAAGCAGATGACGATTCAAAGAATCCTTTGTCTGGCGGCGATCATCGCGAGCGTGGTGGTCTTCCTCTATGCGCTTGGCATCATGACGGATCTTTATGACAGCCTGTATGTTGCCAACAACTTTGGCGTGAAGGGCGCTGAGGTCTACTTCAACATGCAGCCTTTCAACCAGATGCTTCTGGTCGGCAGCATTGTCATGATCCTGCTGGGCGCGTTCCTCTTCATTACCAATACGCACATCCGCAGGCGTTACTACATCGGCAATTTCATTGCCACCGGCCTCTATGCCGCAGCCAGCGTGGCGCTGACGCTCTACAGCCACGCCCAGATTCTCATCTACAAGGCGCAATTCTTTGAAGTCGATTTCGCGACGCTGGAATTGTATTCCACCCTGTTCCCAACTGACGTGAAATATACCGAGTCCACCTTCTGGCTCGACGCGCACTATGTCATTTTCGGCATTCTGGTGCTCGTGGCCCTCCTGCTCGTGATGAACGCGTGCTGGAAGGTCAGCCTGATGAAGAAGGAAGCAAAACTCGTTGAAGCCGGAAGGAGGATTGCCGCGTGAGCGAAGAGCGTACCATCCGCAGGGATCGGATGAGGTTTATCAAGAATTCGCTGTGCTCCAACCTCGCGATCCTCGGCATTCTGTTCAATGTCTTCTACTTTGTCAGCCTCTACCAGTCCGACGTGGGCACGTACTATTATAAAATCGCAATTGGCGCCTCGATCGTCTATAATCTGATCTTCATGCTGGCGGTCTTCCTCGCTTCCGAGGGCGTCAAGAACTACAAGCAGAATTATTCCTATCTGCTGGCCGCCATCGGCGTGATGCAGATTGTTCGCATCTTTTACATCCCCATGCAGGCGCACAGCACCACCACCATCATCGGCGGCGCGGAGGCCCTGGTCATGGGCAACGGGCAGTTCTACACGATCGTGGCCTTCCTGGCCATCTCTGCGGCTTGCCTCATTGCGTCTGCCGTTGTGAATTTCATCAAGTGCCGGGAGCTTTCAGCCCATCTGAAGGAACTCGGAATCCAGAACGCGTAAGGAGGCAAGGACATGGCAACGCTGAACATACAGCATATCGACAAGATATACGATAATAACGTTCAGGCGGTCTTTGACTTCAATCTGGACGTTAAGGACGGCGAGCTTATCGTTCTCGTTGGCCCCTCGGGCTGCGGCAAGTCCACGACCCTGCGTATGGTCGCGGGTCTGGAGGATATCTCCGCTGGCAAGCTGCTGCTGGACGGCAAGGATATCACGCAGACCCCTGCCAAGGATCGCGACATGGCGATGGTCTTCCAGAACTACGCGCTCTACGGCCATATGACCATCTATGAGAACATGGCGTTTTCCCTCACCCTCCGCAAGGAAAATCCCAACGTTATCCATAAGAAGGTTCTGGCGGCCGCTGAGATTCTCGGCTTGACCAGCCAGCTGAACAAGAAGCCCGCGCAGCTGTCCGGCGGTCAGCGCCAGCGCGTGGCCATGGGCCGCTCCATCGTGCGCAACCCGAAGGTCTTCCTGTTCGACGAGCCTCTGTCCAATCTGGACGCCAAGCTGCGCGGCGCAACCCGCCGTGAGATTCTGCTGCTGCACAAGCGGCTGAACGCCACCATGCTCTACGTTACCCACGACCAGACCGAGGCGCTGACCCTTGCGGATCGCATCGTCTGCATGTCCATGGGCCATGTGCAGCAGGTTGGTACGCCGCTGGAGCTCTACGACTCTCCCGCGAACATCTTCGTGGCCAGCTTCATCGGTCTGCCGCCCATGAATTTCTTCGACGTTCGCGTGAGCGGCGCAGAGCTGGTGGGCGAGGGCTTCAGGGTGGGCTTGGATGCTGCGGAACAGAAGCTGCTCGCACCCTACAACGGCAAGGCGATCACCTTGGGCGTGCGGCCCGAGAACATCGTCCTTGGCAACGACGTGCCGGTCACCGTTTCCTCCAACGAGAATCTGGGCATGAACACGCTGGTTCATGGTCACATCGGCGGTTCCAAGGCGGTGAGCGCGAAGATTTCCGCCAAGCTGAAGGGTTGGAGCGATTACAAGTATGGCGACACCGTCTCCTTTACGTTCAAGCGGAAGCACTTCTTTGACAAGGAGACGACCAACGCGATCAGGGAGGAAGTGTGACAATGGCGACGAATCAAGCAGGAAAATCGGGCGGAATCGGCGCGTTTTTCAAGGAGATGCGGCGCAAATTCTTCGTGTCCATCAAGCGCCGGCCCCAGATGATCCCTCTGGTTGTGCTGGTGGTGGCATTCCTGTTCTATTCCCTGAACATGTCCGCTATCTCCAATACCACGGCGAAGATTCAGGGCGCGGGCATGGGTCTGGCGGGCTTTACCACCATGCTGTTTTCCATGCTCTCCTTCATGTGCTTCATCAACGCGTTCCCCTATCGTAAAAAGGTCAATGTTCCCATGGTGGTTCTGATGTTCGCCATGTTCGTCATCATCTTCTTTGCGGACGGTTACTACATCAATGCCATCGTGAATGCCTTGACCCGTCCGGAAAATCCGATTGAGATCAAAGACAACATGATGTACATTTTGGATGCCAAGCGGTATCTGCAGATTCACATGGGTATCCTCGGCGCCAGCATGGTGCTGATCGCGCTGCTCCCGGTATATTCCAAGCTGCTGCGCAAGATCAACACCTCAGTCGACATTGGCGACAACGGTCAGCTGGACGCGATTGATATCTCCGGCGAGGACTGATCGGACGGATCATCGGCGCGGCTGACACGCGTCTGAGCATCGGCCTCCGAAACAGCCGAGCAGTTGTCCGTTTATTTTTTGGGAGGCTTGGGGTGCTGAGCCTCCCAAAATGACAAACAGGAGTATGGATGAGCAGGAAGAAAAAAGACGGAC
The DNA here is from genome assembly GCA_022510815.1 of Christensenellaceae bacterium. Lineage (GTDB taxonomy): Bacteria > Bacillota > Clostridia > Christensenellales > Aristaeellaceae > UBA11524. The sequence goes on along the minus strand of JAFLST010000052.1, from coordinate 10,199 downwards.
TGCGCAAGCCGGACACGGTCAGGCAGGCGGACTACTATAAGCTGCATACCAAAGCGATTGAGGATTTGGTCACAGCCGATGAAAGCAACTCGCCGGAGGTCTCGCAGGAGGAGCTGCGACGCTATCAGTCCGGCCCCAAGATCAAGGTTTCCAACCTGGTGAAGGTGCTGTTCATCAAGGCATGGTTTCCGGGCTGCGTGTGTTATTTCTTCATCTGGGGGCTCGGCGGTATGCTGGCGGATCAGCTTGATTTGCTGTTCGTCACCGGCATCGCGCTGGGCGTCGTCACGGAGATGCTGACCAACAACGTGCTGCGATTTTTGGAAAAGTCATCCGGCGGCAATGACCGCTACATGATGTTCCCCCAGAAGTCCTATATCACCTTTCCGCTCAACATTCTGTACGCCTTTGCGGTGCTGTTCCTTGTCTTTATGACGTATAACGCCATCAATCTGGTGATTCTCCAGATCACCGGCGCGACGGATACCGTGCCGCTGGGCGTGGGGCCGGTGCTGTTCGGCGTCTTCTATCTCTGCTTTGACATGATTCTCATTCAGGGCAAGCACCTGATTCTTGACATTGTCAAGGGCGCCAAAGTGAAGACCCACTGAGCCCGGGCATGAAGACAGCGTGACCGACAGATTCGAGGTGGACTGATGGATTATACGAGAATTGACGCCTTCATTGACCGCTTGGTGGAGACGTCCACGCCGGAGCGCACCGCGTGGAACATGGAGAAAATCCGCGAGGGCAGGGCGGCCTCATGGAACTACATTGATGGCTGCATGCTCACGGCCTTGATGGAGATGGGCCGCATCACCGGTCAGGAACGCTACCTCGAGTTCGTCGAGCGGTGCATCGACCATTTCGTGGGTGAGGACGGCGCGATCCGCACCTTCAATCCCGAGGCCTGCAACCTTGATGATATCAACGAAGGCCGCGTCCTCTTTGCGCTTTACGAGCGCGCGGGCAAGCAGCAGTATCGGCTGGCCGCCGAGAAACTCGCCAAGCAGCTCGAGGGACATCCTCGCACCGCAGAAGGCAATTTCTGGCACAAGGCCATCTATCCTCATCAGGTCTGGCTGGACGGCATTTACATGGCGCAGCCGTTCCGGGCGCTTTATGCGCGTTCCTTCGGCGGCGGCGACTACAGCGATATTGTGAAGCAGATTGCGACGGTTCATGACCGGATGCGCGATCCGCAGAAGGGCCTGTACTATCACGGCTATGACGCTTCAAGAAAAGCGTTCTGGGCGGATCAGGAGAGCGGCTGCTCGAAGAACTTCTGGCTGCGCTCGCTGGGCTGGTTTGCCGTAGCGTTGGCGGATCTGCTCGATATCCTGCCCGAAGGACAGGACAGGGATAAGCTGGCGGCGATCTTCAGCGACCTCATGGCCTCCATGGATCGCTATGCCGATGCGCAGACGGGCCTCTACTGGCAGGTGCCGGATCAGGGCGGCCGGGAAGGCAACTATCTGGAGACCAGCGGGAGCGCCATGATGGCCTATGCGATGCTCAAGGGCGCGCGGCTTGGGTTCCTCCCGAAGGAATATGCGGCCAAGGGCAAGAAGACCTTCGACGGCATTGCTGAGAAATACCTGACCTTCACGGACGAAGGCATTGGTCTGGGCGGCATCTGTCTGGTGGCAGGGCTTGGCCCGGAGACGAACCGGCGCAGAGACGGCTCCTATGAATACTACATCTCTGAGCCCGTTGTGGAAAACGACGCCAAGGGCGTAGCGCCCTTTGTCCTCGCGTACACGGAGATCAAGCAGCTTGGGGCGTGAGCCGGGCTGTGCGGCGTTAGGCACAAGGAATCATCTTGTGGGAGGAGACGAAAGCATGTCGTATTTGGTTCTGAAAGACATCAACAAGATTTACCCCAACGGGTATCATGCGGTCCACAACTTTAATCTGGACATTGAGAAGGGCGAATTCATCGTGTTTGTCGGCCCGTCCGGCTGCGGCAAGTCCACGACGCTGCGCATGATCGCGGGTCTGGAGGATATCTCCAGCGGCGACTTCCTGATCGACGGGAAGCGCGCCAACGAGTGGGGCCCTCAGCAGCGTGAGATCGCGATGGTCTTCCAGAGCTACGCCCTGTATCCGCAGATGACGGTCTTCGATAACATCGCCTTCGGCCTGACGCTGGCTGGCGTTGACGAGGACGTCATCGAGGAGCGCGTGAAGAACACGGCGCGCATCCTGGGCCTGACTGACTATCTGGATCGCCTTCCCAGAGCGCTCTCCGGCGGTCAGCGGCAGCGTGTCGCGATTGGCCGCGCCATCATCCGCAAGGTTGGCATCTTCCTGATGGACGAGCCGCTCTCCAATCTGGACGCCAAGCAGCGCGTCACCATGCGCTCGGAGATCGCCCAGATTCATCAGGAGACCGGCGCGACGACCATTTATGTTACGCATGACCAGACGGAGGCCATGACCCTTGCCGACCGCATCGTCGTGATGAAGGACGGCTATGTGCAGCAGATCGGCACGCCCTATGAGCTCTACTACAAGCCGGAGAACGTCTTCGTCGCGGGCTTCATCGGTGAGCCGCCGATGAACTTTGTGACCGGGATCGTGAAGGACGGCAAGATTCCGTTCGGCAAGAATCAGCTTGACGTGGCGAAGAAGCTGGGCCAGAAGGCCGCCGAATACGAGGGCGAGAAGATCGTGCTGGGCTTCCGTCCGGAGGCTATTGAGCTGGGCGAGATCGAGGACGCATGCCATGTTGAGGCCGATGTGGAGCTGACGGAGATGCTGGGCGACAACACCAACGTCTACATCACCGCTGGTGAGGAGAAGGCCATCCTCAAGGTCGATCCGCACGATACGCCGGAGATGGACAGCACCATCACCTTCTCGATCCCCTATGAGAGCATTTATCTGTTCGACGGCGAGACCGAGGCTGTCATCAGCTAAAGGACGCCCCATGCTGCCTTTGATCCGCGGGTCTGCAAGGGCCTGCGGATTTTCTTGCGTCAAAAAAGCGGCATGATGATCTCATGCCGCCTACGGGGAATGCCAGATCAAACGCGCAGGGTTTCGCCTGCCTCGAGCTGCAGGGCCTTGCCGTTCATCTCCAGCCAGATGGTCCGGTGGTTGGGGTTATAAATCGTGTTGCCGTCCGCGCTGTACATGAGCTGGCGGTAGGCGTTGACATAGTCGACGATCTCGATGTTGGTGGCATACCAGATATCGTCGTGACCGCCCATGCGCTCGGCAAAGCGCTCGATGACCTGCCAGTTGTCCTGCTCCTCGAACTCGTAGGCGTGACCCCAGAGGTAGAAGAGCTGGCTGCTGAAGCGGGCCGGTTCGTTCAGGAAGCGGTCGCAGAGCGCGTCGAGCTGCGGATCGTTGTGATGGCAGGTGGGATGCAGCCGCAGCCAGTCCTGTGGGATGTCGAAGCCATGAGTGGAATACACCGTCCGGGCATAGGCGATGCCGGAGGCCTGCAGCGCGTCGACGATTCTGTCGTTGAAAGCGCCGAAGGGATACGCGAAGCCGCGAACCATGCCGCCGAACTCCGCCTCGAGGTTCTCCCGGTCGCGCAGAATCTCATGGAGCACCTGCGGCTGGGGCAGCTCCGTCAGCATGGCGTGGGTCAGGCAGTGAACGGCAACCTCGTGCCGGGAGGTGCTGTAGGTCTTCTGGCACCAGCTCAAAGGCATCCGACGATGAATCGTGCCCGCGGGATAGGTCACGCCCTCCTGCGGGAAGCAGCCGGAATTCAGGTTGAAGGTCGCGCGGAGACCATGCCGGTCAAGAATCTGAATCAGCCGGGCGTCCTGTTCCACGCCGTCGTCATAGGACAGGGTCAGCGCCTTTTTGCGGCCCTGCGGAAAAAGAAGATATGGCATCGAAAGCCCTCCTTGCTGTGTCGAATCACGATGCAGACATTATAGCACAGCAGGCAGGGAAGGGCAAGCATAGCCGGAGGGCGCAGCGCATATGCTTGACCAAACGACAAGGGAGGTTTATCATATGTCACAGGCATCATCGGCACGCCGGAAGCGGGGCGCGACTGCCTCGCCATGGTTCCGGCTTCTCAAGGGACTGTGCGCGGCGGTTCTCGTGACCGTAGCGGGCGTGGCTATTTTCGCGCTGATCATGCAGTGGGTCAAGCCCACAGAGGACGCTGTGCGCGTGTTTAATCAGGTGCTCAAGCTGCTGTCCATCGCGGCGGGCGTGTTCGTGGCGGTCGGGCGCGGCGGCAACGGCGGGCTCATCCGCGGCGCGGCGGTGGGTCTGCTCTACATGGCGGTGGGCGTGGCGCTCTATGTGATTCTCTCCGGGCAGCAGGCGCCGATCACCGCTTATCTGGCTGATCTCGGCATGGGCGTCGCCGGCGGCGGCATCGTCGGGATGATTCTCTCGAATCTGTCGCCTCGTTAACAGAGCGCATACAAAATGCGGGCAGGCCGTGCAACCTGTCCGCATTTTGCGTTTCAAGGAGGTAGCGATGACAGTCGATGCAAGCCTGCCACCCGTATGTTAGTCGCGTCTAACAACAAGAACATTATACGATGAATCAGGCGGCCTGTCAAGAGGAAAATCGGTATTTCCGGGATTTAACAGGACAACTCAGCCGAACAGCTCCTCCAGCGGCAGGTCTTCTCCCTCCGCGCAGACCTGCCGCAGCACGCCGTCGCGGATGGTGTAGGCCTCGCCGCAGAGCAGCTCCTCGCCGTCGCGGGAGAGCACATAGCTGCCGTCCACCAGCACGAGGAAGGTGTAACCGTGGCTGTCGGCATAGGTGATGTCCTCGTAGAGCCGGCGACCGTCGAGGATGGTATGACATTCCTTCTGGTAATGAGGGAGAATGTTCAGGCCAGTGAGACCAAGCCCGGGCAGGAAGCGCTGATAGGCCGGATCAACGGACTCGCCGGGCATCTCCGGCTGGGCATAGACCACGTCCGCGCAGTTCATGGTACCCGCGCTGATGCCCATGATGACGCCGTTAAAGTCAGCCACCAGCTCCCGCAGGCCGATGCGCTGGAAAAACTCGTTTTGCGTGGGCACATGACCGCCCGCGAGGATCAGCACATCCGCCTGACCGATCAGCTCGGCGGCCCGGTCGGCAGTGCGGTTGTCCAACAGGGCTACATTGCTGAAAGGCATACCGTGCCACGCGAAGCACCTCGTGAAGGTATCGGCGAACTCCTCCAGTCTGTCATAGGTCGACGGGTCGGACGCGACGAAGGTGCAGCGGGCTCCCGGCTCGACGAAGTCCCGCAGCGCGTCGACAAAGCCGTTTCGTTCGTCAAAGATGCAGGGCAAGTCGCAGCCCTCGGGCACGTCGTCCCAGCAGGGGCTGCTGGTCAGAAAAAGCGTCATGGCGGTCGCCTCCGGTGAAGAAATCTGCGGAGGTATTCGATGCGCAGCGCGGGAAATCCTGCCACGGCGCAGATTGTCAAACGCGGCGGCTTGTTGTATAATATCGTCAGCCTACCAAGGAAAGGGTGTCTGTGTCCGTGAAGGATTATCGTTATGATGGCTCTGACAAGCTGGTTTTGAAGCGCCTGCCCACCGGGGCGCAAGGACTCTCCGGGGAGAAAGCCGATTATGTCCGGAAAACGAAGGAGAACATCGCCAAGGCCGCCGCGCTGCAGGAGAAGCTCTATGCCTCGGGCAGGGAAGGGCTTGTGATCGCCATACAGGCCCGGGACGCCGCCGGCAAGGACAGCCTGATCAAAAAGGTGTTTTCCGGGCTGAATCCCGCGGCGCTGGAGGTCCATGCCTTCAAGACGCCCAGCAAGGAGGAGCTGAGCCACGACTATCTCTGGCGGCTCAACAGGGCGCTGCCGCCCCGGGGCAAGATCGGCGTGTTCAACCGCAGCCATTATGAGGACGTGCTGGTCACCCGCGTGCATCGCATGGAGAAGGGATACCTGATGCCCGAGCGGGTCACGGGGGACAGGGACTTCTATCAGAAGCGCTACCGCCAGCTCCGTAACTGGGAGCAGTATCTCTATGAGAACGGCTACCGGGTGGTCAAGCTGCTGCTGAACATCGGCAAGGAGGAGCAGAAGAAGCGCTTCATCGACCGGCTTGAGCTGCCGGAAAAGCACTGGAAGCTCTCCATCAATGACATGGCGGAGCGCGCGCTGTGGGAGGCCTACGACGAGGCCTATGAGGACGCGGTCAACGCCACAGCGACAAAGGAATCCCCGTGGTATGTTCTTCCCGCGGACGACAAGTGGTACACCCGGTACCTCGTCAGTCAGATTCTTGTGGACACTCTCGAGGAAATGGACGTGTCCTACCCGCCGATTGATCCGGTGGAGGCTGCGCAGATTCCTGTGGTCATGGAAGAGCTGATGAACGAGAAGCGCTGAACAGAAAATCGGGCATCGGGCCGCAGAGGGCTTGACAGAAATATTACTATATAGTATAATCCTATATGGCAGGAGGTATTCCATGGACACCCAAGGCGGCTATCTGATCTCCCGGATTCACCGGATGGGCAACCGGCTCTTTGACAGCCTGCTGGCAGAGGCGGACATTGATGCGTTCAATGGCGCGCAAGGACGCATCCTGTATGTGCTCTGGCAGGAGGACGGCGTGTCGATCAGCCAGATTGCCCAGCGGACGGGGCTGGCGAACACCACGCTCACCTCGATGCTGGACAGGATGGCCGAGGCGGAGCTGATCTGCCGGGAAGCCGCGCCGGGAGACCGCCGCCGCCAGCGCATTGTGCTGACGGAGAAAGCCCGGATGCTGAAAAACGACTATGAGCGCATCTCCCAGCGGATGAACGACATGTACTACGCGGGATTCTCCGAGGAGGAGTACGCGCAGCTCGAGGGATACCTGCTCCGCATTCTTGACAATCTCGAAGGAGGAACATCCCCATGAAAGTTTCCATTGGCAGGGATAATCGCTGGTGCCCTCGGCCGCTTTACCTCTTCGGCACCTTCAGGGAGGACGGCACGCCGGACTTCGGCCTGTTCTGCTGGTTCAGCTATGCGTGGACGGACGGGCTGGCGGCGATCACATGTATCGGCGAGAACAAGCTGACCCTTGACCGCATTCGGGCGACGAAGGTCTTTTCGGCCAATCTGGTTACGGAGGCCACGCTTCCGCTGGCGGACTATTTCGGCTCCGTCAGCGGCTACGATCCGGAGAAGATGAACATCCCGCTCGACTGGGAGAAGGGCGAAACGCTGAATGTGCCCATTCTGTCGGATTGCCCGATGGCCTTCGAGCTGGAGGTTCGGGAGCTGATCTCCCTCAACGACGAGGGCAGCACCGTGCTGATCTGCGAGATTCGCAACACGCTGGTCGATCCGATGCTGGAGGATGAGAGCATCCCCACCGCCGAGCGGCTGGCGCGCATGAACCCGGTCACAACGGCAGGGCATTGTGAATACTGGAGCTGGCAGGGTCAGCGTCTCGGCGGCTGGCACGGGCTGGCCAAGCAGATCAGGGAAGACATCGAGATCTCGGCCAACTGAACGACAAAGGGACATGGCTGCTATGAGCGGTCATGTCTCTGTTTTTCATGCGATGAACGGATGGCGCTTCTTTGTATAGCCCCGATGGCTTGATCATTGCCCTTGACATTAAATTTTTATTTTGATAACATTTAGCAAGGCGCACATCCGTTCATAAGATCGCGGCAGGAGGTTGTGGAAAGTCTCATGAGTGAAAAAGTGTATACGCGTTATCTGGAAACCAGTGTTTATACCTATGCGGGACAGTATAAGGACTTTCTGCTGTCGCTGCCGGATGATATACGTTCCATTGGCATGTTGGTCTGCGATCAAATTACCCACCCATCCATGTATTTTACACAGCCCTCTCCTTATCTGGAAAATACCTATTACGGAGCATTTGCGTCCTATCCGAAGCATCGTTTCAAAAATGAAGACGAATTATATATCACCGCTGTTGCAATGATTGCGGGTATCCTTCGTCTGGATGAAAGAGGATTTACGAAAGACCGGGACGTTACAAAGCGAATCACCGTATCATGTCGGCATGCATCGGTGTTGTTCAGCGCCATTCTCAAAGCAAAAGGAATCCCCTGCCGTTCGCGGGCCGGGTTTATGGATTTTGGCGATATGGGCGACAGTTATATGGAGCACTGGGTGAATGAATATTGGAGTTTTGAAGAAAGCAGATGGGTTTTAGTGGATGTTGACGGCTATTATGAATATGAAGAACGATTTGGTTACAGTCAGTTTGATTTGCCCCGTCGGAAGTTTGTCACTGCTTCGGAAGCATGGCTTGGCCTGAGGAAAGGGACGCTTCATAAAAAGCTGGACGTTTTTTCAACGAATGCTCTGGAAGGTGCCTGCGAATACCTGCTGATGGATTTTCACGCTCTGATGAACAATGAAATCTTTTATTCCTACCAACCTGTTTATCTTCGTAGCGGGATACGGGCGCTGAAGGAGAGCGAACTGCGCGAACTTGATGATTTGGCGGAATTGCTGGCAGACCCTGATCAAAATATCGAGCAAATAGAATGCTTATGGCGCACCAATGAAAAGCTATCTGTTTTGACCAATCATACGCAGAATGTCTACGCTGACACGTTTAGGTAGCATTGCTGCCCGCGAATGGGATTTGGCAAGAAGCCGTCATCATGTCCAACATGGCGCCTTTTTGCACCATTCCTGACGGGCGGGCGAAAAGCGTCCGGATTGAAGCGAACGAATTTGTCGAAAAGGCGAAAATGATATGGATTTTTTGCGGACGGTGTGATATAATGCTCACATTCCGCGCGGGGGACTTCCCGCCCGGAGAACACACAAGACAGTTACAGGAGGGATCAGTCCAATGGCCAATACCCAAATCAGCAGCCTTGACAAGCGCTTCGGCTACACGGCTGCGGGCAGCAATCTCCGCACGGAGATCATGGCGGGCATCACCACCTTCTTCGCCATGGTGTACATCCTGATGGTCAACGCGAACATGTTCACCGCCGCGGGCGTCAGCTACGGCGCGATCTACATCGCTACGGCTATCTCCGCCGTCGTCGGCACGGTCTGCATCGGCCTGCTGGCCAATCTGCCTCTGGCGCAGGCTTCCGGCATGGGCCTGAACGCCTTCTTCGTCTTCACCTGCGTGCTGGGCTTCGGCATGTCCTATGCCAACGCGCTGGTGCTGGTTCTCTTTGACGGCATCCTGTTCATCGTGCTGACGGTGACCGGTCTGCGCAAGATGATCTTCCAGGCCATTCCGCAGGCGGTGCGCATCGCTATCCCGGCTGGCATCGGCCTGTTCATTGCCTTCCTCGGCCTGCAGAACGCCGACATCGTCATTCCTGACTCGTCCACGGGCGTGACGCTGGCTTCCTTCAACCTGCTGACCAACTCTTGGGGCGCCATCATGCCCATGCTGGTCACCATTCTGGCGCTGCTGGCCATTGCCGTCATGGCGCATAAGAATGTCAAGGGCGCTGTGCTGCTGGGCATTGTGGGCGGCGCTGTGCTGTACTATGTGCTGGGCTTCCTCACCGTGTCCGGCTTCAGCGCGGGCATCACCATGAGCAGCCCCTTCGCGGCCTTCGGTGAGTTCTTCAATGAGGCCTTCCTGACCGTCTTCACTAAGGGCTTTAACTTCTCCGCCTACATCGCGGCCCACGGCGGCGCGAACACCGTGCTGGTCATCGTCACCACCGCGCTGGCCTTCTGCATGGTCGACATGTTCGACACCATGGGCACCCTCTACGGCGCCTGCGCCCGCGGCAACATGCTGACCAAGGACGGCGAGGTCCCGAACATGGACAAGGCCATGATGGCCGACGCCATCGCCACCACCGTCGGCGCTGTGTGCGGCACCTCCACGGTTACCACCTTCGTCGAGTCCTCCGCTGGCGTTGCTGAGGGCGGCCGCACCGGTATGGCTGCCATGGTCACCGCCGTGCTGTTCTTCATCGCCATGTTCCTCAGCCCCATCGCCCAGCTCATCCCCGGCTGCGCCACCGCCGCCGCGCTGGTGTATGTCGGCGTGCTGATGATGGCCTGCGTCAAGAACATTGACTGGACCGACATCGAGGTGGCTGTGCCCGCCTTCCTGACCGCTGCGCTGATGCCCTTCACCTACAACATCTCCTACGGCATCGCCTTCGGCCTGATCTCCTATGTCATCATCAAGGTCTGCACCGGCAAGGTCAAGGACGTTTCCGTGCCCACCTGGGTGATCACGGCGCTCTTCCTGCTGATGCTGTTCCTGACCCACTAATCCTT
>JAFLST010000051.1 GCA_022510815.1 Christensenellaceae bacterium | reverse complement strand
GCAGCTTTCGGGCCGAAAGCTCCCCTCTCGCGCTCTCCCCCGAAAGGCGGCGACTTATCAGACCGTATGATGCATCTAAAGCATTGGGTCATGCAAATAAAAAAAGGGGCGCAAGAGCGCTCCTTTTTTCAGTGGTTTTTGTAGGCTTCTTTCTGCGCGGCGAGCCATGCCTGACTGTCGATGAGCGGAGGATAATCTTCCTCGCTGACGCCATCGGGGGTCTCGCAGGGCGTATAGCCGCTGAAATGGGCCTCCGTGTCGCCGGTATAGACGCTCCAGCCCGCGGGATACCCGCCGCCGGAGGGGGCGTATGCATACTGCTTGCCGTCCTTCTCCAGCTTGATGAAAATCAGGTCGTGGGACTCATACCGCACCCGCGCGCCGTCCGCGGCGGTGTAGATGTAATACCCCAGCACGCCGTAGCCGTTATAGCCGGTCTCCATCGGCCAGTCCGCCGACGGGTAGATGGTCACATGGATGAAGGGCGCGTCCCACAGGCTCAGGCCCTCGAAGGGCTCGACCCAGTATTCCCACATGAAGCGCGGCTCGCCATCCGCCAGCAGGGTGACGTCCGCCATGCCGCCGTTGTAGCAGACCATGCGCAGGGTATCCGTCTCCAGCCGGATGTAGTCCGGCCTGTGCCGCTCCGCCGCGGCCTCCTCGCTGTACCAGCCGCCGCGCGCTTCGTCGAAGGTCAGCTCGCAGACGCTGAGGCTCTCGTTGCCGTACTCGTCAAAGCTGTAATACTCCGCACTCACCCGGCTGACGCTGTCCGGCTCCTCCTCGATCCGCAGCAGGCCCGCCTCATAGGTGTAGGCCGGGAAGCGGGGCATCTCCGGGATTTCGGGGCCATCGGCGAGCCACAGTGGCGGCGGGGATATGCCCTCCGCGCAGGCCGTCGGAATCAGCAGCGCCAGCGCCGTCAGCAGGGTCAGGATGCGCCGCGTCACAGCTTCGTCCCGCACTCCGCGCAGAACTTCGCGCCGGGCTGGACAGGCTTGCCGCAGGCAGGGCACACGCCGGAGCCGGCCTGCTTCGCGCCGCAGCTCGGGCAGAACTTCGCGCCGGAGGTCAGCTTTGCGCCGCACTCGGAGCAGAAGCCGCCGGACGCCTGCTGGACAGGAGCCGCCTGCGAAGGCTGCTGGGCGTTCTGCATCGCCTGCGCGAACATCTGCCCCATGGCCACGCCCGCGCCCATGCCGATGCCCGCGCCAGCCGTGCCGCCGGGGTTCTGCGCCGCGTCCCTGATGGCCTCCGCCGCCTGATACTGCGTGTAGCGGTTCAGGTCGCCCAGCACGCCCATCGAGGTGCGCTTATCCATCGTCTTCTCGACTTCCTCGGGCAGGGAGATGTTCTCCACCACGAAGTCGGTCAGCGTCAGGCCCAGCGCCGCCAACTTGGGATTCATGGCCTGCCGGACGTATTCGCCCAGCTCGCTGTAGTTGGCCGCGAGGTCAAGGGCGGGAATCTTGCTTTCCGCAATGGCGTCGCTCAGGCCGGAGACCAGCGTGCGCTTGATCTGGCCCTCCACGCCCTCGGTGGTCAGCAGCGCCGAGGAGCCGAACACCTCCCGCAGGAAGGTCTCGGGCTCAGCGACCTTGAAGGCGTAGATGCCGAAGGCCCGGATGCGGATCATGCCGAACTCCGCGTCCCGCATCATCACGGGGTTCGCCGTGCCCCACTTGCGGTCGAGGAACTGGCGCATATTGATGAAATACACGTCCGCCTTGAAGGGGCTGTTGAAGCCGAACTTCCAGCTCTGCAGCGCCGTCATGATGGGCATGTTGGAGGTGGTCAGCTCATAGCGGCCGGGCTGGTACACATCGGCAAGCTGGCCCTCGTTGACGAAGATGGCTACCTGCCCCTCGCGCACGGTGAGCTGCGCGCCCATCATGATCTCCTTGCCGCGCATGTCGTATTTATGCACCATGATGTTGCCGCCGTTATCGGACCACTCGATCACGTCGATGAGCTGCCCGCGGATCGCGTCAAAAATTCCCATTTCCGCTGTTCCTCTCTTCCTTCCGCGCCAGTTCCGCCAGTCGCGGCATCACGCGGATGTTGGTAATGGTCAGGTCAAGATGAAGGTATTCGCTCACATGCTCGATACATTCCTGCGCGTGTCTGCTCACCACGCCGGTCATGGAATCCGCCGTCTGCGCGCCGACCATGCCGCCCGCCAGCAGGAAGATCCGCTCGTCCGGCAGCACGCACACCAGCATGCGCATCCCCGCCAGCTCCACGCCGAAGAAGTTGCGCAGGGCGACCTCCAGCCGCTCGGTGCCGTAATGCCAGCGGCCCTTGAGGAAGTCGCTGTCCGCGGGCATGCTCAGCTCCGCCAGCACGCAGGGCTTGTCCGGGTCGATCCGGCTGCGCAGGAGGCGCAGGCACCGCCGCAGGCTCTCCTCGCCCGTGACGCGGCCCTCCAGCAGCGCCCGGAACAGCTCGTGACGGCAGATCTGCAGCATATCCGCCGCGCTGAAATCGTCATTGGAGAAGTCGGAGTTCATTCGGCTGAGCAGCAGCCGCAGCTCCTGCAGCACCGCCGTCAGCGCGCCGGGGTTCTGCGCCGCCGTGAAGATCGGCAGCAGCGGATAGAACGTCCGCAGGTGCTCCATGAGCATGGCCTCGTCCTGCTCCCCGAAGCTGAAAGCGATCGCGTCCGCGTGATGCTCCTTCAGGCTCTTGAGCGCGGCGTTGACCGAGGTCACGATCCGCGGCGCACGAAAGCCCATGCTCTCCCACGCCGTGAAGGCATTGAACGCCTCCAGCACTTCCGGCCTGTCCGTCGCCAGCAGCAGCTTATACATCCGCTCGCCTCCATCATGTCAATGCTTACGGGTACATTATACCCCCGCGGTATCCAAAACACAATGCTTTCTTTGTATTTTACAGAATTTCAGATCGTATTTTGTCAGATTTCTCCATAGTCAGCTCCGCAGCAGCCGCTCGACCACCTGCTGGGAGTGCGCCGCCGCCAGATGCGTGAAGGTGGGATAATCCATCTCGGACTGGCCGTTGGCCTGATCGGAGATCGACCGCAGCACGCCGCAGGGCACGCCGTGCATGAAGCAGGCCTGCGCCACCGCGCCGCCCTCCATCTCCACCGCCATGGCATGGAAGCGCTCATGAATCCGCGCGCGCACCCCGCCGTCATTGATGAACTGGTCGCCCGTGGCGATCACGCCCTCGTGTACCTTCACGTCCGGGAGGGAGGAGGCCGCCTTTACCAGCCGCTGACGCAGCGCCGCGTCGCAGGGAATCTCGATCAGATTGATCTTGCTGACCATGCCCACCGGGTCGCCGATGGGCGAGGTATCCACGTCGTGCTGCACGGCGGCGGCGGCGATCACCATGTCCCCGATGGACACCGTCGTGTCTCCCGCCCCGGCCACGCCGAGGTTCAGCACCCACTCCGGGTGAAAATGCAGGATCATGCTCTGGGCGCACAGGGCCGCGTTGATCTTGCCCGGCCCGCAGACAGCCAGCACCGCCTCCTGCCCGAACAGCTTGCCCGAAACGAAGGTATCCATGCCCACGGTCGTCTCCCGACGCTCCGTCAGCTTGTCCATCAGGGCCTCAACCTCGACCGCCATCGCGCCAATGAGTCCAATCATGCCGATCTCTCCTCCGCTGTGTGATGTCATCTTTTCTATTATAAATCCTTTCACAAAGACCGTCAAGACGCGCATGGACTGCCCGGCCTCTGCGCATGATAGAAACCGAAAAGGGCGGTGAATCGTATGCTTGCGCTGCTGATGCTGTATCTGCTGCTCATCACGCCGGTGACGCTCCGGCTGGACCTGCGCCTTGCCGGGGAGACCGACGTGCTGCTGGCGGCGCGGCTGTGGGGGCTTGGGCCGAACCTGCGCTTCCGGCTCCGGCGGACGGAGCAGGGGCACCGGGTGTTCCGCGTGGACAAAAAGGGCCGGGAGACCCCGCTCAAGGCCGCGCCCTCCCCCGGCAAGCCCGCCATGACGGCTTTGCGGACGATCCTGCGCGGCGATCACGCCCGGCAGCTCCTCTTCCGGGGGATCACGCTCCTGCGGCTGGACGCGGCGGTGAACGTCAGCCTCGGCGATGCGGCCCGCACGGCCCTGACCGCCGGAACCCTGCAGAGCCTGTGGCGCGCGCTGCCCTGCGCGTGGCGGCGGAGGGCCCGGCTTCAGGTGCGCCCGGACTTCCTGAACGGCCGCGGAAGCCTGCAGGCCCGATGTATCGTTTTCTTCCATCTGGGCACACTGATCCTCACAGCAGCCCTGCTGCTCCTGAGCTTGCGCATGGAGCGCTCGGCGCATCCCGCTTATCCGGCGAAGGAGGCATGAATCATGGAACATCCCATCGGCGAACTGATGCAGACGGCCATGTCGTCCATCAAGGACATGGTCGACGTGAACACGGTCATCGGCGATCCCGTCACGGCGGCGGGCGGCGCGACGATCATCCCCATCTCGAAGGTGTCCTTCGGCTATGTGACCGCGGGCGGCGATCTGACCTGTCAGGACAGGCCCCGCCACACCCCCGAGCCCGTCGACTTCCCCTTCGCGGGCGGCAGCGGCGCGGGCGTATCGGTGCAGCCGGTGGGCTTTCTGGTGGTCTCCGGCGACAACGTGCGCATGCTCCCCGCCCAGTGCCACACCGTGGCTGACCGCGTGGTGGAGCTGATTCCCACCGTCATCGAGGACGTCAAGGGCATGCTCCAGAAGAATGACAGCGCAGACCCCCAGACCCTGATGTAAGGAGACGCCCATGAAGAAGCTCTTTGCCCTCATGACCGCGCTGGCTGCGCTGCTTTTACCCTCCCGGAGCACGGCGGAAGAGGTCGGCACCTCCGCCACCGCCTGCGTGATCATCGACGAGGCCAGCGGGCGCGTGCTGCTCAGCCACAACGCCGAGACTCCCCTGCCCATGGCCTCCACCACCAAGGTCATGACGGCGCTGCTGGCCCTCGAGCGCGGGAACCTCGCCGACCCGGTCACCTGCAGCCGCAATGCCTTCGGCGTGCCGGGCACGAGCATCTATCTCTCCGAGGGCGAGACGCTGACCCTCGAGGAAATGCTCTACGGCCTGATGCTCGCCAGCGGCAACGACGCGGCCACGGCCATCGCCGAGCACATCGGCGGCACGGTGGATGATTTCTGCCGGATGATGACCGCCCGGGCGGCGGAGCTGGGCTGCCAGAACACGGTGTTCCTCACGCCCCACGGCCTGCCCCGGGAGGGCCACTATACCACCGCGCACGATCTGGCGCTGATCGCCCGTGAGGCCATGACCCACGAGATCTTCCGCGAGATCGTCTCCACCCAGCGGGCGAAAATCCCGTGGGAGGGCCGCAGCTACAGCCGGGTGCTCAACAACAAGAACAAGCTCCTCTCCACCTACGACGGCGCCACGGGCATCAAGACCGGCTACACGAAAAAGGCCGGGCGGTGCCTCGTCTTCGGCGCGGAGCGGGAGGGCATGCGCGTGATCGGCGTGGTGCTCAACTGCTACGACTGGTTCGACGAGGCGGCGCGGCTGATGGACATCGCCTTCAGCCGCTACGAGGCCATGACGCTGATGCTCGAGGGCGAATCCGTGCGGACGATCCCCGTGACGACCAGCGAGGAGGAGAGCGTCAGCGCGGTGTTGGCGGGAGACCTGACAGGCGTGATCGCGAAGGGCACGATGCCCGTCATCGAGATCGACCTGCCGGATGTGCTGGACGCGCCGGTCAGCCGCGGGGACTTGCTCGGGCAGGTGCGGATGGTCTCCGCGGGGCAGACCGTCGCCTCGGCAGCGCTGGTCGCGGGCCAGTCGGTCCTGCGGGATGACTTCACCGCGCGGTGGGAGAACTATTGGGAGAATTGGTTTATTGCGCAGTAAAAAGAAGTCCCTGCCGCGGTATTGCGACAGGGACTTCTTTGATTTCAGAGGTCTTTGAGCTTGACGCCATCGACCGTTTTCCATTCAACGTTGCCATTCGAGCTATGCCCGCGCACCACCGTCGCGGCGGCTGACGGCGAAGAGAATTCATAATCCCGCTGAAACCTGCCGTCGAGGATGGTTCCGTCTGTTTCCAGCTTCTGCCGCAGCATGGCGTAAGACTTGCTCATGGAAGGCACCATGCCCGGAGAGACCACCGAATCCTTCAGCACCGTTAAGCCACCGGAGCTGATGAATCCCTTCGCTTTCGCGCTGGAGCCAGTGCAGTAAAGATACACGGTTGCATCTGTCGCCGTCGGCACGGGAACCAGCACGCGGTATCCCAGCGTGTTGATGAGCACCTTGACGTTCTCGATGAATTCCTCCATGCTCGCAATCTGCGATTCCTTCATGACCGTATTCTTATAGGTATTCTTGGTCAGAATCGTATAGCGGTTGCATTCCCGGGCAATCTCGACGAAACGGTTCTCCAAATAGCGGATAAGCGCCTTGTTCAAGTCGCGGCCGATGAACAAAATGGCCGTATTCCAGTAATACTTCTCCTTGCCGCTCTGATAATCATGCAAGTGACCGAGCAGCCGCTCATGCACGTTTTCCGCCTCGCCAATATAGACCGACTCCGAGCCGTCGTCCTCCTGACAGAACAGGAAATACACACCCGCATTACGGATGTCCTCTCTCGCGCACCGATTGACCTCCGTCCGGGGAATCTTGATCGCCTTGCCGTTCCAGTTGGACAGCTCCGCCGTTACAAGGCTGTCTGCCGTGCCGTTGACGAGAAACAGCTCAATCGCTTTGCCGAAATTCATCGAGACACCTCCGCTGTCTATTGATCAGATTGTATCATAACCCGGCAATAATAGCAATCTTTCCGTCCTCTCACTCATCCCACCGGTGCGGCAGGAGGTCGCGGAGAAGCACCGTCGTGTTCCTCAGCCTGACCTCCGCATCCAGATTGCCGTGATTGATCTGATACATGAATTCCCGGCACCGGCCGCAGGGCGAGACCACGCCGGACGCATGCACAGCCACAACGCGGCGGATGCGGCTCTCCCCGGCGGTCACCATGGCCGCAATGGCCGCGTGCTCCGCGCAGAAGCCCATCGAGCTGGACGTGTCGATGCACACGCCGCGGTAGACGTTCCCCGCCTCGGTCTCCAGCACCGCCGCCACGGAGCCCGCATAGCTGCCGTCGCCCAGCTCGCGGGGGTTCAGCGTCTCGCGGGCCAGCCTCGTCATCTCCTCAAACGTCATGATTCCTGACCTCCTCTGCCGTCCGGGCGCGGAAGACCCGGAACAAATCGTCAAAATAAGGATCGTCCGTCATGGGCACGAAGCGCCCCTGCGCGATCATGCGGCGAATCTCCCGCTCCGTGGCCCACATCGCGTCGCAGGTCTCCTCCTGCTGCAGGCGCACATCGCCGATATCGCCGTCGTGGTCGAAGACCCACACGTCCAGAAAGCCCGGGTTCGCCCAGGTAAACTGCTCCCGCCGGGCCGAGCAGAACATCACGCCGCGGCACGGGTCGAGGGTCACGCCCAGCTCCTCCCGGGCCTCCCGCAGCGCCCCGTCGAGGCTCTCCTCCCCCGCCAGCACCGAGCCGCCCGTGGGCTCCCATTTCAGCGGCTCGCTCTTGCCCGGCGCCCGGCGGGAGATCAGCCACGCCCCGCGGCTGTTGCGAATCCACACCTGCACCACGAGGTGGTATTCGTCCGCCCGCGCCAGCTCGCCGCGCCGCATGGTACGGCCCGTCCTCCGGCGGAGAAAATCGTAAACGTCCCACATTTCAGGCACGGGAAACCGCCTCCCCCGTCAGCCACGGATGCCCGCCCGGATACTGCCGCCGGAGCGAGTCCAGCAGCCAGCCGCGCCGCTCCTCAGTCAGCGCCGGGAATGCCGCCGCGAAGTCCTGCTGATTCGCCTCCCGCTCCGGCTGGGCCGCCTTGAGCAGCAGCACTACCTCCGGCGCGAGGCAGGGCACCCCGTCCCGCCGCAGGATCGCCCGATCGACCTCCCTGCGCGCGTCGCCCAGAAGCATCGCGCCGCCCTCCCGCCGGTGGAACAGGAATTCCATGTAGTTGAGCGTCCGGATGCCCGAGGCATGCCACTCGTGCAGCACCAGCCCCGGCTCGTCGCAAGGCCAGAAGGTCACTAAGTCGCAGCCCTCCCGGAGGCACATCAGGTTGCGGCCCGGTTCGCTCAGGGCGCCGTCCGTGAGCCTGCGCAGCTTCCCCTGCCCCCGGAATTCATACACCAGCCAGCCCTGCTCCCGCATGAAGCGCTCGACCTCCCGGCGGTCCTCCTCCGGGACGGCAAGGTCGAGATCGCCATGAGGGCGGGTCTCCCGGCCCAGAAACAGCTCGATGGCAAACCCGCCGCAGACGGCCCAGTCGGCCCCGCATCCGGCGAGCAGCCCACGCAAATCCCGCAGCATCTCTCTCATATCAGCACTCCCATCCGCAGGCGTCCATGTCGACGCATCCATTGTCCCAGAAGATCACGCCCTCCGCCTCCAGCAGCGCCCGCTGCTCCGGGAAGTGCGGCGCGAGCCTTCCCGCATGATTGACCACCCGGTGGCAGGGGTAGTCCCCGTAGAACTCCGACAGGCTCAGCGTCCTGCCCACCAGCCGGGCGTTCCGCGCCCGACCGATCAGCCGCGCGATCTGCCCGTAGGACGCCACCTTCCCCGCCGGGATCTCCCCGACCGCGGAGAGGATTTCATAGACAAGCTCGTCCTTCATCGCCGCCTCCCTGAAAAGGGCGGAGACAGCGCGCCTCCGCCCCGGATGGTTCCTTATCGTTCAAGCTCCCAGATGACCCGGTCGCGCCGGAACAGCAGGCACACCGCGATGCCCAGCACCCACAGCACCAGGAAGAAGCACGCCGCGCCGCTGCCCTTGCCCGCGCCGAACAGCGCCGTGAGCGGACTGCGCAGGGGCTGCGCCGCCATCAGCGGCTCAAAGACCGTGTCCACCATGAAGCCGCCGAGGAAGAAGCCCAGCGGAATGGTGAAGAACTGCAGCGAGTTGCGCGCCGCGTACACCCGGCCCTGCAGCTCGATGGGGATGTGCAGGCGCATGATGGCGCTGAGGTTGGCGTTCATCAGCGGGATGAAGAACCAGCCGAGGAAGCCGCCGACGCACCACACCCATCCGCTGCGGCCCAGCGCCAGCAGCAGGTTCTCCGTGCACATGGAGACCATCAGCGTGCCCATGATGACCCGGACGCGGCTCTTGGGGGCTTTGAGGCCGGTAGCCAGCAGGCTGCCCAGCAGCGTCGACAAGCCGATGACCGCGTTGACCGTGCCCATCACCCGCTCGCTGCCGCCCTGACGGGAGAGCATCATGGCCGGGAAGGCCGCGTCATACATGGAGGCCACCAAATTGATCGCCGCGAGGAAGAGCATCAGGTGCAGGATGCCGGCGTGCTGCCGGAGCCACCTGAGCCCCTGACCCGCCGATTGAAGCAGCGATTCCTGCGGCGCGTCGTCCCGCTTCGCCTCCGGGATGCGGATGAACAGCAGCAGCGCCGCGAAGGCCGCCACGAAGGTCGCCAGATCGAACAGGATCACCGCGTCCAGCCCGAACAGCCCCAGCATCGCCGTGGCCAGAATGGGCTTCAGGATGCCGTTGACCGAGCTGGACAGGTAGCTGAGGCCGCCCACCCGCTGGTAGTATTCCTCGGCAGCAGCGCCGTGGTCGCCACCTCGGAGGCCGGCTGCTGGACGGTGTTCATCAGCCCGGCAAACATGTTCACCACATAGAGGTGCCATATGTGAAGGCTGTTCGTCTTGAGCAGCGCCCACACCACGACGGTCGAGACCGCCGCCAGCGCGTCGCACACGAGCATGGTCTTCTTCTTGTTCCAGCGGTCGCTCAGCGCCCCCGCGAAGATGCTGCACACCACATAGGGCGTGTACGAGCAGACCATCAGCAGGGCCGTCTTGAGCGCGGAGCCCTCCTGACCGTAGGACCAGATCACCAGCGCGTAGCCGGTCATGCCGCTGCCGAGGCCCGAGAGCATCTGGGTCAGCCACAGGAGAAGATACTGACGGATTTTCCAAATGTTGTTAAACAGCTTTTTCATCTTGGCTTTGCTCCTTCATTTTATCTGAGGTCGGACGATCCGTCCGCCCCGGCCCGGGGACAACCCTTGAGGGTTACCGCAGAGCCGCAGCCAGCGCCGCTTTAGCGGTGATGGCCGGATGAAGCAAGGCCATTGCAGGACGACCGTTGTTCGTCTCCGCCGCAAACCGTCCTGTCAGGCCTTGCGGGGAGCTTCATCAATGGCGAGCAACATGGTTCCACTCCTTTCAGCCGATGTACTGGACGTAAATCTGGCAGGGATTGCACTCGTCCCAGAGCGTCGGAAAGCATTCCAGCGCCCTGAAGCCGATGTGTTCATAGAAGTCGTTGGTGCGATCGTAGGTCTCATAGCAGCCGCGCCGGACGGTCTTGACCTGCGCGTACTCATAGCCGCAGGCCTGCGCGAAGTCCCGGAAGGCCTCCCAGAGCAGGGTGCCGTCGCCGCGGCGGTGGCGATCCTTCCGAACGCCCATCACGAAGATCTCCGCCGTGCGCGGGGCCGTCTCCTTCAGGGCGATGAACCCCGTCGGCTCGCCGAAGCGCATCGTGGCCCAGAAGGGCATGCTCCGGCTTTCCGCAATGTAATTCGCCGTGCTCTCCGGGATGCCGAACCACTCCGGCAGCCCCGCGAGAATCTCCCCGGCGATGCGGGCCTTCTCGTCGGGATTGGTGATAAACGCGATCATGGCGTGTCCTTTCTCATCAGCGCGGAGACGATCCGCTCCGCGCATTCCTCGGGGGTGTGCAGGTCCGTCTCGACCCGCAGGGCATAGGGGATGCCGGGGGCCATCAGCGCCGCCTGCTCCTCGGACTGGGCTTCATAGCGGTCGCCCCGGGCGATGTTCCGGGCCCGGCAGATTTCCAGCGGGCAGGCGACCTCGACGATCTCGAGGGGGCTGTCCTTCATGATATCGAGGAGCTTATCGAGGTGCCCGCCGAACTGCGGACGCTCCACAAGGATGCCGTCGATGAGCACGTCGCAGCCCTCGTCGGAGAGCAGCTTCGCCGTGCGGTACATCAGCAGCACCACGCGCGAGAGCTCCTTCCAGTAGTCCTTCCGCAGCCAGCGCTCGCCGACCATCTCCTGAAAGAGGTCGTTCGCCACCACATAGAAGAACACGTCCTCCCGATCCTGCAGCGCCTCGACGATGGAGGTCTTGCCCGCGCTGGTCACGCCGTTAAGGAATATAATGCGGCCTTTGCTCATGTCCGTTCCTTTCTCATCATCCCCGGGGCGGCGTCGGAGGGGCCGCAGCTCCTCCGACTTTCATTCTCCCACAGGGAAAACCTCCTTACAGCCGACGACCGGATGGTATCGGCCGGGCAGCGGCTGCAACTCGTCAGAACGGTTCTGCCATTTTGACGATTCTCACGCTTTGCCGTCAAGGATTTCGAGGCCCTGCTCCTCCTGGAACTGGTTGGTGTAGAGCTGGTAGTAGTAGCCCTGCCTGGCGATGAGCTGGCGATGGGTGCCGTCCTCGATGATCTCGCCGTTCTGGATGACGAGGATGCGGTCGGCGGAGCGGATGGTCGAGAGCCGGTGGGCGATGATGAAGCTCGTGCGGCCCGAGAGCACCGTCTGGATGGCGTTCTGGATGAGCTGCTCGGTCTCGGTGTCGACGGAGGAGGTGGCCTCGTCCAGCACGAAGATGGCCGGGTTGGTCAGGATGGCCCGGGCGAAGGAGATGAGCTGCTTCTGACCCGTGGACAGGCGGTTGCCGCCCTCGCCGACCTTGGCGTTGTAGCCGTCGGTCATCTTGAGGATGAAGGGCTCCGCGCCCACCATCTGAGCGGCCCTGCGCACCTCCTCGTCGGAGGCGTCGGGTCGGCCGTAGCGGATGTTGTCCGCCACGGTGCCGGAGAACAGGTGCGGCGACTGGAGCACATAGCCGAGGTTCGACTGCAGCCAGAGCTGACTGCGGGTGCGGTAGTCCTCGCCGTCGATGAGCACGCGGCCCTCGGTGGGCTCATAGAAGCGGCAGACGAGGTTGACGATGGTGGACTTGCCGGAGCCGGTCTCGCCCACCAGCGCGATGGTCTGGCCGTGCTTCACATGGAGGTTGAAGTGCTCGAGCACCTTCTCGCCTTCCTTGTAGCGGAAGGTCACGTCCTCGAAGTCGATGTCGCCGACGAGCTTCGGCCAGTTCTCCTTCTTGGGGTGGAAGTTATCGCCGAAGACGGCCTCCACCTCGGGGCTGTCGACAATGTCCGGCTCGGTCTCGAGGAGGCTGATCACGCGCTCCGCCGCCGCCTGCGAGGACTGCAGCTCGGCGAAGATGCGGGCAATGTCGCGCACCGGCTGGAAGAACTGCACCGTGTAGTTGATGAAGACCTGCAGGGTGCCCAGGGTCATCACGCCGCCGAGGACGCTGTAGCCGCCGCGCACCATGGCATAGGCCGTGGCCAGCGAGCCGAGGGACACCACGATGGGCAGGAACAGCGCCGAGAGCGTCGCGGCCCGGACGGAGGCATGGCGCATCTCCCGGGCGCAGACGTCGAACTCCTCGATGTTCATCTCCTCGCGCACGAGGGTCTTGGTCGTCTTCGCGCCGTTGATGCCCTCGTTGAAGCCCGCGGTGATCTGGCTGTTGCGCTTGCGCACCTGACGGTAGGCCTCGAGGATGCCCTTCTGGAACTTCCACGAGATCACCGCCAGCGGCGGCAGCACCAGCAGCACGATGAGGGTCAGCCGCCAGTTGAGCACGAGCATCTGCACCGTGCAGGCCACGAGGAACACCGCGCCCCAGCACAGGTCCACCAGCGACCAGCCGATGGTGTCCGCGAGGCGCTGGGTGTCGTTGGTCAGGCGGGACATGAGGTAGCCCACGGGCATGCGGTCGTAATAGGAGAAGGGCAGCTCCTGCAGCTTGCGGAAGCCGAGCTTGCGGATCAGGTAGCAGGTGCTGGTCTCCACAAAGCCGCTCTGGCGCAGGAAGCCGAAGATGCACCCCACCTGAATGGCGGTCATGAGGACGTAGGCCGCGATGAAGCCGCCGATGCCCTCGGTGGACTGTCCCGCGATGTACACGTCGATGGCATAGGCGTTCATGCGGGGCAGCAGCACGTCCATGATCGCGCACACGCCCATGAACGCGATGATGTAAAACAGATTCCGGTGATAGGGCTTGGCGATCCGGAGCAGCTTCTTCCACAGGGAGAGGTCGAATCGCTTGGTATAGTCCTGTTCTTCAAAGGCCTGCACTTATTTCACTTCCTTTGCTTCGGCGGCCTGCGCCTGCTTGAGCTCATCCTCCAGCTCGTTCTGGATGCTGTTGATGCGCTGATAGAGGCCCGGCTGAGCGCAGAGCTCCGCGTGGGTGCCCTGCTGGGTGATGCGTCCGTTCTCCAGCACGAGGATCAGGTCGGCCTGACTGAGGGTCGTCACCCGGTGGCTGATGATCAGCGTGGTCACGCCCTGCTTTTCATGGGCGAGGGCGGCGCGGATCTGGGCGTCGGTCTCGGTGTCCACGGCGGAGAGGGAATCGTCGAAGATGAGCACGTCGTTGTCCTTGAGGAGCGTGCGCGCGATGGCGATGCGCTGCTTCTGGCCGCCGGAGAGGGTCACGCCCCGCTCGCCGACCACCGTGTCGTAGCCCTTGTCCGCCTTGGCGATGAAGCCCGAGGCGCTGGCGATGTCCGCGGCGTGGTCGATATCGGCCTTTTGCGGCTCCCGGCGGGCGATGCCGACGTTCTCATAGATGGTCTTGGAATAGAGGAAGGGCTCCTGCAGGATGAGGCCCACATGGCTGCGCAGGTGCTCCCGGTCGATGTTGAGGATGTTCACGCCGCCGATGGTGATCCGGCCGCCGGTGGGCTCATAGAGCCGCTGGAGCAGGTACATCATGGTGGACTTGCCGCTGCCCGTGCCGCCGAGGACCGCCGCCGTCTTGCCCGCGGGGATGGTGAAGCTCACGTCCTCCAGCACGGGGACGTTGTCGTCCGGGTAGGCGAAGGAGACGTGATCGAAGACGATATCGCCGTTCAGGGGCGGCTTTTTCGCGTTCGGCTCCTCCGGCTCGGCGCTCTGGTGCAGGATCTCGAGGATGCGCTCCATGGAGACCATGCTCTTGCCCGCGTCGGAGAGGATGCGGCCCAGCTGGCGGATGGGGAACAGCAGCATGCCGATGTAGCTGGTGAAGACGATCAGCGTGCCCACGGTGATCTCGCCCCGGCAGGCGTACATGACGCAGACCAGCAGCGTGATCATCGACTGCATCATGGAGATGCCGTCGCCGCCGCCCCAGTAGATCGCCAGCAGGTCGTTGAGATGCTTGGCCTTCCGGCGGAAGTCACCGCTCGCCGCGTCGAACTTTTCCACCTCCGGCTCCTGCTGCCCGAAGGCCCGCACCACGCGCACGCCGGAGAGATTCTCCTGCAGCACGGCGCTCATCAGGCCCTCCGCCTCGTCCATCGTGCGGAAGGCGGTGTGCACCCGCTTGAAGAACCACATCGCGAAGAAGAACAGCGGCGGCATCAGGATCATGCTAATGAGCGTGATCTTGACGTTGCGCCCGAAGAGCATGGTCAGCGCGATGGCGATCATCAGCAGCGTGTTCACGACCTCCATCACCTGCACGGACAGGAAGCGGCGGATCGTCTCCACGTCGCTGGTGCAGCGCTGGATCAGGTCGCCCGTGGACGCCTTGACGTGGTAGGCGAAGGGCAGGCGCTGCAGGTGAGCGTAGAGCCGCCGGCGCAGGCTGAGGGCAATGTTCTCGCTGGCGACGGCGGTCAGGCGGCCCTTCATGTAGGTGAAGACGCCGTTCAGCAGGTTCAGCGCCACCAGCGTCAGGCCCAGAATCCACAGGTTGTGGATCAGGAATTCCCGGCCGCCCAGCGCGCGGATGGGGGCGAGGATGAAGTCCGGCAGCGTCGAGGGCGCGGTGCCCAGCACGCTGTCGATGGTCTCCGCGAGCAAAAGCGGCGTCAGGAAGCCGATGATGACGATCATCACCGTCGCCACCATCGAGCCCATAAAGCTCCACAGGTTCTGCCGCATCAGCCACAGCATCGCGGAAAGCGGCGTGTTTTTCCGTTCCATAAGCGTCCTCCTGAAGGTTCTGTCATCGGTATAAAAAAGCGTCGGCCGCATGTCCTTGCGGCCGACGCTGAGTGTGTCAGGTCAGGGAGGCGGGCTATACCCTCACCCTCCGCGCACACGCAGAAAGAGCCGCACAATAAAGCAATCCCGAAAATGCCACTGCATTGATCCAACGGACGTTAAGCTGGAACATGGTCATTTTCACGGCCTCCTTTCTGCGAATTTTTGTGCGCATAGCGCATCGTGGCTTAGTATAGCAGATCGTCTGTTTTCCGTCAAGGGGCTTTCTCAAAAAAAGGCAGGAAAGTTTCCGGCACGAAAGCGGCAGGGCCCATCCGCCGGGACTGATTCTCCTGCAAACTCCTGTTTTTCCCTGACATTCTATTGACAGTTTCCCGGCATATTTCTATAATAGAAGCGTAGATGTGATCGTTGGCCGTCCCACCGGCCTGACCAATTGACAACGGAAGAAGGAGAATTCGACATGCGGCGCGTCAAACTCTGGCTCATCCTTGCCCTCCTGCTCGCCACGGCGCTTCTGCTGGCAGGCTGCTCCTGCAAGCACGAGGAGACCGTGCTGGTCAACGTGACCTTTGCCACCTGCACCGAGGACGGCTACTCCGGCGACGCCCAGTGCACCTCCTGCAACGAGATCGTCGCCAAGGGCATGGTCGTTCCCGCCTCGGGCCATGTCCCCGGCGAGTCCGCCGTCACCATCGAGCCCACCTGCGTGGAGGACGGCGCGACCGGCTCCGTCATCTGCTCCGTCTGCGGCGAGGTGCTCGAAAAGGGCGAGCTCATCCCCGCCTCGGGCCATGTCCCCGGCGAGCTCAGCGGCGTCATCGAGCCCACCTGCGCCGAGGAGGGCTACACGGGCGACATCCTCTGCACCGTGTGCGGCGAAGTGATCGAAAAGGGCGAGGCCATCCCCGCCACCGGGCACACCCCCGGCGAGCCTTCCGGCGCGATCGAGCCCACCTGCACCGAGGACGGCGCGACGGGCCGCGTGACCTGCACCGTCTGCGGCGAGATCATCGAAGAGGGCGAGGCCATCCCCGCCACCGGGCATACCCCCGGCGAGCCTTCCGGCGCGATCGAGCCCACCTGCGCCGAGGACGGCGCGACGGGCCGCGTGACCTGCACCGTCTGCGGCG
>JAFLST010000050.1 GCA_022510815.1 Christensenellaceae bacterium | reverse complement strand
GTCAGAGAGAGCGGCGCGTCCCGCATCATCGAGGTCAAAAAAGAACCGCCCCGCATCAGCGAAGCGGCTCCATGGTTTGCTGAGCGCTTACTTGGTCAGCACTTCGTAGACCTTCACGAAGGCGTCCTTGTACTGGAGGTTCTCGTCCACCAGACCGCCGTAGGGGCTGTTGAGGCTGTAGACGTAGGTGCCCTGCGGCTCGTTGGGGTAATCGGTCAGGCCCCAGATGGACACGGCAACCAGCGGATTGCCGTTCTCGCCGTTCAGGCCCATGAACATCTCGAACAGCCGGGCGTAGAAGTCAGCGTGCTTCTCGGCCTGCGACAGATCGAAGTTGCGCACCGCCATCTCGGTGATCTGCACCTCCAGATCCTCGGCAGCGTAGCCCTTGATGGCGCTCTCGATCATGCCGATGTGGCTGTCCACCAGACAGCCGTTCTGCGTGCCGTAGCCGCCGATGTAGCCCTGCATGCCGATGCCGTCCATCAGCTTGCGGGGGGTGCCGTCGTCGTTGGCGGCGTAGCTGTTCACGCTCCGGGCGAGGTTGAGGATGGCCGTCGCCTTGTCGGAGAAATAGGCGTTGTAGTCGTTGTAGTAGAGCTTGATGTCAGCGCCCAGCGCATCGACCACGTTCCGGGCGTAGAGGAAGGCCAGCTCCACATAGTCGTCGCCCATGTACTTCTGGAAGAGGTTCACGCCGCCGTTGCGCAGGGTGCGCAGGTGCCGGGGATCATCCGCGGCATATTCGCCCGCGCTGTCGCCCACCGCCTCGTTCACCACGTCCCAGCAGTACACCACGCCGGGGAAGGTCTCCTCGAAGTGGGTCACCACCTGCGTGATGTAATACTCCGTCCGGGCCTTGATGGTCTCCGGGTCGGCGTAGGGCTGCTTCGTGTCGTAGCCCTCGCGGAAGAACCAGTCGCACATGTACGCGTCCCACACCAGCACATGCCCGCGCACGCCGATGCCGTTCTCCTGCGCCCAGCCGACCATCTGGTCCGCCGCCCAGTAGTTCATCACGGGCATGCCGTCCGCCGAGGCCTTCGAGGCCCGCTCGTCCAGCAGGGAATAGGCCTTCATCTCGTTGGTGGTCGTCAGGCTGTTGAAGTGCTTCTTCACCAGATTCAGGTAGTTCCCGTCCTTGAGCTGGACAAAGGACAGGGGAGCGCCCAGCTTGAAGCCGTGGGGCGCGGTGAGGGTGTACAGGCTGTCGTACTCCGCCCCATCGGCGAGGGCCGCGGGGATGAGGAGCATCATGCTCAGCAGGGCCGCGATCATCTTTCTCATGCGATATCCTCCTTTGTTTGGCGTGCTTATCCTTACCGCTACTATATCATATCATGAAGAAAAAATCCACACGGCCCGGCAAAAAAGATGCCGAACCGCGCCGAAAGCCCGTTGCAATCCAGCCCGGCTATGGTATAATAACAGCAGAAGCTTTGACAACGGAGGGATACGGTATGAAAATGAGATGGATCGCGCTGCTCTGCGCCGCCGTGATGCTGCTGGCCGTCTGCGTGCCCGCGTGGGCGGAGGAGATCACCATCCCCGAGATCGACAACTTCACCCAGTTCGACATTCCGGACAACGAGGCCATGGCCTACCTCAAGTCGATGGGCGTGGGCTGGAACCTCGGCAACACCTTTGACGCGCATGTGGACGGCGCTTCGTGGTTCCGGGGCACCGAGCTGGACCTTGAGACGGCGTGGGTGGGCGTGAAGACCAGCGAGGCCCTGATCGCTGCGCTGCATGACATGGGCTTCAGCACCATCCGCGTGCCTGTGTCGTGGCACGAGCATGTGTCCGGCGAGGACTTCGCCATCAGCGAGGCCTGGCTCGGCCGGGTGCAGGAGGTCGTTGACTACGCCATCAATCAGGGCATGCACGTCATCCTGAACACCCATCACGACGTGTATCCCGAGTTCTATTATCCCTCGAGCGAGCACTTCGAGCAGTCCGAGAAGTACCTCACCGCCATCTGGACGCAGCTCGCGGCGCGGTTCGCGGACTATGACGATCACCTGATCTTCGAGTCGATGAACGAGCCCCGGCTGAAGGACACCAGCTCCGAGTGGTACTTCAACGCCACCAACCCCGAATGTAAGGATTCGGCGGACTGCATTAACCGGCTCAATCAGGTCTTTGTGAACACCGTGCGCGCGTCCGGCGGCAACAACGCGACCCGCTACCTGATGGTGCCGGGCTACTGTGCCGCGCCGGAGAACGCCCTGAACGAGTTCTTCGTCCTGCCCGAGGATACCGCGGACAACCGCATCATCGTCTCCGTGCATGCCTACACGCCCTATTCCTTCGCCCTGCAGGACGGCGGCACCGCGAGCTTCACTGGCGGCGCGACGAATCAGGGCAGCGAGATCAACCGCTTCATCACCTCGCTCTACAATACCTATATCTCGCAGGGCATCCCGGTGGTCATCGGCGAGTTCGGCGCCCGCGACAAGGGCAACTTGCAGGCCCGGGTGGATTTCGCGGCCTTCTATGCCGCCGCCGCCAGCGCCCGCAACATTCCCTGCTGCTGGTGGGATAACGGCGCCTTCTCCGGCTCCGGCGAGGTCTTCGGCCTGATCCGCCGCGACTCCTGCGAGTGGCAGTATCCCCAGATCGCCGAGGCCATCGTGCGCCACGGCGGCTATGACAAGATCCCTGCCAAGGCGGAATAAAACGTCGACAAGGTCGTGGCTTTGTCGAGCGTCGCGGGCGTGGCTTGTCCGATACCAGACCGCCTATGCCTGTCAGATGCCTTTGATGGAAATCGAAGGGGCGCAACCTGCCGCTGCCGGTGGCAGATGAAGACCCGGTGCGGCAACGAGTGCGGAGCGCCCTTGGGTTCCGCGCGGTCATGCCAATTGCGTCCCTGCGGCCTCTCCGACGCCCCATAAGTTGTTTGATGCCTGCGCCAGCCGGATGATCCGGCTGGCTTTTTCCGTTTATCCTTGATATCGTCAATTTTTTGACAAAAGTTCGCCCGGAAGGCAGGAAATAGGGGGGAGGTGTGGAATAAGATAAGTTGGGTTAAGTTGGATCCACTATGCAATTCCGTCCTTCGGGGCGGGTTTCCGAACATGGAGGGAGATACGAGATGAGTGAGCAGAACCTGAAGCAGGTG
Source organism: Christensenellaceae bacterium (assembly GCA_022510815.1). Lineage (GTDB taxonomy): Bacteria > Bacillota > Clostridia > Christensenellales > Aristaeellaceae > UBA11524. Next base: position 14,281 of record JAFLST010000050.1, on the reverse strand, counting down.
CTTGCCAAGAAGCAGGCCATCCTGCAGGGAGACGCGGACCGGATCGCCAAGCAGCGCGCCGCGGGCAAGCTGACGGCTCGTGAGCGGGTCATGAAGCTGCTGGACGCGGGTTCCTTCGTCGAGATGGACGCGCTGGTGTCCCGCGGCGAGGACTATGCGGGCGTCATCACCGGCTACGGCACGGTGCAGGATCGCCCGGTGTACCTGTTCGCGCAGGACTTCACCGTGCACGGCGGCGCCATGGGCGAAGGCCAGGCGGCCAAGATCTGCAAGGTGCTTGATCTGGCCCAGAAGACCGGCGCGCCCGTGATTGCCCTGTGCGACAGCGCCGGTGTGCGCGTGGATGAGGGCGCCGCGGCCATGAACGCCTACGCCAGCATCTACAACAAGATGGCCAAGCTCAGCGGCGTGGTGCCGATGATCGCGCTGGTGCTGGGCCCGGTGGTGGGCGGCGCCGCGCTGATGGCGCAGCTGGCGGATGTGTCCATCGAGGCATCCGGCGTGGGCCAGCTCATGGTCTACGGCCCGCAGGTGGTCAGCGCCATGACCGGCAAGACCTTCGACGGCAAGACCCTCGGCGGCGCGGACGCCATGGCTGCTCAGGGCGGTGTGGCCCTGACCGCGGAGAATGAGGACGAGGCCATTTCGCTGGCTGTGCAGGTGCTGGACCTGCTGCCCGGCTCCAATGCCGAGGACGCGCCCATCGTCGACACCGACGACCTGAACCGCGTGCTCCCCGCCATTGACGCGGACGATTCCGACGCGCTGCTGGGCGCGATGGCCGACGGCGCTTCCTACATCGAGCTGTACAAGGCGTGGGGCAAGGAGCTCCGCGTGGCCCTGACCCGCATGGGCGGCCGGACGGTCGGTCTGGTGGCGGGCAACGCCAAGGAGAACGACGGCATGCTCACCCCTGCCGCCGCGGCGAAGGCGGCCCGGTTCATCCGCTTCTGCGACTGCTATTCCATCCCGGTGGTGTCCCTGATCAACTCCAAGGGCGTCGCCGTGCCGGACGCGAAGGCCCAGTCGTGGACGATGATCACCGCCGCGCAGCTCCTCTACGCCTATGCCGAGGCCACGACCCCCAAGGTCAGCGTGATCGTGGGCAACGCCATCGGTCAGGCCTATGTGGCCATGGGCGGCAAGGCGAACGCGGACATGACCTACGCGTGGCCGGGCGCTGTGATCTCGGCCCTGACCCCCGAGGCGGCGGTGCAGGTGCTCTACGTTGACGAGCTCAAGGCTGACACGAAGCCCGCGCTGGAGACCCGCGCCGATCTGGAAGCGAAGTTTGCCGCTGACGTGGCGGACGGCGTGGCTGCGGCGAAGGCCGGCATGATCGACGATGTGATTGATCCTGCCGAGACCCGCAAGCATGTGATCGCGGCGCTGGAGATGCTCTCCTCCAAGCGCGAATCGAATCCGCCCAAGAAGCACGGCAACCTGCCGCTGTAACCGGAAAGGACGGAGATAAATGGACACGTTGATTTTCGGCCTGCAGGTCACTTTGATCGGCATCGGCATCGTGTTTCTGGGGCTGGTGGTGCTCATCGGCCTGATCAAGGTCATCAGTCTGGCGATGGCTGCGCTGGACGGCCGCAAGAAGCCCCAGCCCGTGCCGCAGCCCGTGAAGCCCGCGCCCGTGCCCGTCCCGGTGGTCGAGGAAGCCCCGGCCGCTGATGACGGCGCGCTGATTGCGGTCATTACCGCGGCGATTGCGGCGATGCTCGACGATAGCAGCGCCTTCGTGGTGCGCAAGGTGCGCCGCGTCTCCAACACCCCCGCCTGGAGCAAGGCGGGCCGCGAGGAGCAGATTTACAGCCGGTTCTGACGGGCGTAACGGAGGAATTGGCGTGAGGGAGTCTTTGGCGTCCCCAGTCCCTCTCACGCGCCCGCCCCGAAGGGCGGCGACCATGCCCAACAACAGGAAATTCCTATCGCTTTGGTAGATAAACGCGAAACGATAACAGGAGGATGTTACCATGCGTAAGTTCAATGTTACTGTCAATGGTCAGACCTACGAGGTTGAGGTGGAGGAGGTCGGCGGCGCTCCGTCGGCGGCTCCCGTGCGTGCGGCTGCGCCCGTGGCTGCTCCTGCCGCGGCTCCGGCTGCTGCTGCTCCCGCTGCGCCCAAGGCGGCTGCCCCCGTGGCTGGCGGCACCCCCATCAAGGCGCCCATGCCCGGCACCATCCTCGACGTGAAGGTCAAGGTGGGCGACGCGGTCAAGGCCGGTCAGTGCCTGTGCGTGCTCGAGGCCATGAAGATGGAGAATGAGATCCCCGCCGCCAAGGACGGCACCGTCGCGCAGATCATCGCTGCCAAGGGCGCGTCCGTCAACGCGGGTGATACGCTGATCGTTCTGTCCTGATCGGGCAGCGCTTACAAACCCTCCCTCCGGCGCCCGGCTGAGCCCGCTGTCCGGGGGAGAGGCGCATTCTCCATCCTGAAGGAAAAGGAGTTGATACGATGTCAATTGATGTGCTCGATACCCTGAAGAGCCTGTATACATCGTCGGGTATCGCGCTGTTTGTCGCCAATCCGCAGGCGCTCATCATGATCGGCATTGCCTGCGTGTTCCTGTATCTGGCGATCGTCAAGGGCTTTGAGCCGCTGCTGCTGCTGCCCATCGCCTTCGGCATGCTGCTGACCAACCTGCTGGGCTCCGACATCTTCCACGAGGAGCTCTTCGCGGGCGGACACGTCAACTGGGGCCTGTTCGGCGGGGGACTGCTGGTGCAGTCGCCGGATCTGCTGAACCTCACCGAGCTGACCATCAACGGCGCGGGCGGCGTGCTCAAGGACGGCGCGCTCATCGGCCAGATCACCAGCCACCTCACTGAGGCGGGCATGTTCACCGAGTCCGGCGCGATCGTCGCGCTGGCCGACCAGAGCCGTGTGCTCTTTGAGAGCGCGCAGATCGTCATGAGCGGCGCTTATGTCTCCGACGGCACCGTGTTCAGCGCGCTGGGCATGGCGGTGGCGAACGCCGGTCGCGAGATTTCCCCCGGCCTGCTGGACTACCTCTACCTCGGCGTGAAGCTGGGCATCTATCCCTGCCTGATCTTCATGGGCGTCGGCGCGGGCACTGACTTCGGTCCGCTGATCGCCAACCCCAAGACCCTGCTGCTGGGCGCTGCCGCTCAGGCGGGCATCTTCTTCACCTTTATCGGCGCGTCGCTGCTGGGCTTCTCCGCGGCGGAAGCGGGCGCCATCGGCATCATCGGCGGCGCGGACGGCCCCACGGCCATCTGGCTCACCGGCAAGCTCGCCCCGCACCTGCTGGGCCCGATTGCCGTCGCTGCCTACAGCTACATGGCGCTGGTGCCGGTCATTCAGCCGCCCATCATGCGCTTCCTGACCACCGAGAAGGAACGCTCCATCGTCATGGAGCAGCTCCGGCCCGTCTCCAAGGCGCAGAAGGTCATCTTCCCCATCGTCGTGACCATTCTGGTCGCCGTGCTGCTGCCCTCCGCCGCGCCGCTGGTCGGCTGCCTGATGCTGGGCAACCTCGCCAAGGAGTGCGGCGTGGTCGACCGTATCGCCAAGACCATGCAGAACGAGCTGATGAACATCGTCGTCATCTTCCTCGGCGTGACGGTCGGCGCGACGGCAACGGCCTCGACCTTCCTCAAGCTCGAGACCCTCGAGATCATCTTCCTCGGCATTGTGGCCTTCGGCGTGGGTACCGCTGCGGGCGTGCTGCTGGCCAAGCTCCTGAATGTGATCTCCGGCGGCAAGATCAACCCGCTGATCGGTTCCGCTGGCGTGTCTGCCGTCCCCATGGCCGCGCGCGTCTCCCAGCGTGAGGGCCAGAAGGCCAACCCCACCAACTTCCTGCTGATGCACGCCATGGGCCCCAACGTGGCTGGCGTCATCGGTTCCGCGATTGCCGCGGGCGTGCTGCTGAGCATGTTCGGTTGACGGAGAGGAACGGCGGGAGGGCAGCTTTTCTGAGAAAGGCTCCCTCCCGCACCCACCCCGAAAAGCGGCGACCTTTATCTGACGGATCAGGCTGCCGCATAGACTGCATCCTTTCTTAGGAGGAAAACGATATGCCGAAAGTGCAAATTACGGATACCATCCTGCGTGACGGTCACCAGTCTCAGGCCGCGACGCGCATGCGCACCGACGAGATGCTCCCGGCCTGCGAGATGCTGGACAAGGTGGGCTATTTCTCGCTGGAGTGCTGGGGCGGCGCGACTTATGACAGCTGCCTGCGCTTCCTGAACGAGGACCCGTGGGAGCGCCTGCGCAAGCTCCGCAAGGCCCTGCCCAACACCAAGACCCAGATGCTCCTGCGCGGCCAGAACCTGCTGGGCTACCGTCCCTACTCGGACGACGTGGTCGAGTTCTTCGTCAAGAAGGCCGTCGAGAACGGCATCGACATCATCCGCTGCTTCGACGCGCTGAATGACCTGCGCAACATGCAGACCGCCGTCAAGGCCACCAAGAAGTACGGCGGCACGGCGGAGATCGCGCTTTCCTACACTGAGTCTCCCGTGCACGACGAGGACTACTTCGTCGGCCTCGCGCAGGAGATCGAGAAGATGGGCGCGGATATCATCTGCATCAAGGACATGGCGAACCTGCTGCTGCCCTACAAGGCCTATAGCCTCGTCAAGCGGCTCAAGTCGGCGACCAGCCTGCCCATCGTCCTGCACACTCACAACACCACCGGCACCGGCGACATGGTGCTGCTCAAGGCCATCGAGGCGGGCGTGGACGTGGTCGATACCTGCCTGTCGCCTCTGGGCAGCGGCACCGCGCAGCCTGCCACCGAGTCCCTCGTCGCGACCCTCAAGGGCACCGAGTATGATACCGGCTTCGATCTCGACCTGCTGGCTGAGCTGGCGGAGTACTTCCGCGGCGTGGCGGACCGCCTGACCAAGGACGGCTGGCGCGATCCCTCCCGCGTGCTGGGCGTGGACGTCAAGACCCTGCAGTATCAGGTGCCCGGCGGCATGCTCTCCAACCTGATCGGTCAGCTCAAGCAGGCCAATCAGATGGACAAGTACTACGACGTGCTGGCTGAGGTGCCGCGCGTCCGCAAGGACTTCGGCTATCCGCCGCTGGTCACCCCCACCAGCCAGATCGTCGGCACGCAGGCCGTCATGAACGTGCTGGGCGGCGAGCGCTACAAGATGGTGCCCAACGAGTCGAAGGACCTGCTGGCGGGCAAGTATGGCAAGCTGCCTGCTCCCGTCAACGAGGACGTGCGCAAGAAGTGCATCGGCGACACCAAGGTCATCACCCACCGCTATGCCGACGATATCCCGCCGGAGCTCGACAAGCTGCGCGAGGAAATGCGCGAGTGGTATCAGTGCGAGGAGGACGTGCTCTCTTACGCCATGTTCCCCAAGGTCGCGCCGAAGTTCTTTGAGTATCGCGCGGCGCAGCAGCTCAAGGTGGACTCCACCATGCTGAACAAGGAAGACAAGACCATGCCCGTGTAAGGGTATCGCGAAACAAAGGCGGTCAACGGATTCGTTGACCGCCTTTTGCTATGGTGTTAATTGTATACCGCCATGAAGGACAGGGCCGGCTCGCACCGTGAATCAAGGATGCGGATGCGGAGCGCGGCGGTGCTGACGGCGGGCAGGGTGACGATGCGCTTGTGGCCGATAACCGTGCCGGTGTACACCTGCTCCCAGCCGCCGGAGGTCTCCGCGTCGATGGCAAAGCGCTCCACGCGCTGGCTGAGCAGCAGGTTCTCCTTGAGCACCACGCGGCGGATGACCTGCGGCTCCTTCCAGCGGACGCACCACGCAGCGGCGGAGGCAAGGGGCATGTACCATGTGTCGTAGCTGTCGGTCAGGAGGGCTTCCACGCCATGCCCCGGCTGGCAGGGGTCGGCGGCGAGCGCGGTCCCCGGCTCCAGCATCAGGTTCCGCCCGTAGGCCTCCCGAAGATACCGCCCGAACGCCTCCAGCCTCGCCACGTCCTCCGGGTGGAAGCGTCCCTCGCTCGTCGGGGGAATGTTGAGCAGGAAGGTCGCGTTCCCGCCCACGGCATGCTCGTAGATGTGGATCAGCTCGCTCAGCGGCCGCACCTGACCGTCCTCCGAGGCATGCCAGAACCACCCGGGCCGGATGGACGTGTTGACCTCCGCCGGATACCAGATCAGCTCCGGCTCATCCCGGAGCATCTCCCGGCTGCCGAGGTCGCGGTCCTGCGCGCGGATCTGCCGCTGACGGAAGGCCGCGTCGTCGGCCTGCTGGCTGGCGGAAGCGATCTTCTCGGTGTCAGCGGTGCGCCGGGGCACGACGCTCCATTCCGACTCCCGGGTGTCGCCGGCCTCGTTGCCGCACCAGCGGATATCCGGCCCGCAGATGTGGATGCACGCCCCCGGCTGCAGCGCGCGGATGGTCTCGTAGTAGCGTTCCCAGTCGTAGAACTGCTTCTTCCCGTTGGGGCCTTCGCCGCAGGCGCCGTCGAGCCACACGGAGAAGATGTCCCCATAGCCGGTCAGCAGCTCGGTGAGCTGCGCGATGAAGTAGTCGTCGTAAGGCTTCCCGGTGCCATAGAGCGGCTGATTCCGATCCCACGGGGACAGATACACGCCAAACCTGATGCCGCCTCTCCGGCAGGCCTCCGCCACCTCGGCGACCACATCCCCCTGACCGTTTCGGTAGGGGCTGGCCGCGACGGTATGCCGGGTGTGCCTGCTGGGCCAGAGGCAGAAGCCGTCGTGATGCTTGCAGGTCAGGATCAGCCCCTTCATGCCTGCGGCCCTGATCGCCCGAACCCACTGATCCGCGTCCAGCCGTATGGGGTTGAAAACGGCGGGGCTCTCCGTGCCGTCGCCCCATTCCCGGTCGGTGAAGGTGTTGACGGTGAAATGCACAAAGGCGTAAAACTCCATCTCCTGCAGCGCGAGCTGGCGGGGCGAGGGGACGATCCGGACATAGCGCGCATCCTGCGTCATGGCTGTCACTCCTGTTCCTTGCGGCTTTTTCAGGTTGTTCGCGCTGGGCGGGGCGATCTCCTCCATGACGGGGCGCATAACCGTGAAATGTGGCCGAAAGGCTTCCGTTTTCGCCATAGGATGTGCTATAATGGCGGCGGAAGAGCCGTCAAGGAGGAATACGCAATGAAGGTGGAACGGAAGAATAATCGGCTCGTGCTGTCCGACGGCGGCACCGAGCTGTGGATCGACCCATGGGGAGTGAACGGCGTCCGGGTGCGCATGACCGCGTTCCCCGGCATGGACGGGCATGACTGGGCGCTGACCGAACAGGTGGAAACGCCGGAGCCGGTCATCACCGTCACCGAGGTGGACGTCTCCGACCCGTGGCTCCCGGCGGATCAGCCCCGGCAGATGGGCGTCGCCGCCTCCCTGACCAACGGCAAGCTGACCGTGCGCGTGTCGCCGGAGGGCTGGCTGTCCTTCTGGAATCAGAAGGGTGAGCTGCTGACCGAGGAATACTGGCGCACCCGCGACCGCATCAACCGCTATGCCGTGCCGCTGCGGGTCACCGCCCGGGAGCTCAAGCCAATCATGGGCAGCGACGACTGCGAGCTGACCGCCCGCTTTGAGGCCTTTGACGGCGAGATGATCTTCGGCATGGGCCAGTATCAGGACAGGCACCTGAACAAGAAGGGCGCGACCCTCGAATTGGCCCAGCGCAACAGTCAGGCGAGCGTGCCGTTCTATGTTTCCAGCCGTGGCTACGGCTTCCTGTGGAACAACCCGGCCATCGGCACCGCGACCTTCGGCACCAACCGCACCGAGTGGCACGCCCGCAGCACCCGGAAGCTGGACTACTATGTCACCGCTGGCGACACCCCCGCGGAGATCGAGGCGCAGTACGCGTCGGTGACAGGCCACGCGCCGATGATGCCCGAGCACGGGCTGGGCTACTGGCAGTGCAAGCTGCGCTACAGCAATCAGGAGGAAGTGCTCCGGGTGGCCCGGGAACACAAGCGCCGCGGGCTGCCGCTGGACGTGATCGTGATCGACTTCTTCCACTGGCCGCTGCAGGGCGAGTTCCGCTTCGACCCGGTCGACTGGCCCGACCCCGCCGCCATGACGCGGGAGCTCAAGGCCATGGGCATCGAGACGATGGTCTCCGTCTGGCCGACGGTGGACGAGCGCAGCGCGAATTACGGCCCCATGCGCGAGGCGGGGCATCTGGTGGGGGTCGACCGGGGCATGTCCCTCCACGGCACATGGATGGGCAACACCTCCTACTTCGACGCCACGCACCCCGGCGCGCGGGAGTATGTCTGGAACTGCTGCAGGAAGAACTACTATGACAACGGCGTGCGGCTCTTCTGGCTGGACGAGGCCGAGCCGGAGTACGGCGCGTATGAGTTCGACCTCTTCCGCTATCATGACGGCCCCGCGCTCCAGTGCAGCAACATCTATCCCGCGATGTTCGCCAAGGGGTTCTATGAGGGACTCAAGGCTGTGGGCGAGCAGGAAGTGGTCAGCCTGCTCCGGTGCGCGTGGGCGGGCAGCCAGAAGTACGGTGCGCTGGTCTGGTCGGGGGATATCGTGTCCTCCTTCCGCGCGATGCGGGAGCAGCTGCAGGCGGGCCTGAGCATGGGCATGGCTGGCATCCCGTGGTGGACCTGCGATATCGGCGGCTTTCTCGGCGGCCATGTGACGGACCCTGCCTTCCATGAGCTGCTGATGCGCTGGTTCGCGTGGGGCGCATTCCTGCCGGTGTTCCGGATGCACGGCGAGCGCCAGCCGCACATTCAGCCCAAGGAGAAGTTCCGCGACGGCATTGAGATCCTGTTCAGCGGCAGCGACAACGAGGTCTGGAGCTTCGGCCCGGAGTGCGAGCGGATCATGTCGAAGTTCATCCACCTGCGCGAGCGTCTGCGGCCCTACATCCGCCAGTGCATGAAGGACGCCAGTGAGACGGGCGCGCCGGTGATGCGGCCCCTGCTGTTCGACTTCCCGGAGGATCGGGCCTGCTGGCAGGTGGAGGACGCCTACATGTTCGGCCCCGATCTGCTGGTGGCCCCGGTGATGGAGCCCGGCGCGACGGAGCGGACGGTCTACCTGCCCGCGGGCTGCAGGTGGACGGACGCCTATACGGGGCAGGTCTATGTCGGCGGGCAGACGGTGACGGTTCCCGCGCCCATGGATGTGATCCCCGTGATGATCCGCGAGGGCAGGGAGCACCGCGTGTACGAGCCCGTCAGGGACTGAACGAAAAACGGCCTGACGGCACGCGCTGTCAGACCGGTGGGAGACTCGGATATTCTTCAGGCGCTTCTCCTGTGAGAGGCGCTTTTTTTGTGCCTTACCGCTGTTCGACGACGCACACTGCCTGCGCGCTGATGCCCTCCTCGCGGCCCTCGAAGCCGAGGCGCTCCGTGGTGGTGGCCTTGACGTTCACCCGGTCGAGGGGCAGGCCCAGCGCGTCGGCGACATGCTGCCGCATCTGCGGGATATAGGGCAGCAGCTTGGGCCTCTGCGCGACGATGGTCACGTCAGCGCTGGTGACCCGGGCGTGATGCTCGCCCAGCAGCCCGGCGACGTGCTTCAGCAGCAGCATTGAGGAGATGCCGCGATACCGCTCGTCCGTGTCGGGGAAGTGCCTGCCGATATCGCCCAGCGCCATCGCGCCGAGCATGGCGTCCATCAGCGCGTGCAGGGCCACATCCGCGTCGCTGTGCCCCAGCAGGCCCATCTTGTGCGGCACGGTCACCCCGCAGAGGATCAGCGGTCGGCCTTCCACCAGCCGGTGCACGTCGTAGCCCTGACCCACCCGCAGGCAGGGCAGGGGAGCGGTCTCGTTCAGCAGCGCTTCAGCCATGGCGATATCCTCCGGCGTGGTCAGTTTCAGGTTGCGGCGGCTTCCCTCGGTCAGGCGCACGGGCACGCCCAGCCGCTCCACCAGCGCCGCGTCGTCGGTGCCGATGCAGCCGTCCCTCTGCGCGGCCTCATGGGCCCGGCGGATCAGCGCGGCGTCGAAGCCCTGCGGGGTCTGCATGGCCCGCAGCGCCGCCCGGTCGGGGGTGCCCATGACGATGCCCTCCGCGTCCGCCTGCTTGATGGTGTCCACCACGGGCACCGCCGCCACGCCCGTGCCGTAAGCCTCGACGGAGGCCATGGCCCGCCGGATGGTATCCTCGTCCACCAGACAGCGCGCGCCGTCATGGATGAGCACCCGGCCGCAGCCCTCCGGCAGGGCGCAGAGCCCGTTCCAGACGGAAGCCTGCCGGGTGTCGCCGCCATGGACGACAGTCGCCGGGAGTCCCGCCGCGTCCAGCATGCCGCGGATCGCTGCCTCGTCCTCCGCCCGGGAGACGACCACCAGCCCGTCCATCAGGCTCGCAAAGGCCCGCACCGAGCGGATGATCGCCGGCACGCCGCCCACGGGCAGGAGCACCTTGTTCATCCCCGCGCCCATGCGGGAGCCGCTGCCCCCGGCCAGTATGATCGCGCACCACATGTCAGTTCCGCTCCGCGGCGACGCCGTCGTCCTCCGAGAGGATGCGGTACATGTCCGCCGCGCCTTCCTTGCGCACGGTCTCCTGCACGGCGAGAATCTCATAGCGCCCGTAGCGGTCGCCGAAGCGGATGGTCATGATGTCGCCGGGCTTAACCTCCGCGCCGGGCTTGGCGACCTTGCCGTTCAGGGTCACGCGTCCGCCGGAGCAGGCCTCGTTGGCCACGGTGCGGCGCTTGATGATCCGGGACACCTTCAGATATTTGTCGAGACGCATCAGGTTTTCCTCCATAAACAAAGCCCGCAAGCATACACCTGCGGGCTCATCTGGGATCAATTTGATCAGCCGTTGACGGTGGTCTTCAGGGCCTTGCCAGCCTTGAAAACGGGCGCCTTGGAGGCTTCGATCTCGATTTCCTCGCCGGTGCGGGGATTGCGGGCAGTGCGGGCGGGACGCTCCTTGACTTCAAAAGAGCCAAAGCCAACGATCTGCACCTTGTCGCCAGCGGTCAGGGTCTCGGTGATCACGTCGACGACGGCGTTCAGGGCCTTCTCGGCATCCTTCTTGGCCAGGCCGGTCTTGGCGGCCAGCGCGGCAGTCAGTTCACTCTTGTTCATGGAATGATTCCTCCTTGTTGTATCCATGCGCTTGGCATGGGGGTTGGTGAAGGATCAGCAGGGCTGTCTCACCGGATATCAGGTCGCCGCGCCGTTGCTTTGCGCAGCTTTGACCTGATTCCAGTATACATCCATTTCCGATAAAGTCAAGTCTTTCAAGGCTTTTCCGTCAGAAATTATCGCATTTTCCATGTCGGAGAAGCGCCGAATAAACTTTTCGGTGGCCTTTTTGAGCGCGGTTTCAGGTTCAACGCCGCACAGCCGCGCCACATTGACGCAGGAGAACAGCAGGTCGCCCATCTCCTCGTCGGGGTCGCGGTGAGCGGTCAGCTCGGCCATCAGCTCCTCGGCTTCCTCGTGAATCTTGGGCAGGGCCTCCTCGGCGCTGTCCCAGTCGAAGCCGACGTCCGCGGCCTTCTTCTGCACCTTGGCGGCGCGCATCAGGGCGGGCAGGCCCTGCGACACATCCGCCAGCACGTCGGACTGGCTGTGATGGCCCTTCTCGGCCTTCTTGAGCTGCTCCCAGCTGACGGAGACCTCCTCGGGTGTCGCGAAATGCTCGTCGCCGAAAACGTGCCGGTGCCTGTAGATCATCTTGCGGCAGACGGCGCTGGTCACATCGCTGATGGTGAAGTCGCCGTGATCCCGGGCGATATCCGCGTGGAAGACGATCTGCAGGAGCACGTCGCCCAGCTCGTCGGCAAGGTGGTCGGGGTCGTCCTCGTCGATGGCCCCCACGGCCTCGTAAGCCTCCTCGATGAGGTACTTGCGCAGGCTTTGATGGGTCTGCTGCCGGTCCCACGGGCAGCCGCCCGGGCCGCGGAGGACGCGCATGATGGTCATCAGGTCTGACAGGCAGAAGCGCTGCCGCCCCTCGAGCCCCGCCGCCGGGACATAGGCGCAGACCGTGTGGTCGTAGGTCTTCTGCCGGTCCAGCTCCATCAGCGGGACGCGCACCGGCTTGCGGTTCACCTGCGCGGTGGATGGGAAGAGCACGATCTCCATCTCGTCGCTGTACAGGTCGGAGAGCCACAGCTTCACGTCCCCGGCCAGCGCGGGGTTCCACAGCTCGGTGATCAGCAGCGGCATGGTGGGGTCAGGGGAAGCCTCGCCTGCGTCGATGGCCGGGAGGATGCGGATGCGCCCCGCCTGCCGCACGCCCGCCGGAAGCGCCGTCAGACAACGGTCCGCCACGGATACGCCGGGCAGCACGTCGAGCTTGCCATCCTCCGGCAGTATGCCCCGCAGCGCGCCGACGGATTCGTCGCTGGTCGCGTCAATCACCGCGTAGACGACCGGGCTCTTCGCGGCCTCCTGCCAGAGGAATTCCGCCATGGCCCGGTGCATCTCGTCAAAGTCGTCGTAGCGGTCGTAGTAGCCGTCGAGGGCCTCAAAGGCGATGGCCTGCTCCTCCAGCCACTTCACGGCGCGGTGACGGGCCGTGCGCAGGATCAGCCGCCGGGCATGGCGCAGCGCGTCGGCGGTCTGCAGGGTCATCAGGCTCGGGTCGCCCGGGCCAAGGGAGACGACGGTGATGCTCGGCTTCATTCGTTATGCCTTCCTTCTGCGCAGGGTGCGGAAGTCTTCGGGAGAAACGGCCTTCACGGCCAGTGCCACGGCGACGTAGACGATCACGCCCACGGCGATCTCGGCGATGGTGATCAGGCGGCTCACAGGCAGCAGCGCGCGCAGGCCCCAGACCGCCAGACCCATCACGGCGGTGGCGATGCCGGGCCGGACGATCCATCCGGAGAGGTTCAGGCGCATGCGGCCGTGCCGGAGCACGAAATACAGGTTGGGCACCATGGATACGGTATAGCAGACGATGGACGAGATCGGCGCGCCGTGGATGTCGATGCCCGGGATGCCCACGAGGATGTAGTTCAGCACGATTTTGCAGACGACGCCGGCGATCAGCGTGTACATGGGGATGCGCTGGTAGTGCAGGCCCTGCAGGATGCTGGTGGTCGCCTGCACGACGGTGAAGAGCACCACGGTCAGGCTGGAAACGGAGAGCAGCTCGCTGGCGATCCGCAGATGCTCGGCGGAGAGGGTCTCCTGATAGAAGAAGGCGATGATGTTGCGGCTCAGCAGGCTCATGCCGATGGAGCAGGGCAGACCGATGAGGAACGCGAACCGCAGCCCGAGGTCGCTCTGGCGCTTGACGGCGGCGTAATCCTCCGTGGCCCGGGCCGAGGAGATGGCGGGCACCAGCGACATGGAGATCGCCAGCGCCAGCGCGGTGGGCACGTTGATGAGCCGGATGACCAGCCCGGTGAACAGGCCGTATACGGGCCGCGCCTGCTCGAGGGTCATGCCCGTGGCCATCATGCGGTCGACCAGCATCGCCGAGTCAACGAACTGGGACAGCGGCACGATGCAGGCGCTGATGGTGATCGGGATGGAGATGAACAGGAGGCGCTTGGCCAGCGTGCTGCCGGGAATCGGATCGTCCTGAGAAAGCTGCGGGATCGCCTCAAAGCCCCTGCGCTTCCGATAATACAGAAGGATCATATAGACCAGCGCCGCCGCCTCGACGATGGTGATGCCCAGCAGCGCGCCCGCGGCCCCGTGGGCGATGTCGATCCGCGCGCCCCAGTAGCTGAGCGGCAGCGATACGAACACCTTGCCGCACTGCTCAATGAGCTGGCTGATGGCGGTGGGCATCATGTTCTGCTGGCCCTGCATAAAGCCGCGGAAGGCCGAGAGCATGCACACGATCGCCACGCAGGGCGCGATCACCTGAAAGCCGAGCTGCGACTCCGGCTGGCTGACCCGCGCGGCCAGCATGGCGCTGCCTGCCAGCATCAGGATGGTGCAGACGCAGCCCAGCGCTGTCAGCAGCGTCAGCGCGATGCGGAACACCTGCTTGGCGCTGCGGGGGTCGTCCTTGGCCAGACAGTGGGAGACCATGCGGCTCACCGCCACCGGCAGACCCGCCGAGGAAACCGTCAGCAGCAGATTGTAGGTCGGGAACACCGCCTGAAACACGCCCAGCCCGTCCGCGCCGATGAGCCACGTCAGCGGTATGCTGAACAGCACGCCCACCAGCTTGCAGATGATGCCCGTTATGCCCAGCACCGTCATGCCCGCTACAATCGATTTCGACCCTTTGCCCATAAACAAACTTCCCTTGCAATAAACTAACAACCTCTATTATACGCAGATCACCGCCGGGAGACAAGGGGAAAACGGCGGGAGGCGGCTTTTCTGAGAAAAGCCCCTCCCGCACCCTCCCGAAAAGCGGCGACCA